>JACCXK010000030.1 GCA_013697055.1 Alphaproteobacteria bacterium
GTGCTGCCCTGGGGCCAGATGTCCTACTGGGGCGCCACCGTCATCACCAACCTGTTCAGCGCCATCCCGGTGATCGGCACGCACATCGCCACCTGGCTGTGGGGTGATTTCGCGGTGGGCGACGCCACCTTGAACCGGTTCTTCTCGCTGCATTACCTTCTGCCCTTCATCATCGCTGGTGTGGTGGGACTGCACATCTGGGCGCTGCATGTGCCGGGCAACAGCAACCCGCTGGGCATCGATGTGAAGAGCCCGCAGGACACGCTGCCCTTCCACCCCTATTACACGGTGAAGGACGCTTTCTACCTGGTGCTGTTCGTCATCCTGTTCGCGGGCTTTGTCTTCTTTTCGCCGGACTTCTTCGGCAATCCGGACAATTACCAGCCGGCCAATCCCCTGGTGACGCCGCCGGACATCGTGCCGGAATGGTACCTCCTGCCCTTCTACGCCATGCTGCGGTCCATCCCGAACAAGCTGCTGGGCGTGATCGTGATGGGCGGCGCCATCGTCACTCTGGTGTTCATCCCCTGGCTGGACACGTCCCGCGTGCGCTCCTGCCGCTTCCGCCCGCTGATGAAGCAGTTCTTCTGGGCTTTCGCGGTGGTGTGCGTTCTGTTGGGATATTGCGGCGCGCAGAGCGTGGATGCGGCGCGCTTCGGTATCCCGCTGGTGTGGGTCGCCCGTATCGCCTCGATCTACTACTTCGCCTTCTTCTGGCTGATCATGCCGATCATCGGCCTGATCGAGACGCCCAGGAAGCTTCCCGCCTCCATCGCGCAATCCGTGTTCGGCGACTCCGCCGCCACTCCGGCCGAATGAGAATGACCATGCAGCTGAAGACTCTTTCTCTCGGTTTGGCCCTTGGTACGGTTTTGGGCTCGGCGCTGCTGGCGACCTCAGCCTCTGCCGAAGGCCTGGACACCAAGCGCCTGCATCCCAAGGACGAGAAGTTCTCGTTCGAAGGCCCGTTCGGCACCTATGACCGCGGCGCCCTGCAGCGCGGCTATCAGGTCTACAAGGAAGTCTGCGCCGGCTGCCATGCCGCGGGACACTTGGCGTTCCATCATCTGGACGAGCCGGGCGGTCCGGAATTCACCGAGGCCCAGGCCAAGGCGCTGGCGACCGCCGTCAAGGTCCCGGCCGAGCCCAACGACAAGGGCGAGACCGTCGATGACAAGGGCACGACCCTGATGCGCTCGGCCACCTTGGCCGACCATTTCCCGCCGCCCTATCCCAACGAGAACGCGTCGCGCGCCAACAATGGCGGCGCCGATCCGCCGGACCTGTCGATGATCGTCAAGGCGCGCGAAGGCGGCGCGCAGTATGTCTATTCGATCCTGACCGGCTTCCACGAGAAGTCGCCGGCCGGTTTCAAGGTGACGGCGAATAAGTATTTCAATCCCTATTTCGAGGGCTGGAACATTTCCATGCCGCCGCCGCTGAGCGATGAGTCGGTGACCTATTCCGACGGCACCAAGGCCACGATCGCGCAGGAAGCCCATGACGTGGTGACCTTCCTGGCCTGGGCCAGCGAGCCCAAAATGGAAGAACGCAAGCGCTTCGGCTTCGGCGCCATGGCGTTTCTGATCATGCTGGCGGGCTTTCTGTTTGTGGCTTACCGCAAGCTCTGGAAAGACCAGCACTGAGAGCTGGCGGCGCGCGATAGCGCGTGAGCAGGTCCGGTGGACCTGCGAGAGCCAGCGAGCGCCGCGAGCTTGGGCGAGCGGCGGTGTCACAAATCCGGGGCATTGCCCCCCGGACCTGCCATGATAAAAGGGCGCTCCCCATCAGGAAGCGCCCTTTTTCATGACCAAAACCGTGCTTGGGATTATCGGCAGGAGCGTAGGCGCGGTCCGGAGCGGCAGCGTACGGACGAGCGACCAAAATAAGCGAGGCGTGAAGCTGTGACCAAAACGGTTTTGGGTATCATCGGAGGATCCGGCGTCTATCAGATCGACGGCCTGGAAAATGCCCAGTGGCAGACGGTCAAAAGCCCGTGGGGGCAGCCTTCCGACCAGCTGCTGACCGGCACCTATGCGGGGGTGGACCTGGTGTTCCTGCCGCGCCATAGCCGCGGCCATATCCAGACCCCCAGCTCGATCAACTACCGCGCCAACATCGACGCCTTGAAGCGCATCGGTGTCACCGACGTGATCAGCGTCTCGGCCTGCGGTTCCCTGAAAGAGGAACTGCCGCCTGGCACCTTCGTGATGGCCGACCAGTTCATCGACCGCACCTTCGCGCGCGAGAAAAGCTTCTTCGGTCCCGGCTTCGTCGCCCATGTCCCCATGGCCCATCCGATCTGCCCGCGCCTGTCCGGCGCCCTCACCCTGGCGGCGCGCGAACAGAAGATCGATCACAGCGAAGGCGGCACTTATATCTGCATGGAGGGTCCGCAATTCTCCACCCGCGCCGAAAGCTTCCTCTATCGCGGCTGGGATTGCAGCGTGATCGGCATGACAGCGATGCCGGAAGCCAAGCTGGCCCGCGAGGCGGAACTGCCCTACGCCATTGTCGGCATGGTGACCGATTATGATTGCTGGCACGAAGATCATGACTCGGTGACGGTGGACGCGGTGATCAAGGTGATGACCAGCAACGCTGCCAATGCGCGCCGGCTGATCCAGGCGGTGGCGCCCAAGCTGGGGCCGCAGCGCGAAAGCTGCCCGCTGGGCGTGGAGACCATGCTGGACATGGCGCTGATCACCGCGCCCGACAAGCGCGATCCCGCCTTGGTGGCGAAACTCGACGCGGTCGCCGGCCGAGTCTTAAGGAAAGCCTGAACCCATGGACTATAAAGACGCCATCCGCACCATTCCCGACTATCCCAAGCCGGGCATCCTGTTCCGCGACATCACCACATTACTCGGCAATCCGCGCGCCTTCCGCCGCGCCGTGGACGAGATGGTGCAGCCTTATGCGGGGCTGAAGATCGACAAGGTGGCGGGGCTGGAAGCGCGCGGCTTCATCCTGGGCGGGGCGGTGGCGCACCAGCTTTCGGTGGGTTTCATACCGGTGCGCAAGAAGGGCAAGCTGCCCCACACCGTGATCGGCGAGGATTACGACCTGGAATATGGCAAGGACCGGGTCGAGATCCATATCGACGCCCTGGAAAAGGGCGAGCGCGTGTTGCTGGTGGATGACCTGATTGCCACCGGCGGCACCGCCTTTGCCGGCATCAGGCTGCTGGAACGCGCCGGAGCCAACATCGTGGGCTGTTCTTTTGTCATTGAGCTGCCCGATCTGGGCGGTGCCGACAAATTGCGGGCTCTCGGCAAGCCGGTGACGGCGCTGGTCGCCTTCGAGGGTCATTAGTTGAAGCTGTATTCCCATCCGGTGTCGCCGTTCGCGCGCAAGGCGCGGATCATCGCCCATGAGCTGGGATTGAAGCTGGACGTCATCACCGTCCAGGCGCGCAATGACGAAAGCCTGCGCCGCTACAATCCGCTGAAGCAGATTCCCATCCTGGTGCTGGATGACGGCTCGTCGCTGTTCGATTCCCCGGTGATCTGCGAATATCTCAACCACACCGGCGGCGGGAAATTCTTCCCCGGCATGAACATTTTCAAGAATACCAGCGGGCGCTGGAAGGCGCTGGGGCTTCAGGCGCTGGGCGATGGCGTCGCCGACGCCGCCGTGGCCTGGCGCTATGAACTGATCGAACCGGAAGAGCGCCGCAATCCCGACCGCATCGCCCGCTGCCTGGCGACGATCACGGCGGGGCTGGATGCGCTGGAGCGGGTGAACTTCCCCAAGGATCCCACCATTGGCGAGATTTCCGTCGCCTGCGCCCTGGGCTACATCGATTTTCGCCTGCCGGACCTTGATTGGAAGAGTTCCCGCCCCAAATTAGCCGGCTGGTATGCGCAGTTCAGCGAATACAAGTCGATGAAGGCAACCGCTCCCGCAGCGCCATGAAAATCAACGGAACGCACTACCGCTCTGTCTGGCCGATCGGCGAGGATGCCTTCGGCATCATCGACCAGACCAGGCTGCCGCATGAACTGGCCACCCTGACCCTGCGCAACGCGGAAGCGGCGGCCCATGCGATTCTCACCATGCAAACCCGCGGCGCGCCGCTGATCGGCGCGGTAGGGGCGTATGGGCTGGCGCTGGCGGTGCGCGAAGATCCGTCAGACGACAATCTGACCAAGGTCCATGACATGCTGGCCGAGACCAGGCCGACGGCCATCAACCTGCGCTGGGCGCTGAAGCGCATGCGCGACGCGCTGCTGAACCAGCCGCGCGAGGCGCGCGCCGCGCTGGCCTGGAAGGAAGCCGCTGCCATCGCCGACGAAGACGTGGCGATGAGCCAGGCGATCGGCCGGAACGGTCTCAAGATCATCCGCGAACTCGCGGACAAGAAGGCGGGCCAAAAAAAAGATAAGACCGTCAATATCCTCACCCATTGCAATGCCGGCTGGCTGGCGACGGTGGATTACGGCACCGCGCTGGCGCCGATCTATCTGGCGCATGACGACGGCATTCCGCTGCATGTCTGGGTCGACGAAACCCGGCCGCGCAACCAGGGCGCCTCGCTGACCGCGTTTGAACTCGGCAGCCATGGTGTGGATCACACCATCCTGGCCGACAATGCCGGCGGCCATTTCATGCAGGCCGGGGAAGTGGACATGGTGATCGTGGGCACCGACCGGGTCACCGCCAATGGCGATGTCGCCAACAAGATCGGCACCTATCTGAAGGCGCTGGCGGCCAAGGACAACGATGTGCCTTTCTATGTGGCGCTGCCCAGTTCCACCATCGACTGGACCCTGGACAGCGGCCGCAACATTCCCATTGAGGAACGCTCACCTGATGAAGTGCTGAAGATGGCCGGCCGGCTTCCTGACGGTTCCGTGACAGTGGTGGAAATCGCCGCTCCTGGCAGCGGCGCTGCCAATCCCGGTTTCGACGTCACCCCGGCGCGATTGGTCACCGGTTTCATCACCGAACGCGGCACTTGCGCCGCTACCCCCGAAGGCTTACGGAGCCTTTTTCCGAAATAGGGTTTGCCCAATGAAGAGCGGTTGGTCCGACAAAGACGCGCAGGAATTCGTCACCCGTTACGCCCCCAAAGGCGTCAATGCGGACCAGGCGGTGCGCACCTACACCACACGCCTGCTGGGCAGCGATCCCAAAATGGTGCTGCATGGCGGCGGCAACACGTCGGTGAAGACGACTGTGAAAGACCAGTTGGGCGACGATGTGGACGTGATCTGCATCAAGGGCTCGGGCTGGGACATGGGCGTGATCGAGCCGGCAGGTCTTCCCGCCGTGCGTCTGGAACCCCTGCGCAAGTTGCGCAAGCTGGACAAGCTGTCCGACGAGGACATGGTGAATTACCAGCGCATCAATCTGCTGGACTCGTCCGCCCCCAATCCGTCGGTGGAAACCCTGTTGCATGCCTTCCTGCCGCACAAATTCATCGACCATGTCCATTCCACCGCCGTGCTGGCCTTGACCGACCAGCCCGACAACAAGGCGCTCGTGCACGAAGTCTATGGCGACCGCGTCGCCTATGTGCCTTACACCATTCCCGGCTTTGCGCTGGCCAAGGCGGTGGCCGAGGTGTTCGACAAGCATCCCAAGGCAGAAGGCCTGATCCTGCTGCAGCACGGCATCTTCACCATGGGCGACACCGCCGAACAGGCCTATGGCCGCATGATCGAATTCGTCACCATGGCCGAGGAACGGCTGAAGCTGCAGCGCAAGACCATCATCCCGGGCAAGCTGCCGTCCAACATCGCCTCGGTGCCGGAAATCGCGCCCATCCTGCGCGGCGCGGTGGCGATCGAGAAGAACGCCACAGCCGGCACCGCCAAACGCCAGTTGCTGGATTTTCGCACCAATGAGCAGATCCTGAATTACGTGAACGGCGCCGAATTGGCGCGTTACAGCCAGGTCGGCGTGGTGACGCCTGATCATACCATCCGCACCAAGAACTGGCCGGTGATCGTGCCGGCGCCGGAAGCCGGCAAGCTGGAAGAATGGACGAAGGACGTGCACGAGGCGGTCGCCGCCTATGTCGCCCGCTATCACCGCTACTTCGAAGACAACAACGCCAAGAGCGCGGTGAAGAAAAAGGAACTGGACCCGCTGCCGCGCATCATCCTGGTGCCGGGTGTCGGCATGTTCGGGATCGGCGCCTCCGCCAAGGACGCCGCCATCGCCGCCGACATTGCCGAGAATGCCGTGGCGGTGATCACCGATGCCGAGGCGATGGGCGAATATCGCAGCATCAGCGAATTCGACATGTTCGAAGTGGAATACTGGTCGCTGGAACAGGCCAAGCTGGGCAAGTCCAACGAAAAGTCGCTGGCCCGCCAGGTGGCGGTGATCACCGGCGGCGGTTCGGGCATCGGCGCCGCCACGGCGCGCGCCATGGCCAGGGAAGGCGCCGAAGTTGCGGTGCTGGACCGCGATCTGGAAGCCGCCAAGGTGGTGGCCAGGAAGATCGGCGGCAAGGCGCTGGCGGTGGAATGCGACGTTACCCAGCCACTGAGCATCCGCGCCGCGTTCGACGCGGTGGTGTCGGCCTTCGGCGGCGTGGATATCGTGGTGTCCAATGCCGGCGCGGCCTGGCAGGGCGCCATCGGCCATGTCGATGACGAGACCTTGCGCAAGTCGTTCGAGCTGAATTTCTGGGCCCACCAGGCGGTGTCGCAGCACGCCACCCGCATCATGCTGGCCCAGGGCACTTTCGGCTGCTTGTTGTTCAACACCTCCAAACAGGCGGTCAATCCGGGCAAGGATTTCGGGCCCTATGGCCTGCCCAAGGCGGCGACCCTGTTCCTGGTCAAGCAATATGCCCTGGATCACGGCAAGGACGGCATCCGCGCCAATGCGGTCAATGCCGACCGCATCCGTTCGGGCTTGCTCACCGACGACATGGTGGCGGCGCGCTCCAAGGCGCGGGGCGTGTCCGAGACCGATTACATGAGCGGAAACCTGCTCAAGCGCGAAGTGACGGCGGAAGACGTGGCCGATGCCTTCGTCTATCTGGCCACCGCCTCCAAAACCACGGCCGCGGTCATTACCGTGGACGGCGGGAATATCGAAGCTTCACTCCGTTAAGCATACTTGTCATTCCCGGCGAGCATCGCCTGCAACGCAGGCGATGTGAGGGAAGGGAACCCAGGTGGGTAGGCTAAGTCTAGTCTGACCACCTGGGTCCCCTTCCCCTCGCGCCATGACATGGCGCTCGGCCGGGGATGACAAGTTTGGGTGCTGCTACCATCTTGCCACGTCCTGCCTATGCGTTACGCTCATCCCAAGGCCACATCAGATTGGCCAAAAAAGGGGGCATCATGCGCTTGCGACATGCTGTTTTTGCTGTTTTCGCGCTGGCGGCCAATGCGTACGCGGCGGATGCGCCGCCGGTGGCCATGCCGCCGCCGCACGATCCCAACGACTATCCCAATCCGTACCATGTCGATGAAGGCTGGGCGAAGCTGGGCCGCAGCTTCGGCGGCGTCTCGGCGGTGGATATGGACCGCGACGGCAAAAGCGTCTGGGTGTTCGAGCGTTGCGGCAAGCCTGATGACGGCTGCGCCAAGGACAAGACTCTCGATCCGGTGCTGAAATTCGATGCCAGCGGCAAGCTGGTGAAGCATTGGGGCGCAGGGAAATTCCTCTATCCCCACGGCATCTTCATCGGCCGCGACCGTCATGTCTGGCTGGTGGAAGGCATCTCGCAGAGCAACGTCATTGCCGACGTGATCCATGAATATACCCCGGACGGCAAATTGCTGCGCACCATGGGCGTGCCCGGCACCAAGGGCTTCAGCACCGACCATTTCGACGGCGTTTCCGATGTGCTGGTCGCGCCGGACGGCAGCATTTTTGTTGCCGACGGCCATAGTGACAAAACCAACAATCGGATCCTGAAATACGATCCTCGCGGCAAATTCCTGCACGCCTGGGGCAAGCTGGGCTCAGGGCCGGGGGAATTCAATTCAACACATGGCCTGGCGATGGACAAAGCGGGACGCCTCTACGTCGCCGACCGTTCCAACAGCCGCATCCAGATCTTTGACCAGGAGGGCAAGTTCCTGGCGGAATGGCGCCAGTTCGGCCGGCCCAGCGGCATCTTCATCAAGGGCGACATGCTCTATGTCGCGGACTCGCTGTCCAGCGCCCAGAACAATCCGGGCTTCAAGAACGGTATCCGCTGGGGCCATATCCGCGACGGCAAGGTGATCGGGTTCATTCCGTGGGGCGAATACAACGCCATCGAGGCGGTGGCGGTGGACGACCAGGACAATATCTATACCGGCTTCACCAATGTGCCGAACTTCCGGAGATGGGTGAAGAACTGACACGCTAAGCGTGTCATCCCCGGCGAACGAGAAGCGGTAGCTTCGCGTGAGGGAAGGGGATCCAGGTGGGCAGACCGGGTTTGATCCATCCACCTGGGTTCCCTTCCCTCGCGCCGCGTTGCGGCGCTCGCCGGGAATGACAGTGGGATTTAATTGTTAAACCGGAAGTGCATAACATCGCCATCTGCCACCACGTACTCCTTGCCTTCCAGCCGGAACTTGCCTGCTTCACGCGCGCCGGCTTCGCCATTGCCCGCGACGTAGTCGGGATAGGCGATGGTTTCGGCGCGGATATAGCCTTGCTCGAAATCGGTATGGATGACGCCGGCGGCCTGCGGGCCCTTTGAGCCTTTGGTCACGGTCCAGGCGCGCGCTTCCTTGGGACCCACGGTGAAGAAGGTCAAAAGACCCAGCAATTCATAGCCGGTGCGGATCAGCCGGTTCAGGCCCGGCTCTTCCAGTCCCAGCGATTCCAGAAAATCGGCGCGGTCACCGGTGGCCATCTGCGCGATCTCTTCCTCGATCTTGGCGCTGATCACCACGCTGCGCGCACCTTCCGCCTTGGCCATGGCTTCGACCTTGGCCGAGATCGCGTTGCCGGTGGCAGCGGAGGCTTCCTCGACATTGCACACATACAGAACCGGCTTGGCGGTCATCAGGCCCAGCTGGGAATAGGGGCCGCGTTCTTCCGGCGTCAGATCGGCGCGGCGGGCGGGCTTGCCTTCACGCAGCAACGTCACCGCCTTCATCATCAAAGCCAGCTGGTCCTTGGCTTCCTTTTCGCCGCTATTGGCTTTCTTCTCCAGCGGCTTGATGCGTTTTTCCAGGCTCTCCAGGTCGGCCAGCATCAATTCGGTTTCCACCGTCTCGGCGTCGGAAACCGGATCGATCTTGCCTTCGACATGGGTGATGTCGTCATCCTCGAAGCAGCGCAGCACATGCGCCACCGCATCCACTTCGCGGATATTGGCCAAAAACTGGTTGCCCAGGCCTTCGCCCTTGGAGGCGCCGCGCACCAGGCCGGCGATGTCCACGAAGGTGATGCGGGTGGGGATGATCTCGGCGCTGCCGGCGATCTGGGCCAGGGTTTCCAGCCGCGGATCCGGCACCGCCACGTCGCCGACATTGGGCTCGATGGTGCAGAAGGGGTAGTTGGCCGCCTGCGCCGCCGCCGTCTGGGTGAGGGCGTTGAACAGGGTAGACTTGCCGACATTGGGCAGGCCCACGATTCCGCATTTGAAACCCATTACGCGATGTCTTTCTTCTTTGGCTCTTTGGGAGGTTTGGGCGGCGCAGTCAGCAGCGCGACCTTGCTCATGAATCCGGTGTCGTCATCGCGCGCCAGCAGCGGCGCGGCCTCGACCATCGCGTCCACCAGCGGCTTCAGCCAGGCGATGTCGTCCTTGCTGAAATTCTGCAGCACATGGCCGGTGACGCGTTCCTTGTCGCCGGGGTGGCCGATGCCCAGCCGCACCCGGCGGTACTCCGGTCCCATCGCGGCGGTGATGGAGCGCAAGCCATTCTGCCCGGCATCACCGCCGCCGGTCTTCACTTTCAGCTTGCCCGCCGCCAGATCGATCTCGTCATGCACCACCACCAGCGCCTCCAGCGGCAGCTTGTAGAAGCGCAACGCCGGCGCGATGCAATCGCCGGACAGGTTCATGAAGGTCTGGGGTTTGAGCAGATACGTCTTGCGGCCCGCCAAGGAGCCTTCCGACAGAAGCCCGTCGAACTTGGCCTTCCAGGGACCGAACTTGTGATGGGCGTGCAGTTCGTCCAGCACAATGAAGCCGGCATTGTGCCGGTTTTTCGCATATTGCGAACCAGGGTTTCCCAGCCCGGCGATAAGAAGCGGCGTATCCATGCCGCCCCCTTTGGCGCGGGATTACTTCTTGGCCGGAGCGGCGGCCGGCTTGGCGCCGGGCGCAGCCTTGGCGCCGGCGGCAGGCGCGGCACCAGCAGCGGGCGCGGCGCCAGCGGCGGCTTCGGCAGGCGCGGCTTCGACCACGGGAGCGGAGGCGGCGGCCGCGGCAGCGCGCTGCTCTTCGATCACGCTGGTCGAAGCGACGATGGAGCAGACGGTGAAGTCACGGCCACGGATGACGGGCGTCACGCCACCCGGCAGCGCGAGATCCTTGAGATGGATGGCCTCGTTGATGTCGAGGTTGGAGACGTCCACTTCGATGGTGTTCGGGATGGAGTCGGCCGGGCAGATCAGCATGATGGCGTGGCGCACGATGTTCAGCACGCCGCCCTTCTTGAGGCCGGGGGAAACGTCCTGGCCATTGAAATGCACCGGAATTTCCAGACGCACAGTGGCGCCTTCGGCCAGACGCATGAAATCGACATGCACCGGACGGTCGCTGACCGGGTCCAGCTGCACTTCGCGCGGGATCACGCGGGTCTTGGCGCCGGCCCCGTCCAGCACGAGCAGGGTGGTGAGGAAATGGCCCGCCTCGATGGCGCGCTCCAGGGTGCGGCTGTCCACGGCCACGTTCATGGGCTGGTCCTTGCCGCCATAGACAACGGCCGGAATCAGGCCCTTATTGCGCGCCTGGAAGGCCGGACCCTTGCCCGTGCCGTCACGCGCTTCGACCTTAAGTTCTTGAACCTGCGCCATTTTTCCTGATCCTTCGGTGCCCGGAAAAGGCCTGTGGCCCCCCGGAAAGGCGAGGCTTTTAGCGCAAGGACTTAACGCGCGCAACCGGCGCTTTGGGGGCGCAAAACCCGTGTTAGCCTCCCGGAAACAGGGAGAAACGGGCATGCACAATCCAATCATCGCGATCCTGGCGGCGGGGGTGGCCGGGTGGATCTTCGGGGCCGTCTGGTACGGGGTCCTGTCAAAGCCCTACCAGCGGGCCCTGGGCCTCAACCCGGACGACTGCAAGGACAAGAAGATGCCCATGACGCCCATGGTCGTGTCCTTCCTGGCGGCGGTCGTGATGTCGGCGGTGCTCTATCAGCTCCTGACCAACCTGGGGGTGATGGGACTGGTGCCCTCCGCCATCGCCGGCCTGACCATCGGGGTGGGGTTCCTGGCGACCTCGACCCTGGTCAACAACCTGTTCCAGCAGAAATCCATGACCCTGACGGTGATCGATGCCGGCCATTGGGTCTTGGCTGTAGTGGTCGAAGCGGTAGTGATCTCGCTTCTCGCCTAACGGGCGGGTTGTGCTGTCCGCATTAAAACTAGGTCGCGGTTCCAATATTACTGTTGTGAGTTTGGTTGGCTATGATCCTCAAAAGCATCGATTCAAAGTTGTGGCGCACCCTTTTGGATGGAATCTCGTAAAGCGAAAGATACGCAGCGAGATCGTTTATCTTAGGGTTGACCTTCTTCAATTTTGGACCAAGCCTTATTCCCACGGGAATTTTTCGATTACAGGCTTGGCGAATCTCAGCTCTAAAATCGGTTGCTTTTCCAACGTAAAGTACATTGCCGCCTGAATCATAAATAACGTACACCCCAGATGAATTTGGAATATCGCGTATCTCAGGAAAAGCGGCTATCTCCATTCTTGGCGAAACGCTCCAGCCAAAAAGATGTTGCAAGCACGACAGCAAAAACTTCGCAGTGACAACGTTGCCATTTTTCAGGCGGTCATGAATCTGCGCGGGATGCTTTCCACATTGCTTTGCAAACTGAGAATAATTGGGTGCGCCGGATGGTTCGTATAGCGTGCTCAAAAATTCGTGATTTTTAGAGTGCCGAGGCATGGTTGCTCCTCGTGGTTCTAGTCGAACAGGCTCGAAACCGAGGCTTCATTGTTGATGCGCCGCATCGCTTCGCCCAGCAGCGGCGCGATGGTGATGGAGCGCAGGTTGGGGCAGGTCAACATTTCCGGCGTCGTGCCGATGGTGTCGGTGACCACCATGGATTTGAGCCTGGAATTCCTGATGCGCTCGACCGCCTTGCCCGACAGCACGCCATGGGTGGCATAGGCATAGACTTCGGTGGCGCCGTTGTTCAGCAGCGCCTCGGCCGCGTTGCACAGGGTGCCGCCGGAATCCACGATGTCGTCGATCAGGATGCAGGGCCGGCCCTCGACATCGCCGATGATGTTCATCACTTCCGATTGGCCCGCCTTTTGGCGGCGCTTGTCGACGATGGCGAGGTCGGTGTTGAGGCGCGTCGCCAAAGCGCGGGCGCGCACCACGCCGCCCACATCGGGCGAGACCACCATCGGCTCCTTGCCGTTCAGGTTTTCCAGGATGTCCTTCACGATCGCCGGCTGGGCGAACAGATTGTCGGTGGGGATGTCGAAAAAGCCCTGAATCTGGCCGGCATGCAGGTCCACCGTCAGCACCCGGTTGGCGCCGGCCTCGGTGATCATGTTGGCGACCAGCTTGGCCGAGATCGGGGTGCGCGGGCCGACCTTGCGGTCCTGGCGGGCATAACCGAAATAGGGAATTACCGCGGTGATGCGCCGGGCGCTGGCCCTGCGCAGCGCGTCGATCATGATCAGCAATTCCATCAGATTGTCGTTGGCGGGGCAGGAGGTGCTCTGGATCACGAACATGTCCTCGCCGCGGACATTTTCATGCACCTCCACGAAAATCTCATCGTCGGAGAAGCGGCGGACATCGGCGTTGACCGGGGTGAGCCCCAGATAGGCGCTGATCGCATCGACCAGCAGCTGGTTGGAGTTGCCGGTGATAAGGCGCATGCCTCGCGATCCGTTCAGATCCGTCATCCGACTGTGCCCCAGTGAAACTTTGATGACGGGCTTTTAGCCGCTGGGGGTGCAACCCGCAACGGTCGACTTGTATTTGGTCGCTCCGGCTTCGCCGACGCTCCCGCCGCTGTTACCCGGTCAACACAATGGCCGAGATTTGGCGGCCATAATCGGGTTCGCCGGCATGGGTGGTGCGGCGGAAGCTGAAATAGCCGTTTTCCGGCGGATAGGTGCAGACCCCCATGGTTTCCACGAGCGATTCCACCGATCCGGCGCCTGCGGTGGTTAACCGGTGCGCCACAAAGCCGGGCAAATCGAAGCGGTAATGGCCCTCTTTATCGGACGGCACAAAAAAGCGGCGCTGTTTCAGGCCCAGTTCCAGGAAACGGTCGCGGAAGTCCCAGCCCACTTCGTAAGCGTCCTGGCTGATCGAGGGCCCGATCACCGCCTGGATGCGCATCCGCATGGCGCCCAGTTTTTCCATCGCGTCCAGCGTGGCTTCCAACACGCCGCCCAGCGCGCCTTTCCACCCGGCATGGGCAGCGCCGATCACGCGCGCCTTGGGATCGGTAAACAGCACCGGCGCGCAGTCGGCCGTGAGAATGCCCAGCGCCAGGCCCGGCGCAGCGGTCACCATGGCGTCGCCTTCGGGGCGCGATTCCCAGGCGGGAAGGATGTGGACGATATTGCTATGGACCTGGTTGAGGCTGACAAGCTGCGGCGGCTGGCCGCCGGGGACCAGGGCCGCGGCGATCCGGCGGCGATTTTCCGCGATGGCTTCGGGCGCGTCCTTCGAACCGGGGCCGCAGTTCAGGGATTGATAAATGCCGGTGGAGACACCGCCTTCACGCGAGAAGAAACCGTGCGCGATGCCGTCCGCCTTTAGCCGGGGCGATTCCAGCCGCATCATGGCGCGAATCCGGCCATGTCGCTGATCGAAGGCGGCGCGAAGGCCAGCGCCTTGAACAGCAATCCCATCTGGTCGTTGCCGATCAGCCGCTCGGTGGCGGTCAGAATATCGCGGGACGAGTCCGGATTGGCCTTCATCAGTTGCTCGGCGCGTTCGGTAATGCCGATATTGGCCAGGAACATCCCTTGGGTCGCCGGGCCGAACACGGCGGCGCCGCCGCGCTTGCCCGCGGCCGCCAGTGCGGCGAAATCCACATGGGCGGAGATGTCGTCCTGTCCCGGATCAACCAGTGCCTCGGCAAAGCGGTGGCCGCTAACGGCTTGCAGGGTTTCGGAAAAGCCCGCCGCTTCGCCATAGCCATAGTCCAGCACCAGCGCCGCGCCGCCCTTGGTGGCGATGATGCGGGCGATGTGTTCGGCCAGCGCGGTGGAAGCCGGCGAAGATTCATAGACCCCGCCATCGGGCGCGGCCTCGCGGCCGGCGGGCACCGACGATTTGGGCAGCGGCACCGGCGCCAGCGCGAAGGTGAGCTCGCCATGCAACGCCGTCACCATGCGCTCGCACCAGCCGCGCTCGGTCTTGACATATTGGCGCACCGGCAGGGCGTCGAAGAACTCGTTGGCCACCAGAAACAGCGGCCGGTCGCCCAGATGATCGTCGAACTGGGCCTGCCACGACAAATCCGCACCAAGCCCGCGCAGCTTCTCAGCCTGCTGGGCCTGCATGGCGGGGCTGGCCTCGATCATCACCACATCCAGGTCGGCGAGAAATTCCGGCGCCACTGAAGCGGTGCGCAATATGTCGGCCATCAGGGTGCCGCGTCCCGGTCCCAGTTCCACCAGCCGCGGATTTTTCGGGCTGCCCTGGTCGGCCCAGGCCTGCACCAGCCACAGCCCGACCATCTCGCCGAACATCTGGCTGACTTCCGGCGCGGTGATGAAATCGCCGCAGGCGCCGATGGCCTCGCGGTTGGGGTAATAGCCGTCCTTGGGATCCAGCAGCGCGATGGTCATGAATTGCGCCACCGACATCGGGCCCTGGGCCTCGATCAAGGCGGCAATGCGGGCTTTCAGGCTCATGCGTTGCGCGGCCGGGTATAGGCCACCCAGAACAACGCGCCCGCCGTCAGCCAGACCGGAATGGACAAGGCCATGCCCATGCTGACCGGGCCGAGGAACCCGGTATCGGGCTCGCGGAAGAATTCGCAGATGAAGCGGAAGGTGCCGTAACCCAAAAAGAACAGCGCCGAGATCAGGCCCGGCCGTTCATGGGCGCGGAACAGGCGCAACGCGATCTGCAGCAACACGAACAGCACCACGCCTTCCAGCGCGGCTTCGTACAATTGGCTGGGATGGCGCGGCAGGTGCAGCGCGTCGCGCGGGAAGATCATTGCCCAGGACACGTCGGTGGCCCGGCCCCACAATTCGCCATTGATGAAATTGGCGAGGCGGCCGAAGAAAAGTCCGATGGGGGCGAAGGCGCAGGCGAGGTCCGCCAGCGACAACATGCTGAGCTTGCGACGGCGGGCAAACAGCCAAACCGCGACCACCACGACCAAAAGGCCGCCATGGAAGGACATGCCGCCTTCCCAGGCGGCGATGATGCGGAGGGGGTCGGTGAGGAACCCCATCGGCAGCCCTTCGCAGAAGCGGGCATAGTCGGGGGTGACGCTGCACAGAAGCGTACCGTAGATCAGCACCCAGCCCAGCCTTCCGCCCAGGATGACACCGAAGGTGGCCCACACCACGAGGTCGCCGATCTCGTCCTGGGTGGCGGGCGGTTTGCCGTTGAAGGGCGGATGCGCCCACAGGGCCTTGTCGCGCAGGACGCGGGCGATGCCCCACCAGGCCAGCACCAGCCCGGCGATATAGGACAAGGCGTACCAGCGGATTTCCAGCGGCCCCCAGATGTGCAGCAGCACCGGATCGATATGGGGGAATGGGAGCAGGGCCTGGACCATGGGCGGGTAAATCGGGTTGCTTCGCGGCTTGTGTCAAGCGCAGGTGGCCGCCATATAGAAGGCGAAAGTGAGGTTCCTATGGCGCAGACCGACAATCCCTTCCTGGACGGCGTGGCCAAGGCCTTCACCGACGCCGCCGGCATGGCCCAGAGCGTGCGCACCGAGATCGACACCTTCATGCGCCAGCGGCTGGAACGGCTGGTGGCCGACATGGATTTTGTGCCGCGCGAGGAATTTGAAGCGGTCAAGGCGATGGCCGCCAAGGCCCGCGCCGAGAATGAAGCCCTTGCTGCCCGTGTGGCTGCTTTGGAATCCAAATCAAACACTTAGGAGTCATCCACGACTCCCTCATCTCGAATCTGTGAGCCGATTCAAAGCTGTGGAATCTTTTCCGCGGGCGGGGATGGCGACTCCCGGACTCTTGTTTTCTCCAGATCTTGTGCCAGTTTGGATCGCGACTGCTTCGTTTTGTGGCTGGAGTTGCTGATGACCTTCACACACCTGGACGACGAGCCACTGGACACATTGCACCCGCTGGACCTGCTGGAGCGGGCGGTGGAGGCCAATGGCTGGGCTTTTGAGCGTGCCGGCCGGGATGAATTGAACCTGTCGGTGGCGGGCAAGTGGAGCGACCATCACTTCAACTTCTCCTGGCGGGAGGATTTGCAGTCCCTGCACCTGTCCAGCGCCTTCGACATGCGGATCAGCGAAGGGGTGCGGCGCCAGAATGTCGCCGACCTGTTGATGCATGTGAACGCCAAGCTGTGGATCGGCCATTTCGACCTGTGGCCCCAGGACGGCACCATCATTTTCCGTCATGCCATGATCTTCCCCGACGCCGAAGCCAGCGCCGCCCAATGCGAAGCGCTGCTCAACCTGGCGCTGGAAGCCTGCGAACATTACTACCCCGCCTTCCAGTTCGTGCTGTGGGGCGGCAAGACGGCCGAAGAGGCGATTGCGTCGGCGGTGCTGGAGTGCGCCGGCCAAGCCTGATGGCAAGGTCGTGACCCCGTGAGCATCCTTCTGATCGGCGCTGGGCGCATGGGATC
>JACCXK010000128.1 GCA_013697055.1 Alphaproteobacteria bacterium
CACTTGATATCAGCACCGGGGCTTAAATGATGGTTCGAGCGCCCTATCGGGGCGCGAGGTCCGGCGCGGCGCTTGGGC
Source organism: Alphaproteobacteria bacterium (assembly GCA_013697055.1). Classification (GTDB taxonomy): domain Bacteria; phylum Pseudomonadota; class Alphaproteobacteria; order Micropepsales; family Micropepsaceae; genus Rhizomicrobium. Next base: position 79 of record JACCXK010000128.1, read on the forward strand.
GCGCCGCGCTTTTGGCGCGCGATAAGCATCCGGCTTATCGCGGCGCCAAAACCATCATCATCTGCCGCCCTTCCATCTTCGGATACTGCTCAAGTTTCGCGAAGACTTCGGTGTCTTTCTGCACGCGGGTCAGAAGATCCATGCCCAGATGCTGGTGGGCCATTTCGCGGCCGCGGAAGCGCAAGGTCACCTTGACCTTGTCGCCATCGTCGAAGAAGCGCTTCATCGCCCGCATCTTCACGTCGTAATCATGATCGTCGATGGTGGGGCGCATCTTGATCTCCTTGATCTCGATGACCTTCTGCTTCTTGCGGGCCTCGTTGGCCTTTTTCTGCTGTTCGTATTTGAACTTGCCATAGTCCATCAGCTTGCAGACGGGCGGCTTGTTGTCGGGGGAGACCTCGACCACGTCGAAGCCTTTTTCCTCGCCCAGCGCCAACGCCTCGTCCAGGCCGATCTCGCCATACTTGTGGCCGTCGTCGCCGATCAGGAAAATGGTCTTGGCGGTGATTTCGTCGTTGATGCGCGGTCCATCCTTGGCCGGCGGCGGGGCATTACCCTGAAAACGTCTGGGAACTATGACTCTCTCCTGTGTACAGCCGCGCGCATTCCCGTCTCGCTGGTTCCTCTTGGTTCCAGGCGAAACGAGGTTCGATCATGGACGCAAGCGGGGGACCTTTCGGGGTGCGCCGGATTGGCGCTCCGGCGGGTTCGCCGGATTCGCCGGTAAGATAGGCAGTCCGGAGCCATTCGGGAAGGGCTATTCGGCCACATCCGCCCGGGATTCCGCCTCGTTCTTGATGCGGGCGATGACACTTTCCAGGGGCATGGCGCCCAAATCCTTGCCGGAACGCAGCCGAACCGCGACTTTGCCTTCCGCCGCCTCCCGCTCGCCCACCACCAGCATATAGGGGATTTTTTGCAGCTGGGCGTCGCGGATCTTCTTCTGCATCCGCTCCGCGCTGGTGTCGATGTCCACGCGCAAGCCCGCGGTTCCATTGACGACGGGAGCGGCAAACAGCGCATCCACCACCGTCTGGGCATAGTCGGCCGCCTTGTCAGAGATGGGGATAATCCGCGCCTGGATCGGCGCCAACCAGGTGGGGAAGGCGCCGGCATAATGCTCGATCAGGAAGGCGGTGAAGCGCTCATGCGTGCCCAGCGGCGCACGGTGGATGACATAGACCGGATGGTCCGCTCCGTCCTCGCCGATATATTTCAGGTCGAAGGTCTCGGTCGCCAGGAAGTCGAGCTGGTTGGTGGAGATGGTGTATTCGGTGCCGATCGCCGACTTGATCATGAAGTCGATCTTGGGGCCGTAGAAGGCGGCCTCGCCCTTGCCTTCGACATATTTCATGCCGGACTCGTCCATCGCCTGGCGGATGATGGACAACGCATCCAGCCATTTCTGCGGCTCGTCGACAAACTTGTCCAGTTTGTTCAGATCCGGCAGCGACAGCCGCATATAGTATTCTTTGATGTCGAGCAGGTCGTAATAGCGGGCATGCAGCTTCATCACCCGGATGAACTCATCCTTGGCCTGGTCGTAGCGGCAATAGATGTGGGCGTCGTTCATGCAGAAGCCGCGCACCCGCATCAGGCCCGACAGGCCGCCCGACGCTTCATAGCGATAGTCCTGGCCATATTCGGCGATGCGCAAGGGCAGCTCGCGATAGCTGTGGCGGGTCGCGCCATAGATCAAATGATGATGCGGGCAGTTCATCGGCCGCAGGCGATAATTCTCGCCATCGATATCCAGCGGCGCATACATGCCTTCGCCGTAATAGGGCAGGTGGCGCGAGCGGTAATAGAGCGCTTCCTTGGCGATGTGCGGCGTCGCCACCCGGCGATAGCCGTCCTTGCGTTCTTCCTGCAGAGCAAGGAATTCCAGTTCCTGGCGGATCACCATGCCGTTGGGCATCCATAACGGCAGGCCGGCGCCGACATCGGGATCGAAGGTGAACAGTTCCAGTTCGCGGCCCAGCTTTCGGTGGTCGCGCTTTTCGGCTTCCTCCAGCCGCAGCAGATATTCGTCCAATTCCTTCTTGTCGCGCCAAGCGGTGCCGTAGATGCGCTGGAGCTGGGCATTCTTGGAATCGCCGCGCCAATAGGCGCCGGCGATCTTGGTCAGCTTGAAGGCGTCGCCGATTTCGGCGGTGGTGCGAAAGTGCGGGCCGCGGCACAGGTCTTGCCAGTCGCCATGCCAGTAGATCGAGACATCCTCGCCGGCCGGGATGCTGGAAATCAGTTCGGCCTTGTAGCTTTCGCCGATGCCCTTGAAGTGCTCGACCGCCTGGTCGCGCGGCCATACCTCGCGGCGGGTGGGAAGCCCCGCCTTGATGATCTTGCGCATCTCCTCTTCGATCTTGGGCAGGTCTTCAGGGGTAAAGGGCTCGGCGCGGGCGAAGTCGTAATAGAAGCCGTCATCGATGGCCGGGCCGATGGTCACCTGGGTGCCCGGATAAAGCGCCTGCACCGCCATGGCCAGGACATGCGCCATGTCGTGGCGGATCAGCTCCAGCGACTCCGGGTCCTTCCTGGTGATGATGCGGACATGCGCGTCCTGCTCGATGGGGCGGAACAGGTCCCATTCCTTGCCGTCCAGAGTGATGATCAGGGCGGCCTTGGCCAGGCCCGGCCCGATGGCGGCGGCGATCTCGCCCCCGGTCACGCCCCTGGGAAAGGTCAAAGCCTTGCCGTCAGGCAAGGTTACGGTGACCTGTTCGGGGGCAGCGGACACGGCATTCTCCATGGGATTCATCAACGGAAGCGGACCTTTGGGCTCTGCTGGGCGTTGCGTCAAGTAGAAGGTCCTGCCGAACTATGACAAGTGTAGTAGAACTTGCGTCACGCCCGCGGAAGGCAGACAATCAAACCGCGGGGCACATGGAGGAAGTCATGAGAAAGTTTGTGATCGCATCGGTGTTGCTCACCCTGACCGCGCCGGCCTATGCCGAGAATATCTGTCTCGATACCCGCGAGATCGTCTCCAACATATCCAAGGACGGCAAGACCATGGTGTTCAAGATGCGGGACGGCCGCGTGTTGGTGAACCACCTGCATGGCAGCTGCCCGGACCTGAAATTCCAGGGCCTGGCCTGGAACCTGCACAGCGGCGATACCAGGGTCTGCGAGAATGAGCAGAGCTTCCAGGTGTTGCAGTCCATGCAGACCTGCACCCTGGGCAAGTTCGACGCACCGGACCGCCAGGCCATGTCCAAGCCCGTACAGTACGACGCCAACCGCGAACAAGTGCGCAACTGAAGTCTTCCCGCGGAAACAAAAAGGCCCGGCGCAAGCCGGGTCTTTTTTTGTTTGTAAAGCCAACCCCGCTTCCTAGCGGGCGCGGTATTGTCGAAACATGGCATAGGCCAGAAGCGCTGTGTTTCCAAAAAACAGCGTCGCTGCGAAAGCCGGTTGAGTCCTGGCCTGAAGGCCGGTGGCCCAGCCGAACAGCAACTGCCGTCCCGGTTCACCGAACAGGCCCGGCAGCGCCATCGCTACGGCGATGGTTACCGCTTGGGATGGCGGTGCCTTGCGCCAGCGCATGGTGCTGCGGAATATCCAGCACACCCCCACCGCGATGAAGATTGCGGATAAGAGCGTGACCCCGGCACCGCTTTCAAACAGGTGGCGGCCGGCGAACCATACTTCCACCGCGCCGCTGAGCCAGACGCTGAAGCCGATCGCTGCGTAAATCGAAAGCTCCCGGCCATCAGGCGTCATGAATTAACCGCGGCGGCTGGCTTCGAACAAAAACCAGTTCCGCTTCTCGGCCGCGTCGATGAAGTTTTCCAGGATCGAGGCGGTCGCGACATCGTCATGCTTGTCGGCGATCTCATGCGCCGCGCGCATGCGCTTGATCACCAGCTTGTTGTCGTTCATCAGCTCGGTGAGCATGGCGCCGGGCGCCACATAATCCTTGTCATTGTCCTTGATGGTCTGCAGCCGGGCGATCTCGCCGATGGAATGGACGGTACGGGCGCCCAGCTTCCTCACGCGCTCGGCCAAGTCGTCCACCGTGGCGAAGATCTCGGTCGCCTGGTCGTCGAACAGCAGGTGATAGTCGCGGAAGTGCGGCCCCGAGACGTGCCAGTGGAAGTTCTTGGTCTTGGTGTAGAGGGCGTAGGAATCGGCCACCAGCCCGTTCAGGGCCTCGGCGATTTCGGGAATGGCATTGTGGGAAAGGTCGGTCTGGGTGGAAAGCTGGGGGCTTGCCTTGGGGGCAGGTTTCTTCTTGGCCATGGGAATCCTCATTCAAAAATAGAATGGTTCTAAAACGTCCCATCCTACGCCCGGTTCCCGTTCTTTTTCCAGTCCCCTGCGACAGCCACGCATCCAAAGAGGGAACCGCACGTTACCGGTCCAGAGGGTGCCAGTTTCCATTTTCGGAGAATGTCATGAAAACCACTGCAATCATCGCCATCGGCCTGACCGCCTTGGCTATTTCGGCCTGTGCGCCGCGCTATTACGACCATGGCGACCGCTATGGCTATTACGAACGCGACCGTGCCTATGGCGACCGCGACCGTGACGGCGTCCCCAACCGTTATGACCGCGACCGGGACAATGACGGCGTCCCGAACTCTGTCGATCGCCGCCCGAACAATCCCTATCGCGATTGATCACCGCGTGACGAAGGAAGGGCCCGGTGTTTCACCGGGCCCTTTTCGTTATTTGCCGCCGCCGAGGTAATCGCCTTTGCCCAGGGCCACGCCCTTGTTGCGCAGGATGCCGTAGGCGGTGGTGATGTGGAAATACACGTTCGGCAGCACGAACTTGCCGACATAATCGGCGCCGTTGAATTCGAACGTGACGTTGGGGAATTTCAGCACGATCTCCTTGTTCTCCGAGCCCGCGAAAGCCTTGCGGTCCAGAGTCTTGAGGAAGTCGATGGTCTTGGCCACCCGCGCCCGAAGATCGGCGAAGCTGGTTTCGGTGTCTTCATACTTGGGAATTTCGACGCCGGCGAGGCGCGCACCGCAGCCCTTGGCGCCGTCGGTGGCGATATAGACCTGGGCCTTGAGGGGAAGCATGTCCGGCGCCAGCTTGGCCTCGCTGGGGTCGATGCCGCCATGGGCCTCGCCCTTGGCCAGTACGGCGGACAGGCCGCTCAGCATGTGGATCAGCGGCGGAACCGTCGCGTCGTAGATGTCATAGGCCATGTGATCTTCCCTCGGTTTGTGTGTGGGCCGTATGTGGGGTGCGGCCGGCGGAATTGAAGGGCAAATCTTCGCGCTTTCAACCCTTATGACAGAGGGGGCTTGAGGGCGCGGGCGTTCCGGCCTACGAAGCGGGGCCTTCCAAAAAGACAGTGCCATGACAGACGAAAACATGGGCGAAAAACCCGCCACCGACACCTTGCCGGACCGGCTCTCCACCAACCCCGCCAGCCCCTTCCACAACCCCGAGCTGCTGGAGCGCGGCGTGGGCATCAAGTTCAACGGCGTGGACCGCAACAATGTCGAGGAATATTGCGTCAGCGAGGGCTGGGTGCGCCTGGCAGTGGGCAAGACGGTGGATCGCAACGGCAATGCGATGACGGTGAAGTATAAGGGCAAGGTGGAACCGTATCTGCGGTAACCGTCCCAAAACCGCCGCCGCCCTTCTCGTGGGCTGGCGCGGTTTGTTTCACTTCGAACCAGTTAACCTGTGGACCAGTGCTCTTTTGATGGCACGGTTCCTGAAGCGTGGACTTCGAGAATTCATAACTCGAGGGGCCACCATGCTCACGCGAAAGTTCATGCTTGCCTCCGCCCTTGCCGGCGCGGGATTGATGACGACCACCCTCGGCGCCGAGGCCGGCGGCATGGGCAACTTCAATGTCGGCAATGTCTCCAACCGCCTGGGCGGGTTGAATTGCAAGAATTTCGGCAGCGGCCAGAAGCTCAATGTATTCGGCGGCGGCGGCAACATCACCAACAACATCAACCGCTCGACCAACATCAACGTCAACAAGCCGCTGACCGTCTACAGCTCGGTCAATGTCACCACCAATATCGATCGTTCGACCAACATCAACGCCCAGGTCAATATCGACAATTCCAAGTTCATCGACAATTCGACCAACATCAATGTCAACAAGTCGATCAACATCCGCACCACCAACATCTTCAACGGCATGGGCCATGGCAGCGATCATTCCCAGGGCGGCACCTGGGGCAGTCACGGCGGCGGCATGGGCGGCGGTTGCGGCGCGATGTGCGGCGGCGGCAACGCGAACCAGAACAACAACGGCAACGAGAACAACAACGGCAACAGCAACGAAAACAATATCGACAATTCCAGCAACAACACCAACACCGTCAACAATTCCAACTCGATCAACACCCAGGGCGCGATCGATTCCTTCTTTAATGGATTGCGCGACTTCCGCTGATCGCTGATCACGCAAAACAAAAGGCCCGGTCTTTCGACCGAGCCTTTTTGCTTTTTGGAAAAGAGCCCTAGTGGGAAATGGCCACGCTGTCCTCATACGTGGTCACATGCGGCTGACGGGCCCATTGGCGGGCATCCCAGCCCTCGGACCGGGCAGACAGGGCGATGCGCGCGCCATCCACATTCTGGGCCTTGCAGGCGAAATCGACATGCCGCATGCGGCTGTCGCCTTCCGGGAAGGTCACCGTCTCGGTGGAATCCTTGGGCAGGATGCCGGAGAACACGGTGTGGGTGGTGCCGTCGCGATAAGTGACGCTGATATGGGCGCATTCGATGGTGTCGCCCGTCGCGACGAATTGCAGATTCTCCACCGCGCCCTCGAAATGCTCCCAGCTCACACTGGTGAAATGGTCGTTGGCGACATTGACCGACCCGATCTGGTGGACATCGGCATGGGCAGGCAGAGCGGTGGCGGCGCCCACCAGCAGGACGGTGCCCAGGACGGCGAGGGAGGACTTGAGCATGGAACTCTCCGAATGAAATTCGCTGTTCTAGAAAAGGCGAGGCGCTTCATTTGGTTCCGGTTCCGATTGGGGCGATGTCGTGGCGCAACAAAAAGGCCGGATCGCTCCGGCCCTTTCGCCCAGTATTAACCGTCCTAGCCGGGCCCATAGCGCACGTCGCGCAAGGCATTGCGGGTGGCGTTGCGGATGCATTCGCGGTCGGCGCTCGTGTCACCGCGCAGTTGCGGGAACCGTCCATCTAGCTGGTAGCAAAGGTCTTCCGCCGTTTCGCGGACGCGCGCCCGCAGTTCCCGGCGGTCTGACGCGTCCGCCAGGTTCAGGTCAGAAAAGTCCACTGGCCGCTCGATGGTATAGGCGGTGGGATTGTCCTCGCCGTTGATGTTGCCGATCAGCTGGCGCTTTTCGACATAGTCATAGTCGGGGCGCACGATCACCGTTTCGACCGGCGGCGCGGGCCGCTCGTCATAATAGCGCACGTCATCGCGCGGGCCGTCGTAATAGCTTTGCGCCATCGCCGGGGCGCACAGCAACGCGGCGCCGACGGCGCCCAGGAGTGCGATTCTGTAAGTCATGGCGTCTCTCCATTCACATTCTGGAGAGGCAATGACGGAACAGGCCGCCTGGTTCCGAAAGCTTCCGATGGAACCGGACGGCGAATCATGGCGATCAGGCCGCTACCCATGGCAGGCCTTTGGTGCTAACCGGTTTCGCGGGCGGCCGGGGCTGGGTTCGTGAACGTAAGAAAAGTCATCCTGCTTGTGATGGCGGCGGCGTGGCTCGCCGGCCCGTCGTTCGCCCAAACGCCGAACCCGCGGCTTGACCGGCTGGAACAGCAGTTGCGCGATGTGCAGCAGCAACTGGCGCAGATCCGGCACAAGCCGGATGATGCCGCGCTGGCCGATCTGCGGCGCAGCACCGCCGCCCAGCATGCCGACCTGGAAAAGCGCCTTGCGGCCCGGCCCAGGGTCGGACTGGACAATGGCCGCTTGAGCTTTGCTTCCGCCGATGGCGACTTCACCCTGTCGCTGCGGGGCCTGATCCAGTACGACACCGGCTATTTCGCGCAAGGCAAGAACCCGCCCAACGTCGACCTCAACAGCGGCACCAATTTCCGCCGCGCCCAGATCGGGTTTTTCGGCACCGCCTGGCGCGACTGGTCCTACAATTTCACCTACGACTTTGGCGGCCGCGGCGTCGAAAAGCGCGGCTTCGTCTATATCGGCTATCTCGAATATGACGGGCTGAAGCCGTTCGGCTTTCGCATCGGCGCCTTTCCGCCGCCGGCCGGGCTGGATGATGCCACACCCGGCGCCGACCTTGTTTTCCTGGAACGCTCCGCCTCCGCCGACACGGCCGGCAACATCGCCGGCGCCCCAGGCCGCGAAGGCGCCAGCATCTTCGTCCAGGGCGAGCGCTATTTCCTCTCGGCCAGCCTCACCGGCAAGCGCAGCATCGATGCCGCCACCTTCGACGCGCAGCAGGCGATCGTCACCCGCGCCGCATGGCTGGCGCTGGACCGGGGCGATGTGAAATGGGTGCTGGATGCCGGTTTCACCCGCGTGTTCAAGGTGGCCGACACCGCGCCCAACACCAGCGCCAACAGCTTCAGCCTGTCCAGCGAGGCAGAGCTGACGGTGGATAGCAGCAAGACCGTCGATACCGGCGCGGTCGATGCGAAGAGCGTCACCGCCTGGGGCCTGGAGACGGCGCTGAATGACGGGCCCTGGCATGTCCAGGGCGGCTATTTCCATTACCAGATCGCGCGGCGGCTGGCGCTTCCCGATCCGGACTTCAGCGGCTGGTATGCCTTCGCCACCTGGTCGCTGACCGGGGAAAGCCATGTCTATGATCCCGGGGTGGCGATTTTCCGGGGGCTCAGGCCCGCCCATCCGCTGGGTACGCCGGGCGGCTGGGGCGCTTTGGAATTGAAGGCGCGCTACAGCAATCTCGACCTGGAATACCAGCCGCTGCTGGCCGGCGGGGTCGCCGGCGGCAAGCAGAATATCTGGACCGCGGGGGTGAACTGGTTTCCCGTACCCGGCCTGCGCTTTGCGCTGGACTACAGCAATATCCAGGTCGTCCATACCGGTGCGCGCGGCAATGACATTTCCGCCAATGCCATCGCCCTGCGGAGCCAGATCGCGCTCTAGACTGACACCTAGCCTGGTACCTGCCGGTGCACGAAATACATCAGCGCCAGCGACGTCAGGGTCGTCGTCATCACGATATAGCCCAGCCAGTTGAAGTGCAGGAGGGCGCCGCCGGGCCCTTGCGCGATCACCACCCCCGCCACGGCGGCGGACACGCCCCCGGCCAGTTGCTGCAGCGAGGCGCTGATGGCGTTGAACGAGCCGCGCTGCGTCAGGGCCGGAATGGCCGAGACCAGCGCCTGGGCCGGGATCATGCGCGAGAAGATGCCGGCGAACAGCAGCACATTGACCACGATCACCATCCAAAGCGGCACATGCCCCAGGCTGGTCCAGACCGCCACCATGATGACGGTGACGATGCTGCCGAAGCAGAAGGTGTTGAACTTGCCGAAGCGGTCGGCGGCCTTGCCCACCAGCGGCCCCACGAACACGGTGCTGAGGCCGGTGATCAGATAGATGGTGGGCAGCACCGCCATCGTCAGGCCGATGTTGTTGACCATATAGGCGGTGCCGAACGGCATCAGCATGTAACCGCCGGTGGGCAGCAGCATGGTCAGCATAAAGGCCAGCCAGTAGCGGCGCTCGCCCACGGTATGGGCCAGATGCATGAAGGCGCTGCGGTCCTGTTTCAGCGCCAGGTGCGCGTTGACCGGCTTCATCGCGAAGGCGATCAACAGCCCGGCCGGCACCGCCACGGAGATGATAGCCAGGAACGGCGCATGCCAGCTCCAGTGGTTGGCGAAGAACAGCCCTGCCGGCAGGCCCAGCACCTGGCTGGCGGCGAAGGCGGTCTGGATATACCCCATGACCCGGCCGCGCATCTCCAGCGGGAACAGGTCGGTGGCGATGGCCAGCACCACCGAGCCGATCACGCCCCCGAACAGGCCGGTGACGATCCGCGCCATCAGCAGCATGGGATAGGTGGTGGCCAGGGCGCACAGCAGCGTGCCCAGCATGAAGCCGGCATAGAAGAACAACAGCAACCGCTTGCGGTCGAAACGGTCGGCAAAGCCCGCCGCCAGCAGACCCGACAGGCCGGCGGCGAAGGCGTAGGAACTTACCGCCAGGCCGAACTGTTCGGGGGTGATGTGCAGGTCGGGCATCATCATCGCGCCCAGGGGCGAGATGATCATGAAGTCCAGGATCAGGGTGAATTGCAGGAAGGCCAGCATGGCCACGACAAAGGCCTGGTAGCGCGTGAACGCCGCGCGCGGGGCCTTTGCCGTCTTGTCCATCTGCCCCGCCCCGTGACCCTGCGCGCCTCTATAGCAGACGAACAGACATTTCAGGCGCGGCATTCCGCCCGCAAAGGCCCGCCAGGGCCTGCGCCCACAATCAGGATTTGCGGTTTTCCCGATCCAGGAATTCGCCCACCCAGGCCTGGATGCGGACATACATCTTGTTCTCGAACGGGGCGCTGCCGCCGGTCATGCTGCGGGTCTTGAGGTAGGTCTTCACCACCTTGACCGGATTGCGGTTGTAGCCGGCCGCCAGGAAGGCGGAGAAATGGGTGCTGGAATCAGTGACCTGCTTCAGCATGGTGCGGGGCATCTCGGTCAGCTCCAGGTCCAGCAGCAGCAGCGAGGCCAGCACGGCATTGTGCAGGTTGGTCATGCCGGTGTTGAAGTCCGGCTCCAGCCGCGCCGAGGGATAATTGTCGCGCACCATCTGGTAGCTGGATTCCATGAACTGGGGCAGGCCCAGCGCGCCGGCGCTGGAGCGGGCATAGG
>JACCXK010000097.1 GCA_013697055.1 Alphaproteobacteria bacterium
GTCAAGCAAAGTTGCGAAGGGTGAGGTTGGCGGCCAAGCCAACCGGACGCCGAGCACCGCAAGGTGCGAAGGCCGGACCGGAGGGGGTCAAATGGTGAGTTTGCGGGGGCGGGCCGCGTTCAACCAGGTGATCACGATCAGCCGCGTCACCATCACCGAGGTGAAGAAGGAGGTGATGATGCCGACGCCCAGCGCCACGGCAAAGCCCTTGACCGGGCCGGTGCCCAACTGGAACAGGATCAGCGAGGCGATCAGATGGGTCATGTTGGCGTCGATGATGGTCGCCATGGCGCGGCGGAAGCCGGTGTCGATCGCCGCCAGCATGGTGCGGCCATTGCGCTGCTCTTCGCGGATGCGCTCATAGATCAGCACATTGGCGTCCACCGCCATGCCCATGGTGAGCACGATGCCGGCGATGCCCGGCAAGGTCAGGGTGGCGCCAAAGGCGGTCAGCGCCGCCAGCAGCAGCACGATGTTCAAGGTCAGGGCGACATCGGCGAACAGGCCGAACAGGCCGTAGCGCAGGATCATGAAGAGGCCGACAAGGCCGAGGCCCGCCATCGCGGAATAGCGGCCGGCCGCGACGGAGTCCGCGCCCAGTTCGGCGCCCACGGTACGTTCTTCCAAGGGCTTCAAGGGCGCGGGCAATGCGCCGGCGCGCAGCAGAATGGCCATGTCGTTGGCGTCCTTGGCTGTGAACTGGCCGGTGATATAGCCCGAGCCGCCCAGGATCACGTTGTTGATCACCGGATCGGTGATCACCTGCTTGTCCAGCACGATGGCGAAGCGGTGGCCGACACGTTCCTTGGTGACGTCGCCGAACTGGCGCGCGCCCACGCTGTCCATGCGGAAATTCACCACCGGCGCGCCGGTCTGGGGATCGAAGCCCTGCTGGGCGTCAACCAGGCGTTCGCCCGCCACACGGATGCGCCGTTCCACCACCACCATGCGCGGGGCTGCGCCCTTGTTCTTGCTGTCCAGAACCGGAAGGATTTCGTCGCCGATCGGCGCCACCTGGGCGTTTGGATTGGCCTGCTCGTCCACCAGCTGGAAACTCAGCTTGGCGGTCTTGCCCAGCATGGTCTTGAGCTGGCCGGGATCCTGCAGGCCCGGGACCTGCACCAGGATGCGGTCGTCGCCGGATCGTTCGATGGTGGGTTCCTTGGTGCCCATTTCGTCGATGCGGCGGCGCACCACTTCGATGGACTGGTCCATCACCTGCTGGCGGGTGAGCGCCTTGTAGGCGTCGCTCATGTGCAGGTTGAAGACGCCGCCGCCTGGCTCGGTCAGCTCATATTGCTTGCCGCCCACCGACAGCACCGAACTGGTCATGACCGGATTCAGGTTCTGCAACAGGTTGCGCGCCTCGGCGATGCGCGAAGCATCGGTCACCCGCACCGACACGGTGTCGCCATGGACGTTGAGGTCGGTCAGCGGAATATGAGCCTTGCGGAAAGCGGCGCGGATGTCGCCCACCAGTATCTCGGCGCGGTCGCGCGTCACCGCGTCGAAATCCACGCTCAGGAGAAGATAGGAACCGCCCTGCAGGTCCAGGCCCAGATTGACCGCCGCGCTGGGCAGGAATTTGGGGATTTTGGCGCGTACAGCCGGCGACAGCGCATTGGGCAAGGCGATGAGAATACCGCCCACCACGATGATGAGGGTAATCAGGCGCGTCCAGATCGAGACTTGCAGCACGCGGCTATTCCTTGTCGGCGCTCTTGGTGCGTACGTCGCTCAGGGTCGCCTTGACGACGCGGACCTGCACATTGTCGGCGATCTCGATCAGGATTTCCGGATCGCCGGCGTCCGAGGACTTGACCACCTTGCCCAGGATGCCGCCCGAGGTCACCACCGTGTCGCCGCGGCGCAGATTGTCCACCATGTTGCGCAGCGCCTTCTGGCGCTGGCTTTGCGGCCGCCACAGAAGAAAGTAGAAGATCGCGATCATCGGCAACGCCAGAGTCAGCGTCTGGAACATCGGATCATTGGTATTCATAGTGGCGGGACTTTCGGTAACGGATCGGCTGCGAATGCGGGCGGACTATAGCCGGACAGCCTTCCTTTGCAACCGTGGTAAATCAAGGGGTTAGCATGGCAAACAGCGGCAAATCGGATGCTTTTGGCGAGCCCGCGCTTCTGGCGCGGATTGCCGAAGCGCTGGAGCGGCTGGCCCCTCCGGCGCTGGGCGCCACATTGCCCGATGGCGACGCCTTTGTGTGGGAGCCGGCGCTTAGGACCGAAGGTGGGGGCGGACTGGTGGCGGTACCCCATGTCGCCCATGTCGATCTGGATCTGCTCAAGGGGGTGGAAAACCAGCGCGACACACTGCTGGCCAACACCAGACGCTTCGCCCAGGGATTGCCCGCCAACAATGCCTTGCTGTGGGGCGCGCGTGGCATGGGCAAGTCCAGCCTGGTCAAGGCGGTGCATGAAGAGGTCAATGAAGACCGCCGCGGTCCCGACCGCCTGGTGCTGATCGAGATTCACCGCGAGGACATCGACACCCTGCCGCTGTTGCTGCGTATCCTGCGCAAGGCCACGCGGCGGGTGGTGCTGTTTTGCGACGACCTCAGCTTCGACAAGGACGATACCAGCTACAAATCGCTCAAGGCGGCGCTGGAAGGCGGCATCGAGGGACGGCCGGTCAACACCATCTTCTATGCCACCTCCAACCGGCGGCACCTGATGCCGCGCGACCTGGTGGACAATGAACGCGGCACCGCCATCAATCCCGGTGAAGCGGTGGAGGAAAAGGTTTCGCTGTCGGACCGCTTCGGCCTGTGGCTGGGCTTCCACCATTGCGGCCAGGACGAGTATCTGTCGATGATCGAAGCCTATGCCGGCTTTTACAAGCTGAAGATCGCGCCGGATGAGTTGCGCAAACAGGCGCTGGCCTGGGCGATGGGCCGCGGTGCGCGGTCAGGCCGCGTCGCCTGGCAGTTCATCCAGAATTTGGCCGGCGAACTTGGCCAAACCCTCGACGGATAAACACCACTGCCAACCACAATTTGATTGCCTAGCGACAGCGTAGGCAATCGCCGGCCAAATGCGGGGGAGTTGGGGCAGCAGCTGGACTAGTTCGACGCCGTCGCCGAGGCCAGGTAGCTGCGGGGATTGACCGGCGTGGTGGCCGAGCGAATCTCGAAATGCAACTGCGGGCTGGTGACGTCGCCGGTCTGGCCGGAATAACCGATCACCTGCCCCTTGGCGACGAAATCGCCGCGCGTCACGACCAGACGGTCGGCATGGGCATAGGCGGTTGTAAAGCCGCCCGAATGTTTCACCAGCACCAGATTGCCGTAATTCTTCAACTCGTCGCCGGCATAGGTGACGGTGCCCGAAGCGCTGGCATGGATCGGCGCAGCCATGGCAGTAGCGATATTGATGCCGTCATTCCGGCCGCCGCTGGCAGTGGAGCCGAACTCGGCAACCACCCGGCCAGAGACCGGCCAGGCAAAGGCCGGCGCATTGGCCGACGCGATGGGCGCCAAAGGTGCGCTGGTCACCGGCGTATAGGGCGTCACATTGCGGGTGACGTAATTGGGCGCCGGCCTCGGCGTGGGCCGGGCGGCGTTGTCCTGATAGGTATAGGTGTTGCTTTTGGCGTTAGCGACATGGCGCGGGTGCTGACTGGTGTTGACGCCCCAGTCCAGATGGGTGCGCGGCGAGGTGTCGGCGCAGCCCGCCATCAGGGGCGCAAGCGCCAAAGCCGCTGCGGTGAAAATGATCTTCTGATCCATCGGATGTGCGCCTCTAGCACTGTCTCGAAAAGGATCATGGCGGGGAAAAGTTGAGAAGGGTTTAACTGTAAACAGCCCAATCGGGGCTGGTTTGGCGGCTTTGCGGGCGCGCCAACCGCAAAAGTTAATGCTTTCTTACTTCTTCAGGGCCGCGCGCAGAGTTCCCAGCACACTGGTTTCTGTCAGGTTCAGGTGCAGCGGCGTCACCGCAATGTGATTGCCATAGATGGCGCCGACATCGGTGTCGTCCGGCGGCGTGGCTTTGCGGCGGCGCAGACCGATCCAATAATAGGCGCGCTGGCGGGCATCGATACGCTCCTCGATCTCGGTGGATTGCAGGTCATACTTGCCCTGCGGCACCACTTTCACGCCCTTGGCCGCGGCGGCCGGACAGCCGGGGAAATTCACGTTGATCAGAGTGCCGGCTGGCCAGCCCGCCGCAACCAGCGCCGCGACGGTGGCCGGGCCATGGCTCTCGCCCGCCGACCAGTCGATCGCATGGCGGTCGCCTTCGTCATAGCATTGCGACATGGCGATGGAGGGGATGTTGAAGGCACAGCCTTCCATGGCGCCGGCGATGGTGCCCGAATAGGTGACATCGTCGGCAAGATTGGAACCCCAGTTCACCCCCGACAGCACCAGGTCCGGCACATGATCCTTGAGAATGTGCAGGCAAGCCATCATCACGCAGTCGGTGGGCGTGCCGCTGACCGCAAAGCGCTTTTCTTCCAGCGGACGCAGGCGCAGCGGCGAGGTCAGGGTGAGGGAATGCGGGGCGCCCGATTGTTCATTTTCCGGCGCCACCACCCAGACATCGTCCGAAAGGCTGCGGGCAATTTTCTCGGCCACGGCCAGGCCGGGAGAATGAATGCCGTCGTCGTTGGTGACCAGAATGCGCATGGGCGGGGGCTTAACGTAGAGCTCGATTTTTCACAATCCAAATCGCTTGCGCCAATCTCCAAAACACTCTCCATGGGCGGGCTTGACCCGCCCATGGAGGGCCAACGAATGGTGCTTGTTATCCTGGATGGCCGGCTCAAGGCCGGCCATGGTGAGGTTTTATAAGCCGATCTTTGTCTTGCCGCCCATGTAGGACTGCAGCACATCCGGAATAGCGACGCTACCATCGGGCTGCTGATAGTTTTCCAGGATGGCGACCAGCGTGCGGCCCACCGCCAGGCCCGAACCGTTCAGGGTATGCACCGGCCCCTTCACCTTGCCCTCGGCATTGCGATAGCGGGTGTTCATGCGCCGCGCCTGGAATCCGCCGCAGTTGGAGCAGGATGAAATCTCGCGATAGGCATTCTGCCCCGGCAGCCACACTTCGATGTCATAGGTCTTTTGCGCGCCGAACCCCATGTCGCCGGTGCAGAGGGTCACCACGCGGTGCGTCAGATCGAGTTTCTTGAGAATCTCCTGCGCCGCATCGGTCATGCGCTCATGTTCGGCGTTCGACTGGTCCGGCGTTGTGATCGAAACCAGTTCCACTTTCGAGAACTGGTGCATGCGGATCATGCCGCGCGTGTCCCTGCCCGCTGCACCGGCCTCGGCGCGGAAACAGGGCGTGAACGCGGTAAATCGCAGCGGCAGTTCCGCTTCGCCCAGGATTTCGTCGGCGACGTAATTGGTCAGAGAGACTTCTGCGGTCGGGATCAACCAAAATCGCTCCGGATCACCAGAGATTAGTTCTGGCAGATCAACTGTAGTTTGTTGGAGATAGAGATCTTTCGAACGCCGATTGATTTCATCGCTGGCCACTCCTTGAGCGATTAAATCGTCAATCTCATTGGGTTGCAGACCCCATTTCCTTGAACGATACGCTTCGGCATAGCGGTCAGCTATGTCGCCCAAAGTTGCTGCTCGCACGGTTTGGAACAAATCTTCTTCGAATTTGGGAAGTTGACCAGTTCCGAACATCGCTTTGTCACGCACCAACACCGGCGGCGACATTTCGGTATAATCAAACGTCCCAGTATGCGTATCTAGCATGAAGGCGCCCAAGGCGCGTTCCAGCTTCGCCAGATCATTCTTCAGATACACAAAACGCGCGCCGCTCACCTTGGCGGCGCGCTCGAAATCCATCTGGCCCAGCGCCTCGCCGATCTCGAAATGCTGCTTGGGGGCATTGATACCCGGCGGCTTTCCGAAAGCACGGCTCACAACCGGCGCATTGGCGCTTTCGTCCGCACCATCCGGCACGTCGGCCGCCGGGATGTTGGGAATCACCGCCAGCGCGTCGCGCAAGGTTTTTTCCAGCTCGCGCTGCTCGGCTTCGCCCTGCTGGATGCTCTCCTTCAGCCCCGCCACTTCGGCCATCAGGGCAGCGGCGCCGGCCTCATCCTTCTTCGCCTTGGCCTGGCCGATCAGCTTGGAAGCGTCGTTACGCCTTGCCTGCTCGCACTGCAGCCGCACCAGAAGATCGCGCAACGCCTTGTCTTTTTTCAGCAAATTGTCGGCAAGCTGCTGTGCATCGCCCATGCCGCGCCGCTGCAAGCCGCGCACGAAGGCGGCCGCATCGTCACGAATAGCCTTGATGTCGTGCATCGGAATCTCCTGCCCGCCCGGTCATGCCACGCCCCCCGCCCCCCGTCAAAAGCGGCGGTTCCCGGCCCTTTCGGATTAACAAAGTCCTAAAGTCATCCCTGCAATTGCGCGGGCGCACGCAACCACGCCGCAACCGGAGCGGGCGTAACATGCCAAGGCATTATTGGGGGATGTCCGGGTGCGCCGGCGTTCGAAAACGCATATCTCGGCCCGCATACGGGCCCTGCTCGACCGGCTGGATGGCCAGATGTCGATGCTGGGCCGCTTCGGCTCGACCGCCGCCCTCACCGCCATGGCGGTCAGCGCCGGCGTGCCGCTGCACGTCCAGATCCGTACCCTGGAAGGCCTGCCGGTGCAGACCCTGTCGATGGTCAATGTCGCCGCCGAGATCGTCCTGATCGCCGCCCCGATCATCTTCTATGCCCGCGACGTGATCGCCCAGCTCACGACCAGCCGCGCCATCATGGACGGCATGTCGCGGCGCCTCAAAATCTCGGTCGAGCAGGCGCAAGCCGCCAACCGCGCCAAGTCCGCCTTCCTGGCCAATATGAGCCATGAGCTGCGCACGCCGCTGAACGCCATCATGGGCTTTTCGGAAGTGATGATGGACCAGCATCTGGGCCCGCTGGATAATCCGCGCTACCTCGCCTATTCCGGCGACATTCATTCCAGCGGCCGCTATCTCTTGGGCATCATCAACGACATCCTCGACCTGTCCAAGATCGAGGCCGGCAAGATGTCGCTGGAAAGCGCCGAGGAATTCCCGCTGGCCCGCGCCCTGGAAGGTTCGCTCTCCATCTGCCGCAACCTGGGCGAAAAATTCGGCGTGCGGATCGAAAGCCGCTTGCCGCCGCAAGACGTGCACCTGCTGGCGGTGGAACGCATGATCCGCCAGATTCTGATCAACCTGGTGGGCAACGCCATCAAGTTCACTCCGGCCGGCGGCTGCGTCACCATCGGCGGCGAATTTAGGCCCGGCGGCGGGTATGCCGTGACGGTGCAGGATTCCGGCATCGGCATGACGGAGGCGGAAATCCACAAGGCGCTGACGCCTTTCGGCCAGGTCGAGAACAAGATGACCGCCACCCATAACGGCACGGGCTTGGGCCTGCCGCTGGCCAAGGCGATGCTGGAATTGCATGAGGGAACGCTCGACATCGACAGCGCACCGGGACGCGGCACCTGCCTGACCCTGAATTTCCCGGCTGCGCGCGTCAGCAGCGGCCGCAAGGTCGTGGCTGCCTAGGCCGGCGTCGCATCCTTGGCGGCCCTTGCCGCGTCTTCACGCGCCTTGCCCCGTTCGATCAGGACCACGCTGAGAATCGAAATCTCGTAAAGCAGCACCAGCGGTACCGCCAGGCTCAGCATCGATATGGCGTCGGGCGGGGTGAAGATCGCCGCCACCGCGAACAAGGCGACGATGGCATAGCGGCGCATCTCGCGCAGCGCCTTGGCGCTGACGATGCCGACCTTGGCCAGCAACGACAACAGCACCGGCAACTGGAACGTCAAGCCGAAGGCGAAGATCAGGGTCATCACCAGGTCGAGATAGTCGCTGACCTTGGCCTGGAGCTGGATGCCCATCGCCGAGGAGGTAGCGGGCACCTGATAGCCGGCGAAGAACTTAATCGAGAAAGGCAGCATGATGTAATAAACAAAGGCCGCGCCAAGCGAAAACATGATGGGCACGAAAACCAGGAACGGCCAGAAGGCGTTCTTCTCATGCTTGTAAAGACCCGGCGCTACAAACAGCCAGATCTGCCAGGCGATCATGGGGAAGCCCAGGCAGATGCCGCCGAACAAGCCGATCTTGACGTTGGTGAAGAACACTTCGGTCAGAGCTGTATAAATCAGATGATTGGTGGCGGCATGCAGCGGCTTGGTGAGAAAGGCGAATATCTGGTTGGCGAACGCAAAGGAGAGGACAAAGCACGCCCCGAAGGACAGCAGCGCCCAGATCAGCCGGCTGCGCAGCTCCAGCAAATGCTCCATCAGCGGCGCCTTGGTGGCGTCCAGTGCGGCTTCGTCTTCGGGGCTCGGCGTAATCACGGCGCAGCTATCATGGGGTGGAAGATCCGGCCGGCGCGGGCGCTCGCGTCGCGCTGTCGGTGACTTCAAACTCGCCGCTACGCGGTTCGATAGCGCCTTCGACCGGCGCGCTGCTCTCAGCGGCCACTTGGCCGGCGCCATCGGTCATCTCGGCGACGGAATTGTTGACCGAACTGGTGGCGTCATTCATGGCGCCCATCATGTCGGAAACCGGATTGTTCTTCTTGAGATCCTCGATTTCCTTGCGCAGCTCGTCCAGCTCGGTCTGACGCGCCATCTCGTCGAAGCTCTTGCGGAATTCCGCCGCCATGGCGCGCGCCTTGCCCGCCCATTTTCCCGCCATGTGCATCAGGCGCGGCAAATCCTTCGGCCCGACCACGACAAGCGCGACGACGAGCAGGATGAGAATGTGACTCCAGCTGAACAGGTCGAACATGGAAGGTTACCGGGCCGCCGTTCAGACGGTGGTCTTGTCCTTGTTGGTGTCCTCGGCGTTGATCACCTTGGGATCATCCTTTTCGGACAGGCCCTTCTTGAAGCTGTTAATGCCCTTGCCGAAGTCGCCCATCAGGTCGGAAACCTTGCCGCGGCCGCCGAACAGGACCAGGGCGACGGCGCCCAAGATCAGCCAGTGCCAGATGCCGAATGTACCCATAAGACTTCTCCTAAACCCTTGAAATCCTGAACATATGGCTGCGCCTCCCGCCCATGGGCACAAGCCTTGACCCCTTTAAAGCCCCTTGGGGGCCAAGGCGCAAGTATAGGCTGGAAAAGGGGTTATTTGAGGCAGCGCACCCGTGTCTCACCCAACCAGGATTTCACCCTTGCGGCCTAAAGCGTCGGCAAGTTCCCCGAGACGCTTTTGCACCGGCTCACCCGCAATCGCTTCGCGCCGGGTGGGCACTTCCAGGATGACCTTGGACGGGGTCATGCGCAGGCGGTAATTGGCCAGTTCCCCGGCGGCACTGGCCGACAGCGAAAAAGCAAAGCGCCAGGCCAGGCCCAGCACCAGGGCGCGCTTTTCATCTTCCTTTTCCAGGAGGCCCGCCAGCGCCATGCCCTGCGGTACATCCTCGTCGCCAGAGTAACGGTGGAACACGGATGCGGCGATCAAGGCGCGGGCGCGATGGCTGGCGCCGGCGAAGGGCGCGGTCAGCACCTGGCCGAAGGCGCCCACGGCGCGGTCGTCGGGATGACGCCGCCAGGCCACGTCGGAGAAGAAGGCGGAGGCCTCGCGGATCCGCGCATCGGCAAGACTGTCGCTTTCAAAAAGCGGCGCGGTCCAGCCCAGCATTTCATGGGCATGCACCGGCACGCGCGCGGCGCGGGCATTGGCGGCGCGGGCAAATTCCACCAGCGGGTCCTTGATGCGCTCTTCCTCCGGCAGCCGGGCATAGAGCAGGCCTTCGCGCAGGCCGAAGGCGGAGATCACCACATCCTTGATGTCGCCGGCTTCCAGCAGGCGCTCCAGCACCACGGCGCCGTAAGGCAGGCTTTCGGCGCGGCGCTTGGAGACGACCTTGATCTTGCGCACGCTGTCCTTGGACAGGCCCGCCAGCAACCGGCACAGCCTGAGCGCCCGGCCGCGCGGGATGGTGTAATGCTGCAGGACATGGAGCGGATAATTATGCTCCTCCATGTCGACCCGCGCGAAGCTGCGCCAGATGCCACCCACCGCATACAGCGCCGGCGCCGACAGGCCGGGAATATTCTTCAGGCCCTTGTCGACAATGTCGCGCGCCTTGTCGGGATCGCCCTTGCTCTGGTCCATCAGCCGCAAGGGCCCGAACGGCAAGGTGAAGGCGTCGCCGGTCTTGCCGCCCTTGACCGAAACCATGTCCAGGCTGCCGCCGCCCAGATCCGCCGCCAGCCCGTCGGCATCGGGAATGCCCGCCACCACGCCTTCGGCGGCGATGCGCGCCTCGTCCTCGCCCGCCAGGACGCGGATCGGCCGGCCCCAGGCGGATTCGGCGCGGCGGATGAATTCGGCGCCGTTGCTGGCGTCGCGCGCCGCCGCGGTGGCCACGGCGTCGCGATATTCCACATTCAACCCGTCGGCGATGAGGCGGAAGCGCGCCAGCGCCTCCAGCGCCGCGGCGCAGCCCTCGGCATGCAGCCGGCCGCTGGTGACCATGTCGCGGCCGATGGCACAGATGGATTTTTCATTTTGCAGCGTGGCCGCCACCCGTTCCTGGGTTTCATAAACCACCAGGCGCACGGAGTTGGAGCCGATATCGACAATGGCGACAGGACCACGCGCCTTCAATGCGGAAGACGCCTGGGCCCTGGGTTGCTGGGCGACGCGAAGATCGGTGACGGACGGCACCGCTAGCCCTTGCGCTTGGCCGGGTTCTGAATCTTGAGCGCGCGGCCGCGGCCCGAAAGCGACGGGTTGGTCATGAAATAGGTGTGCGCGGAGAAAGCATCGCCGTCCTCAGAGTGAGAATCACGGACATAGCGCCCGTCCGCCTCCATATACCAGGTTTGCGCCTGGTCTTTCAGCTGCGCCACCATGATCTGGTCAAGGACTTGTTGATGGACTGTCGGGTTATCGATGGGAACCAGGGTTTCGACGCGGCGGTCCAGGTTGCGCGGCATCCAGTCGGCCGAAGACATGTAAACCTTGGCGTCCTTGTGCGGCAATTCATGGCCGTTGCCGAAACAGATGATGCGGCCATGTTCCAGGAAGCGGCCAACGATGGACTTGACCCGGATATTCTCCGACAGGCCCGGCACGCCGGGACGCAGGCAGCAGATGCCGCGCACGATCAGCTCGACCTTCACCCCCGCCTGGCTGGCGCGGTAGAGGCCGTCGATCATGCCGGGATCGACCAGGGAGTTCAGCTTGACCCAGATGCCGGCGGGCTTGCCGGCCCGGGCATGCATGATTTCCTGCTGGATGCCTTCGATCAGCCTTCCGCGCAGGGTGAGCGGCGACATGGCCAGTTTTTCAAGGCCGGTGGGCTCGGCATAGCCGGTGATGAAATTGAACAATTGCGCCGCGTCGCGGCCCAGCGCCGGATCGGCGCTGAACAGCGACAGGTCGGTATAGATCTTGGCGGTGTTGGGGTGATAGTTGCCGGTGCCGAAATGGCAATAGGTGGCAAGCTGGCCGCCCTCGCGCCGCACCACCAGGCTGATCTTGGCGTGGGTCTTGAGCGCGATGAAGCCGTAAACCACCTGCACGCCGGCCCGTTCCAGGTCGCGGGCCCATTTGATATTGGCGGCTTCGTCGAAGCGGGCTTTCAACTCCACCAGGGCAGTGACCGACTTGCCGGCTTCCGCCGCCTCGATCAGGGCGCCGACAATGGGGCTGTCGGATGAAGTGCGGTAGAGCGTCTGCTTGATCGCCACCACATCGGGATCGGCGGCAGCCTGGCGGATGAACTGCACCACCGTGTCGAAGCTTTCGAACGGATGGTGGACGATCAGATCCTTTTCGCGGATGGCCGCGAAACAGTCGCCGCCATGGTCCCGGATGCGTTCGGGGAAGCGGGCGATATAGGGCTTGAACAAAAGTTCCGGCCGCTCGGACAGGATCAGCTTGCTGAGATCCGACAGGCCCATCAGGTTTTCGACGATCACAATTTCCGAATCGTCCAGGTCCAGATGCTCGGCGATGAACTGGCGCAGCGGCTCGGGCATCGAGGCGCTGCATTTCATGTGGATCACGCTGCCGCGACGGCGGCGCTTGAGCAGGGATTCGAACAGCAGCACCAGATCTTCGGCTTCTTCCTCAACTTCCACGTCGCTGTCGCGCAACAGGCGGAACATGCCCCAACCGGTGACGTCATGGCCGGGGAACAGGCGGTCGAAATACTCCGCGATGACATGCTCCAGCGGAATGGAACGCACATCCTTGGGCGACTCCAATACCTCGCTGTCGGGCAAGCGGATGAAACGCTTGAGTTGCGGCGGCACCGGGATCAGGGCCGAGAAGTTCTTGCCATGCTTGTTGGTAAGTTGCACCGCGATGGTGAAGCCCAGGTTGGGAATGAAGGGGAACGGATGCGCCGGATCGATCGCCAGCGGCGTCAGCACCGGAAATATCTGGTTGGCGAACTGCTTGTCGAGATATTCGCGGTCGCGGGCCGTGAGTTCCTCGCCGGTGACAACGCTGATGCCTTCCTTGCGCAGCTCGACATGGAGCTGCGACCAGATGCTTTGCTGATCGGTGATCAGGGCGCGCGCGCATCTGTCCACTTCGGCCAGCTGTTCGGCCGGGGTGAGGCCGTCGGCGCTGGGGGTGGCGACGCCGGCGCGCACCATGCCCATCAGGCCGGCGACGCGCACCATGTAGAATTCGTCCAGGTTGGAGGCGGAGATGGACAGGAACCGAACGCGCTCGAACAAGGGATGGCGGCGGTTCAGCGCTTCCTCAATGACGCGGCGGTTGAAGGCGAGCCAGCTCAGCTCGCGGTTGACGAAACGCCCCGGCGAGGCCGGATCGAAGGAATGGTTGGCGCCCTGGTGCGCCAGGGAGACCACGTCCTCGGTGGAAACGGATGCGCCGGCTTCATCCTCGTTGGCCACGGCGAGGGGCTGGGTCGTGCTGGGATTGGACATGCTCCACCCTAGCCCCCCAACAGTGAAATTGTCATGACATAGAAGCGTCAGAACAGCCGGGGCGGTGACGGCCCTTCCAGCAAGTCTCTGATAAGACTTAAGTTTACCGGCCGCTTGGCGGTGAGGGCGGCGGCATCGGCCTGGGCCACGAAATCGCGGATCGCCCCCGGCGACCGCTCTAGGC
>JACCXK010000122.1 GCA_013697055.1 Alphaproteobacteria bacterium
CGCTTGAGCATCTCGACATAAAGGCCCGACAGCGGCAGCGATGACCAGCCGGGGCTGGCAGCGGTGTGGAACAGCACGATCCAGCCCGACCCCATCGCCTGGGCGGTGATCAGCGGCGTGCCGTCGCTGAGCTGTGCCCAGGTGCGGTTGGACAGCTCGGCGGACGGCTCGGCCAGGATCTGGCGGCTCACCGTCACTTCGGAGGCGATCTCCAGCCCGTTGAAGGGACTGAGCGGACCGAAGCCCGCCAGATGCTGCGGCGCGCTCCATGCCATGGCGCTGCCCAGATAGCGCCCGCCGGCGCGCAGCCGCACCGGCACCAGTTCGTCGCTGCCGCCCGTCATGCGTTCGCCGGCGAAACGGATCAGCACACCGCCATGGCTGACGAAATCCTTCACCTTGGGAATGTCGGCAGCGGAAATCTTCGCCACGTCCGCCAGCAACAAGACCGACACATGCTTGTCGATCAGTTGCGCCACGCCGCCCTTGGCGATCTCGGCATAGGGCGACAGCGCCCGTTCCAGGTAATAGACGTCGGACAGCAGCGGCTGGCCTTCGCCGCTGGCGCTTTCCGACACGATGCCCGCGCTGCGCTGGGCTGCGCCGCGGTCCAGCAGCTGCACCGACCCGGCGCTGTCCTCGCCGGCGATCGACAGGCTGGTGGTGGCGTTGCGCACTTCCATGGGCAAAGAGATATGGCCGCGGGCGGTGAGATCGCCGCGCTTGAAGTGCAGCCTTGTGGCGGCCAGGGTTTCGCCGCGCGCCCCGATGGCGCCGGCTTCCACTTCCAGGGGCGCGCCGGCGCGGGCGCGAATGGCGCTGATGCTGAAGCCGGACGCGTCGCGCGTCACCGGCAACAGGCCCAGCGGCAGGCGCGAAGGCCCGAACACCGATGCGCCGCCATAGCGCTTGAAGGCATCACGCAGGACCTGGCTCTTGCCGTCCTCGATGCCGTCACTCAACCAATAGAGTGCGGGCGCGGCGGCGAAATTGAACCGGCCCAGCGCGGCGGCGGCGGCGGCGCGGTCGCCCGGCCAGGGCATGGGCTTGAGTTCCTTGGCGATGCGCGCCGCTTCGCCCTCATTGAGCAGCCCTGTCGGCGCTGTGCCGGCGGTGGGAATGATGGCGATGGGCCGTCCAGCTGCGCTGTGCAGCAGGTCGGCGATCAATTCCTGGCGTGCGTCCCAGCCCTTCGCGGTGGTCCAGCCATTGTCCACCACCAGCACCAATGGACCCGTGGCAGTCAGCTTGGGGCTGCGGCCCAACAAGGGATCGGCCAGCGCCAGGATCAGCAGCGCCGCCGCCAGCAACCGCAGCAGCAACAGCCACCAGGGCGTGGCGGCGGGCGCCTGTTCCTCGTCTTCCAAACCGCGCAGCAGGCGCAGCGGCGGAAACAGGGTGCGGCGCGGCAGCGGCGGCGTCACCCGCAGCAGCCACCACAGCACCGGCAGGCCAAGCAGCGCCGCAAGAATCAGTGGCGTTCCAAAGCTCAGCGGAATCCCAAACACGAGCTATGCGCCGCCGATGGCGGCATGCAGGGCGATCAGCGAGCTTTGCGGTGCATGATCGGTGCGGTGAACCGTGCAGGTCCAACCCAGCCGTGCGGCGGCGCGCGCCACTTCTTCGCCATGGGCGGTGAAGCGAGCGCGATAAGCGCCGCGCACCCGTTCGGCGCGGCCGAAGATTTCGTCCTCCTCGCCGCGCGGGGATTCAAAGCGGGTGCGGCCGGAATAGGGAAAATCCTCTTCCGCCGGATCGATGATGCGCACCAAATGACCGGTGACGCCTTGTTGCGACAACCGCTTCATGCGGTCGAACACGCCTTCGTCCAAAAAATCGCTGAACCAGACAATCTGGTTGCCGCGCGCGAACGGCACTTGCGGCGGCAACGCCTCGTTCCGCTGCGCGAACATGGCGCGGCCCATGCGGGTCAGCGCCACGCGCGAGGAGGCGGGCGCGCCTTCCATCCCGGTAAAGCCCACCCGCTCGCCGCCGCGCACCAGCAGAGAAGCCAACGCCAGCAGCAACAGATCGGCGCGGGCGCGTTTGCTCACCGCGCCGGACTTGAAGCTCATATTCTCGGAGGCGTCGCGCCAGAACCATACGGTCTGGGCGGCTTCCCATTCGCGCTCGCGCACATAGATATGCTGGGACTTGGCGGACTGGCGCCAGTCGATGGCGGAAGACGCATCGGGGCTGGCATAGCGGCGGAACTGCCAGAAACTCTCACCCATGCCCGCGCGGCGGCGGCCATGCACGCCCAGGCTGACCGATGCCGCCAGGTGATCGGCCTCCACCATCAGCGGCGGCAGCCCGGCGGACAGGCCATCGGCTTCATGCTGAAGCGTGGAGAATTGGCTCAAAACAGAATCCCTCAGAAGAGGCTGGCGCAGAGCCGTTCAATCACGCCCGCCGTGGTGGCGCCCTCGGCGCGGGCCGAGAAGTTCAGCGCCATGCGATGACGCAGCACCGGACCCGCCAGCGCCACGACGTCGTCGGTGGACGGCGCCAGGCGTCCATCCAGCAGCGCGCGGGCGCGCACCGCCAGCATCAAGGCCTGACTGGCGCGGGGGCCGGGACCCCAGGCGATCTGGGCCTGCACGCCACTGGCATGATCGGAATCGGGACGCGCGGCGCGCACCAGCGAAAGAATGCCTTCCATCACCTGTTCGCCCACCGGAATGCGGCGCACCAAAGCTTGCGCTTCCAGCAAGTCATCGGCGTCGCACACCTTGGAGGCGGATTTCTCCTCGCCCATGGTGGTGGCCAGCAGCATGCGGCGCTCGGCTTCCAGGCCCGGATAGCCGACATCGATCTGCAACAGGAAACGGTCGAGCTGGGCTTCGGGCAACGGATAGGTGCCTTCCTGCTCCAGCGGATTCTGGGTCGCCAGCACATGGAACAGCTTGGGCAGGTCGTGGCGCGCCCCCGCCACGGTGACATGCTTTTCCTGCATTGCCTGCAGCAGCGCCGATTGGGTGCGGGGCGAGGCGCGGTTGATTTCGTCGGCCATCAGCAGCTGGGTGAACACCGGCCCGCGAATGAAGCGGAAGGCGCGCTCGCCGCTGATGGATTCTTCCATCACTTCGGAGCCGGTGATGTCGGCGGGCATCAGGTCGGGGGTGAACTGCACCCGGCCGGCATCCAGCCCCATCACCGTGCCCAAGGTGTCCACCAGCTTGGTCTTGGCCAGGCCCGGCACGCCGATCAGCAGGCCATGGCCGCCGGCCAGCAAGGTCACCAGGGTCTGTTCGATCACCTCGTCCTGGCCGAAGATCACGGCATTGAGGCCGGCGCGCACCTTGCCGAAGGTCTCGGCGGCGGCCGACAGCCGCCGGGGGGCCTCGCGCTCGTCCAGAATGTCCACCTTGTTCATGCGGGGCCTGATGTTGTGCGGGGGCGCTTGCCGGGATCGGCCGTTATGTTGCACCGTGCGG
The DNA here is from genome assembly GCA_013697055.1 of Alphaproteobacteria bacterium. Classification (GTDB taxonomy): domain Bacteria; phylum Pseudomonadota; class Alphaproteobacteria; order Micropepsales; family Micropepsaceae; genus Rhizomicrobium. Next base: position 3,438 of record JACCXK010000122.1, read on the forward strand.
CGCAAGCGGCGCAACCCCCGAAATGTCCTTAATATACAAGTGAAAACCGCGAATTATGGCGTCATGACGGCAGCAGCAAAACTGGAACCCGCATGAACCTGTTGGAGCGCTTGCGCACCCGCCTTTTGCAACAGGCGCCGGACGTCACCGAGCATGACGATTACGACATGGTGCCGCGGCCGGCGACGTTCGGCGCGGCCAAGGCGGCGGTGCTGCTGCCGGTGGTGGCGCAGCGCTCATTGTCAGAAGAGGGGCCCATGTTGTTGTTCACTCGCCGTACCGACACCCTGGCGCGTCACAGCGGGCAGGTGAGCTTTCCCGGCGGCCGCTGCGAGGCAGGCGACCTGTCGCCGGTGGAGACTGCGCTGCGTGAGACATTCGAAGAGACCGGGATCGCACCGTCCTTTGTCAGCATGGCCGGCTATCTCGACCGCTATCTCACCGGCACCGGCTTCGACATCCAGCCGGTGGTGGGGGTGCTGGCAGATGGCTTTGCCCAAGTGCCGGACCCGCGTGAGGTGGCGGAGATTTTCGAAGTGCCGCTGGCCTTTTTGTGCGATCCGGCCAACCGGCGGCGGGAAAGCCGCGAGCTCGGCGGTACGCGGCGCAACTTCTATGCCTTCACTTATAAGGAGCATGAGATCTGGGGCGCCACGGCGGCGATCATCGTCAACCTCGCCCAGCGTTTGGATGGTATAAGCCTGAATCATGAGGATTGATCCCGCACAACATGGTTGGATGACCGCACCGGAGACGATGGCGGTCATGGCTGCCCTCGGCGAAGCGCGCTTTGTCGGCGGTGCCGTGCGCAATGCGATTCTGGGCGTTGGTGTGGTGGACATCGACATCGCTGTGCCCATGCCGCCCAGCGAGAGTCTCGCGCGGCTGAAGGCGCGCGGCATCAAGGTGGTGGAGACGGGGCTGGATCACGGTACCGTCACCGCCATCGCCGGGACCCATGCCTTCGAGATCACGTCGCTGCGTCGGGATGTGGAGACCGATGGCCGCCACGCCACCGTCGCCTTCACTGACGATTGGGCGGAGGATGCAGCGCGGCGCGACTTCACCATCAACGCGATGTACGCCGCGGCGAATGGCGAGATCTTCGATTACGCCACCGGCGTCGAAGACCTGATCGCCGGCAAGGTGCGTTTCATGGGCGATGCCCGCACCCGGATCGCCGAGGATTATCTGCGGATTCTGCGGCTGTTCCGTTTCCATGCCTGGTACGGCAAGGGCGAGCTCGATGTGGAAGGCTTGCGCGCCGCCGCCGGAGCCAAGGACAAGCTCAAGACCCTGTCGGCGGAACGGGTGGCCAAGGAATTGCTGCGCCTGCTGGAAGCGGGCAACCCCGCGCCGGTGCTGCGGGTGATGGCGGCGACGGGCATCCTGCCCGAACTGCTTCCCGGCGCGCTGTCCCTGCCGCGGCTGGAACGGCTGGCGGACATCGATGCCGACAATCTGTTTGCCCGCGATGCGATCCTGCGGCTGGCGGCGCTGCTGCCCGACGACGGCGAAGCGGCGCATGCCGCAGCCGATGCGCTGAAACTGTCCAATGCCGACCGCACAAGGCTGGAGCAGGCGCTGAACGGTGAAAAGATTCCGGCCCAGCTGGGGGCGCGGGATGCGAGGGCACTGCTCTACCGGATCGGCGTGGCGCGCTTCAAGGACAAGGTTTTGTTGCATTGGGCGGGCGGCGGCCGCTCCGGCGCCTGGCGCATGTTGCTGGAGATGGCCGACAACTGGCAGCGGCCGCGCTTCCCGCTCACCGGGCGCGACGTGATGCTGGCGGGTGTGCCCGAAGGTCCCGATGTCGGGCGCGTACTGGCAAAGGTCGAGGATTGGTGGGTGGGCGGGGATTTCGCCGCCGGTGAAGGCGCCTGCCGCGATCAGCTGAAAGCCGTGATCGACAAGGATCGCGCATGAGGCTGGAATTGCTGGACTCGCTGTCGCTGCCCGGTGATCCGGCGAAAGCGAATGAGGATGCCTTCGGTCACGACGCGATCGCGGCGGTGGTGATCGACGGCGCCACGCCCTTGGGCGACAGCCTGATGCCCGGTCCCAGCGACGCGGCCTGGATCGCCCAGTTCGGGGCGCGCCGCTTGATGGCACATCTGAAGGATGGTGATGGCGGACGCAAGGCGCTGCGCGCCGCGTTGGCCGATACCCAGAAAAGCTTCGAGGCGTTGCGCCGCCATGAGCCCGAAGAAATGTGGCAGACACCCTGCGGCTCGATGATGCTGGCGGTGCCGGACGAAGGGAGCGTTGAATTCCTGTGGTTCGGTGATTGCGCCGCGCTGGTCAAACAGGGCGATGCGGCAGTGACGGTGGTGGGCGAGACCTTCGACAAGCGTGCCGAGGAAGCGGGGCGGGCGCGAGACGTGGGGAAGGAAAAGAAGCTTTCTCCGGCATCGGGCATTAACCGGCCGGAATTTCTGGTCCCGCTGCGCGCCGCCCGCAACCGAATCAACAGCGGTACCACCTGGCTGTTCAGCCCGGATGTGAAGGCGGCTTCGCATGTCTCGCGGCGTATCGTAAAGACGGCGCCCGGCAGCGTCATTCTGTTGGCCAGCGACGGCTTGCTGGCGCTGGCCTCGGACTATGGCGCTTACAATGCCGACAGCTTGATGGGGGCGGCGATGGACAAGGGCCTTGTAGCGCTGGGCGAGGAACTGCGCGCCATCGAAGCGGGCGATGCCGGCGGCGACAAGTTTCCCCGCTTCAAGAAAAGCGACGATGCGACGGGTCTACTCCTGCGTCTGACTTGAATTGGGCCGCGAGGGATTTTATGGCGTGAGCAGGAGCGTCGAGCGACGTGTACACTTAGTACACGAGCGATGGCGCGACGAACTCACGACGCAAAAGAACCGCGGCTAGTTGATCGCTTTCAGCACTTGATCCCCGCCATGCCAGATCATGCTGACGGCGACATAGACCACGATCGCCAGGCCCACATAGCTGATCCAGCGATAGCGCTCGAGCAGCTTGGCAATGTAGTTGGCCGCCGTGCCCATCAGCGCCACCGACATCAACAGCCCGATGATCAGCACGTCCAGGTGCCCCACAGCGGCGCCGGCCACGGCCAGCACATTGTCCAGCGACATGGAAACGTCCGCCAGTACGATCTGCAGGATGGCGCGCTTCAGCGAAGCGCCCGCTTCCATCGGCGTCGCATCATGGCCATGCGCGCCGCTGCGGATGTCGCGCCAGAAGCGCCAGCACACCCACAGAAGAAGAATGCCGCCGGCGAGGCGCAAGCCGATCACCTGCATCAGCGACACTGCTATCACCGCCAGCCCGATGCGCAGCACCACGGCCGCGACCAGGCCCCAGAAAATGACTTTCTTGCGCAGTTCCACCGGCACGCGCGCCGCGGCCAGGCCGATGACCACGGCATTGTCGCCGGCCAGCACGATGTCGATCATCAGCACCTGGGCCAACGCGAACAGGCCGTTCGGCTGAAATAAGGTCAGTTCCATCACGCCACTCCCGGGAAGCCACTGGTCTGGCGAAGTGCTTCGCCCAGCACCATCGCGGCGGCTTGGGCGACATTCAAGGACCGAAGCCTCGGGAGCAGGGGAATCACCAGCCGCGCATCGGCCGCGGCATGGACGTCGTCCGGCACGCCGGCGCTCTCCCGGCCGACCAACAGGGTATCGGCAGGGGAAAAGGCAAAATCGGTGTAGGCCATGGCCCCCTTCGTCGTCAGCAGGACAAGCCGGCCTTCGAAATTGTCCCGGAACCGGGTCCAGGACTCATGGCGGCGGATATCGGCGCTTTTGAGGTAATCCATCCCCGCCCGGCGGAAATTGCGGTCCGACAGCAGAAATCCACAGGGCTCGATGATGTCGATCCCCACCCCCAGGCAAGCTCCCAGCCGCATCAGGCTTCCCGCATTTTGCGGGATATCGGGCTCATATAG
>JACCXK010000124.1 GCA_013697055.1 Alphaproteobacteria bacterium
ATGCAGCGCAGGGCCGCGGAATAGGGTGTCTCGTTGGAGATCACGGGAGCGCCGCCGATCGGGCTGGTGTAACGGCCGACCGAGTCCGGGGTCGGGCTGATGCAGCCTTCGAGGGCGACGGCTGCCAGCATGAGAACCAGCGGCTTGAGGAGATGTTTGCGAGCGCGGCGAGTCATGGGAGGGGCTTCCCTTTTCCTAACAAATTAGTGACGGTTTACGTCGGCGGTGGCGGTCTGATTGCCGTTATTGATCTGCTGGCTGTCGATGATCGTCGTGTTATGGCTTCCGAGGACCACCACGCTCAGCTGATTGCCGATTGCACTGGCCTGTCCGTAAGTCGGTCCTGCACCACCCGTGCCAACTCCGCCGCCGGCGTACTGAGCGCCGCTGCCTTGCTGGTACATCGAGGAGGTGACCTGGCCGTTCACCATGGTCAGGTTGCCGTTGGCATCGCGCATCGAGTAGCCCGAGGCTTGGTTCGAGTTGGCCGCGCCGTAGCCGTTGTACATCGAAGAGTTGGTCCAATCGCCGGCCCAAGCACCTGTGGAGGCCACCGCGGTGGTCAAGGCGAGGACGGTAAGGGCAATGAATGTCTTCGAGCGGGTCATGGCGGACTTTCCAATTTCAGTTGACCCGAACAGAGCAACCGCCATGCCAGTCCTTAAGGCCCGTTAGGATTTGGCCGTGCCGCGCCGGCACAGTGCCTGCGCAAAAGCCGCGCAAATGGCGGGCTTTTAGAGGGCGGCTGGGGCCGGGCTTCGGCGGCGAAGACAGCGCTTCACCGCACGCGTCCCGAAATGGGCCGGCCCGGAAAGACGGCGCGGGACGGCGGGACGGATATTTTTTGTTTCACGGCGACACAGTTGGAACGGCGCGCAAAGCACCCTAGATAAGCCCATGGCTTTCCTGCAGTCCCAGTCTCCGCGCCAGCCCATCTTCCGCGCGCCACAGGTCGTGCTGTGGCTGATCGGGGGATTGGCCGCGGCCCATGGCGCGCGCACCCTGCTGTCGCCGGCCCGCTCCGCCGACATGGTTTACGAATATGCCCTGGTCCCGGCGCGCTACAGTCGTGCCTTTCTGGAAAGCCACATGGCTGATCCTGGGACAGTGCTGGAACGCGCCGTTCCCTTCGTCTCCTACATGGCGCTCCACAATGACTGGACCCATCTGCTGATTAACTGTCTTTGGCTGCTGGCCTTCGGCCCGGTGGTGGCGCGCCGGCTGGGCGCGAGCCTGTTCCTTGTCTTCTTCCTGGTCTGCGGTGTGGCGGGCGCCGTCACCTACCTGGCGTTCAACTGGGCGAGCCCGCTGCCGGTGATAGGCGCGTCGGGCGCCATCTCCGGCCTGATGGCGGCGGGCTTGCGCATGCTGCCGGGCCAGGCGCCATGGGCGGCGCCAGGCGATGCGCCGCTGGCGCCGATCTTCTCGCGCCAGATCCTGATGTTCTCGGTCGTCTGGGCGGCCATCAACCTGCTCGCCGGGCTCACCGGGCTGGGTATGGGCGGGGAAAGCGGCCTGATCGCCTGGCAGGCGCATCTGGGCGGTTTCCTTGCCGGCCTTCTGCTCTGCGGGCCGTTCGACGCCCTGCGCCCCCGCACGGTGGGCGCGCCATTAGATCGTTAGTGGGGGACCGTTAAGCAGACTTGCCGCCCGCCGGCACCGGCGCTAAGCTCTTACTGTTGTAGTAGGACGATGCGCCGATGCGGCTCCCCAAGCTCAGCAAGCTGGAACTCCAGATCATGGAAGTGTTGTGGGACAAAGGTCCCACCGCCATCCGCGACATCCAGGAAAGTTTCGGGCCCAAGGGCCGCCCCGCCTACACCACGGTGCAGACCATGGTGTACCGGCTGGAAGGCAAGAAGGCGCTGCGCCGCGCCCGCAAGATCGGCAACGCCCATATCTTCGAGGCGGTGATCTCCCGGGACGCGGCCAAGGCCCGGCTGGTCGATGAATTCCTGTCGCTGTTCGGCGGCCGCATGCAGCCGGTGATGGCGCAACTGATCGAGGCCGGCAATCTTTCGCCCAAGGACGTGAGCGACGCTGAAAAACTGCTGCGCGAACTGGCTGCCAGGAAGAAGAAGGACGCATGATCGCCGGCGTGGCTGACCATCTGTGGCAGTCCACCCTGTTTGCCGTTGCGGCCGGGCTACTGACACTTGTGCTGCGCCATAACGGGGCGCGGGCGCGGTTCTGGCTGTGGTTCGCGGCGTCGCTGAAGTTTCTGCTTCCCTTCACCATCCTGGCGGCGCTGGGCGAGTGGCTGGGTCGGCTGGCGCCGTTGCCGCGCGTAATCATTCCGCAAGCGGCGCAACAGCTTTCCGCGCCCGCCCGCACCCTGGCAGTGCCGCATGCCGCAAGCCTCGCCCCGAACCTGCCGCTGCTTCTTTTGGGCGTGTGGCTGCTGGGCCTCGGGATGATCTGCGGCCTTCGGCTGGTGCGCTGGCGCCGGCTGCAGGCCCTGATCCATGCGGCCCGGGATATCTCCCTGCCGCGTTCGCCGGTCACGGTGAAGGCGTCGGCCTCGCTGCTGGAACCGGGCCTGGTCGGCATCCTCAAACCCGTGGTGCTGTTGCCGCAGGATTTGATGTCGCTTCTGTCGGAGCGCGAGCGCGATTCCATCCTGGCGCATGAGCTGGGCCATCTGCGCCGGCGCGACAATGTCACGGCCGCCATCCACATGGCCGTCGAGGCGCTGTTCTGGTTCTATCCGCCGGTCTGGCTGATTGGCGCGCGGCTGATCGCCGAGCGCGAGCGCGCCTGCGACGAAAGCGTGCTGGCGGACGGCCATGATCCGGAAACCTATGCCGGCGGCATCCTCAAGGTCTGCAAGTTCTGCATCCAGTCGCCGCTGGCCTGCGCGCCGGGCGCCACCGGCGCGGACCTCAAGGGGCGGGTGCGCCAGATCATGACCGGCGCGGCGGCGCGCCGTCTGGGTTTGGGCAAGCGCGCCTTGCTGGCAGGCGCCGCCGCCCTGGCGCTGGGCCTGCCGGTGATGGCGGGCCTTCTGGATTCACCATTGGCGGTGGAGGTGCAACGCCAAGTCGCCGCCGTGCGCTCCCAGGTGACGGACGGGATCGCGCGCCATGTCGCGGCGGTGCGCCAGGAGATCGGCGTCACGCCGCAACAGGTCCAGCCGCCCCGGCTCCCGCGGATGACGGTGGTGACGGTCGTGGCGCCCGTGCCTCTGCCGGAACTGGCGCCGCAGCCGCAAATGCTTGCCCCGGTGGCCAGCACCGCGCCGGCCATGCCGTTGCCCAAGTCGCCTCCTGTGGCCGAAACGCAGGCCGTACCCGTGACGGGCACGCGCGAAGCCGTGCTGGCGCTTTACCCCAGCGGCGCGGGCGAGCCCGACGCCATCACCTGCCGCGTGCCGCAATTGCTGCCCGGCTCGCGCCTTCCCGGCCCCGAAGTGTGCAAGATCAACCGCGTCTGGGCCCAGTTGCGCGCCGAGGGCAAGGATATCAGCCCCGACGGCAGCGCGGTGATCGCAACCCTGTCGAAGAGCCACGCCATGATGCAGCCTGGCGCCTGCTTCAACGGCCTGCCCGCGACGCTTTCCCTCAGCCCCGCTTTGACCTTCGCCTGCCGCTAGGCATGCGCGCCGGCGTCATCGCGGCGCTGTTCTGCCTGGCCGGCGTGAGCGGTGCGCACGCCCAGACTTGCGGCCCGCTCGAGCTTCTTTCCAGCCAGCAGATGGCCCGCTTCGGCTCGACCGACGTGATGGTGGTGCCGGTGAAGATCGACGGCGTGGACAAGGGCATGATCTTCGACACCGGCGCGGACATCACCCAGCTGTCGCGTGCCGTGGCGGAAGAACTGAAGCTGAATATCCACCGCTCCCGCGACCGGTTGCACGCCGAGGCGCGCGACGTCAGCGGCAATATCTCAACCAGCGCCGCCACGGTTCATAGCCTGTCCTTCGGCAAGGTCCGGTTCGAAGATATCGAGCTGCATCTGTGGCCCGACAAGGATTTTGCCCGGACCACGCCGCTGTTGGCGGGCATGCTGTCGCGCGACCTGCTGTTCGATTATGACGTGGACGTGGATTTTACCACCGGCCTCCTCAAGCTCTTCTCCAAGGATCATTGCTTCGGCGCCATCAATTACTGGCACCCGCCCGCCATCGCCGCCATGCGCATCGCCATCCGGAACGGCCAAATCCATATCCCGGTGAGCCTGGACGGCCACACCCTGGATGCGGTGATCGATACCGGCTCGCAATACACCATCATCAGCCTGCCGGTCGCCAGAAGCGTGTTCGGACTTTCACCCCAGTCTCCCGGTGTGACATCCCTGGGCGCGGTCAACAACGATCCCAACCTGAGCGGCACCATGCATACCTTCGCCAGCCTGTCGTTCGGCGGGTTGACGGTGCTGACGCCGGACATGATGCTGCTGCCCGACCGCATGGCCCGGGGCGGCGACCGCAGCCAGCAGACCGGGAACCGCGCCTTGTTCAACCGGGTGCTGCCGGACATCACCATCGGCATGGATGTGTTGCGGCACCTGCACATCTATCTGGCGCCGGACGAGCATAATTTCTACGTCTCACCGGCTGCGTCCCCCGCCAAGCCCTGATTGCCACCTGTTGGCGGGCGTGTTATAAAACCTACAATAGTAGTAGAATCAGGCGGGCATGAAGAGGGCAATCGCAATCCTGCTGCTTGCCGGTTTGACGAGTGCGGCCGCGCAGACGGCGCCGACCGAAAGCGTCACCGTCACAGGCGAACGCACACGCGGGGAGCAGATCAAGAGCTTTGTGCAATCACGTGCCGCGCCTTCGGTGCGGCTGGGAAAGATCGCGCGCTGGGAGGCGGGGATATGTCCAGCGGCAACAGGCCTCAAGCCGGAATTTCTCCACTTCATCCTGCAACGCCTGAAAGCCGTTGCGGCCAAGGTGGGCGCGCCGGTCAATTCCGCCGCGTCCTGCCGGACCAATGTGGAAATTGTGTTTACCTCCGCACCGCAGGCGCTGCTGGATAATCTGCGCAAAAGCCATGAAGACTATCTCGGCTATCATGCGAACGCTGCCCAGGCCGACGGCCTGGCCAAGGTCAATCATTCCATTCAGTCCTGGTACGCCACCGGCACGATAGACGCCAATGGCTCGGTCCAGGCGGACATCAAGCGAAAAGGCATGCCTTTCTGCATGGATGAGCCCGAATGCTGGATCATGACGGATACTCCGCCCTCCGCGGTGACCGGCTCGCGGCTGAACAACGGGCTGCATAGCGGCATCCTGAACGTCGTCATCGTTGCCGATCCCGGCAAGCTTTCGGACCAGGAAGCCGGCGCCCTGGCGGATTATATTTCCGTGCTGGCGCTGAGCCAGCCGGGATCCCTGGATGATTGCGCGGCGTTGCCCAGCATCCTCAACCTGCTGGCATCCGGTTGCGCCGGCGCGCCGCCGTCGGAGCTCAGCGCTGGGGATGAAAATTATCTGCGCGGTCTTTATCGCATGACGCCGGATGCGCTGCTGACCGCCCAGCGCGGTGAGATTGCCTACCAGATGAAACAGACACCGGAGGGCCGCTAGATGCGGTCGGCGGTCGGGGCGATCCTTTTGGCCGGTTCGGTCCTTGGCGCGGCGGCACAAGGCGCCAAGCCGCCGGTGGAAAGTGTCACTGTGACAGCGGAGCGGGCGCGAGAAGAACAGATCAAGAGCTTCGTGAAAGCGCGTGCGGCGCCAGCTGTTCGCCTTGGCAAGATCGCGCGCTGGGAAACAGGCATCTGCCCCATTGCCGTGGGCCTCAAGCCGGAATTCCTCAAATTTGTCGTTCACCGCGTGCGCGAAATTGCCGCCGAGGTGGGTGCGCCGGTCAGCAAACGCCCATCCTGCAAGCCCAACATCGACATCGTGTTCACCAGCGCGCCGCAGGCGCTGGTGGACAATATCCGCAGCCGCGCCCGCGTGTATCTGGGTTATCGCGACAGCAACAGGGAGGCCGACGCGCTGGCGGTGGTGAACCATCCCATCCAGTCCTGGTATTTGACGGCGACCTTGGACATCAACAATGAACCGCACATCGACAGCCGGCAGGATTTCGGCTTCACCAGCGCTGCCGTCACCGGCTCGCGGTTACGCGATGGCCTGCACAGCGGCTTGAACCACGTCATCATCATCGCCGATCCGAACGAGCTTGTGGACCATGAGATCGGCGCGGTGTCCGACTATGTCGCCATGCTGGCGCTGGCCGAGCCGCGCTCCCTCGATATCTGCGAGGATCTGCCCACCATCCTGAACCTGTTGGCGAAAGATTGCGCCGGCGCCGCGGCCGCGGTTCAGATCAGTGAAAATGACCTGGGATACCTGCGCGGCGTCTATCACATGTCCAACGATGCAACCCTCGGCACCCAGCGCGATGAAATCGCCTATCAGATGCGGAGGGCTCTGGATGGGCAATAAGATGCGCGCGGCGGCGACAGGCCTGATCTGTCTCGCCGCGGTTTCGGGCGCGGCGGCGCAAGGCGCCAAGCCAAAGGTGGAAAGCGTCACCGTGACGGGCGAACGGGAGCGCGCCGAACAGATCAAGCGCTTCGTGGAAAGCTTCGCGGCGCCGACCTACCTCCTCGGCAAGCTGGCGCGATGGGAGACCGGCATTTGCCCGATCGCCGCCGGTCTTCGCCCGGCGGCGATCGAGTTCATCGTCCAGCGCTTGCGCGACAATGCGAAATTGGCGGGCGCGCCGGTCAATGACAAGCCGGATTGCCGGGCGAATATCGAGATCGTCTTCACCACTACGCCGCAGGACCTGCTGGACCACGTCCGCAATGATCACGCGGTCTATCTGGGTTACAGCAGGAACGGCGCCGATGCTGATCGGATGGCGCGTGTCCTGCACCCGATCCAGGCCTGGTACACCACCGCCAGCAAGGACATTGTCGGTATTACCAAAATCGACAAGTCCCGTACCGTCGGCCTGGAACTGGAGGATTTGCAGATCGCCATGGCGATGGGCTCGGTCACCGGCCTGCGCACCCGCGACGGCCGCCGCAGCACCCTCTACCATGTCATCATCGCCATCGACCCCGCCAAGCTGGCCGAGCATGAGATCGGCGGTATCGCGGATTACATTTCCTTCCTGGCGCTGTCGCCGGTGGCGTCGCTGGACCGCTGTCAGCAACTCGCCAGCGTCATGAACATGCTGGTCCCGGGCTGCGCCGCCGCGGCAAACCAGATGACGCCCAACGATTTGGCGTTCCTGCGCGGCCTCTATCGCATGACCCTGGATGGCAATCTGGGACTGCAGAAGGACGGCATCAGTCATGAGATGAAAGAGGAGGCGGAACGATAATGCGCGCCGCCGCCGCCGGCCTGATGCTTCTGGTTGCCCAGGCAGCCAGCGTATCGGCGCAGCCCGCCAAGCTGCCGGTGGAAAGCGTCACCGTGACAGGTTTGAAGGATGCGCCGCCACTGGTGGTGAACCACTTCGTCCAGTCCTTTGCCAAGCCTTCCTATCTCACCGGCAAGATGGGGCGCTGGGAGAATGGCATCTGCCCGGTGACCACGGGCCTGGCGCCCAAATATGCCGCCTTCATCAGCCAGCGCGTGCGCGAGCTGGCGGCGCAGGTGAACGCGCCGGTGAACAGGGATGCGGCCTGCCGCGCCAATGTCGAAATCGTCTTCACCACCACGCCGCAGGACCTGCTGGACACCGTGCGCAGGAAGCACAGGGTCTATCTCGGCTACTTTGAAAACCTGACCCAGGCCGACCGGCTGGCGCAAGTCAAGCATCCCATCCAGGCCTGGTACCTGACCGCGACCAAAGACCTGGACGGCAAGGTGGAAACAGATTCCCTTTACAACCAGCCGACGGATGCGGTGGCGGCCCTTCTCGAGGACCTCAAGAGCGGCGGTTCGGGCGTGGGCACCCGCAACGGCACCCGCAAGGTGACGGGCGGCCGCCTCAGGGATGGCGTGCGGACCATCTTCCAGAACGTGATCGTCGCCGCCGAGCCCCCCCAGTTGAAGGACTATGAAGTCGGCACCCTGGCCGACTATATCGCCATGCTGGCGCTGACTCAGCTCAACTCGCTGGATGTCTGCCAGCAGCAGCTTCCCAGCATCATCAATCTTCTGGCCAGGGACTGCGCGGGCGCGCCCCACCAGCTCAGCGAAAGCGACCTGGGCTACCTCAAGGGCCTCTATTCCATGAGCGCCGACGGCAACATGCGGATGCAGCAGGACGGCATCGCCCACCAGATGAAACAGACATTCAGGGGCCGATGATGCGCGCGGCGGCAACAGCACTGGCCTTGCTGGTCTGCGCGGCGGCAGCGTCGGCGCAGCCGGCGCCGACCGAAAGCGTCACCGTGACGGGGCTGAAGGACGCCCCCCAGCTGGTGGTGAACCACTTCGTCCAGGCCTTTGCCGCGCCGTCTTATCTCACCGGCAAGATGGCGCGCTGGGAGCGCGGCGTCTGCCCGATGACGCAAGGCCTGGCGCCCAAATTCGCCGCCTTTGTCAGTGAACGCGTGCGCAGCCTGGCCGCTCAGGTCAATGCGCCGGTGGACAAGGATGCGAAGTGCCGCCCCAACATCGAGATCGCCTTCACCACAGCGCCCCAGGCGCTGCTGGATGTCGTGCGCAAGGATCACAAGAATTACCTGGGCTATGTGTCCACGCCTGCGGGAGCGGACGCGCTGGCGGTGGTCAAGCACAAGATCCAGGCCTGGTACATGACGGCGACCAAGGATCTGGACGGCGAAGAGGATGTGGACAGCTCCACCCAGGTGCCGATCCCGATACGGATGCCGTGCCCCACCTGCAATCCGCCCTATATCGACATGTATATCTCCGGCGGCGCGAAAAAAGTCACCGGCGGCAGGCTCAAGGACGGGCTGCGCACGGTTTTCCGCCACGTCTTCATTGTCGCCGATCCCACCAAGCTGACGGATTACGAGATGGGCACCCTAGCCGACTATATCGCCATGCTGGCGCTGACCCAGCTCGGCTCGCTGGACGTGTGCCAGCAACAGCTCCCCAGCATCATCAATCTCCTGGCCAAAGACTGCGCCGGCGCCCCCAATCAGCTCAGCGAAAGCGACCTGGGGTATCTGCGCGGGCTCTATGCCATGAGCGCCGACGGCAATCTGCGGGTGCAGCAGGACGGCATCGCCCACCAGATGAAACGGAATTTCAAGGACCAATGATGCGCGGGGCGGGGGCAGGTCTGATCTTGCTGGCCTGCCTGGCGGCGGCGTCGGCGCAGCCCCTCCCGACCGCCCCGCCGGAAAGCGTGACGGTGAACGGCGTGCGCCAGGCGCCCGATGCGGTGATCGCCAAATTCGTCGAAACCCTCACCACCCCCAGCCGTGCCGGAAAAATCGCGCGTTGGAACCAGGGCATATGCCCCAGGACGACCGGACTGTCCGCGAAATTCGCCCTCTATGTCAGTTGGCGCATACGCGACATCGCCGAACATGTCGGGGCCCCGCTTGATGCCGGCAAGGACTGCAAGCCCAACATCCACGTCATGTTCATCGACCAGCCGCAGGCGCTGCTGGACGGGGTGCGCAAGAAGTCGCCTGCCTATCTGGGTTATTACGACAATGAAGCCCAGGCCGATGCCCTGGCCAAGGTCACGCGGCCGGTGCAATCCTGGTACGTCACCCAGACGCGCGATTTGCGCGGCGCCTTGCATTTCGACAGCCACAGCATTCGCGGTGGCCGCATGGTCGAGGTCCCTGTCTGTGTCTTTCCGCCCTGCGACTCGTCCCAGACCATAAAGCTTCCCGAGGCGGAGATTTACGCCGTGACAGGCACCCGGCTGGGCGACGGCCTGAGCAGTGTCTTCTACCATGTGCTGGTCGTGGCCGAGCCGGCCAGGCTGCGGGACATCCAGACCGGGACCCTGGCCGACTATATCGCCATGCTGGCGCTGGCGCAGATCGACAAGCCGCAGGTTTGCGAGCCGTTGCCCAGCATCCTGAATTTGCTGGTGCCCGATTGTCCGCAAAAACCGGACGCCCTGACGGCCGGCGACGCGGCCTTCCTGCACGGCCTGTACAAGAGTACGCCGACCACAACCGTGCACGGCCAGCGCAGTGAAGTGGCCTACCAGATGAAACAGAGTTCCAAGGATCCATGATGCGCGCAGCGGCAACAGGCCTGGTCTTGCTGGCATGCGTTGGGGCGGCGTCGGCGCAATCGACCGAGCATATCACCGTCACGGGCACGCGTTCGCGTCCGGTGATCGACAGTTTTGTCCAGTCCTTCGCCGCCCCGGCGCGGATGACGGGCAAGATCGCGCGCTGGGAAGAGGGCATTTGTCCGACAGCGCTGGGCCTCAAGCCCGCTTTCCTGAAATTTGTTCTCCAGCGGGTGCGCGCCGTGGCAGCCCAGGTGGGCGCGCCGGTCAATCCCGATGCTGCTTGCAAGCCCAACCTGGAAATCGTCTTCACCACCACGCCGCAAGCGTTGGCGGACGGTCTCAAGAAGGATCATGAAATTTATCTCGGCTATGCCGACAATGCGGGCCAGCGCGCGGCGCTGGCCAAGGTCACCCATCCCATCCAGGCCTGGTATGCCACCCAGACCAAGGACCTACGCGGCATGGCGGAGGTGGGCAATCTCAAGGGCGGCGGCGTGGAGCTTCAGTTTGTCGATCCGGTCGTGCCCAATCTGATCATCACCATGACCATGCCGCATGGGCATGGCCGCAACGTCACCTGCTCGCGGCTGGGCGATGGACTGCACAGTTCGTTCCATCACGTCATCATTGCCGCCAACCCCGACAAGCTGGTGGACCATGAGATCGGCGCCCTGGCTGATTATATCTCACTGTTGGCCCTGACCCAGTTGGACTCGCTGGATATCTGCCAGCAACTGCCGAGCATCGTGAACCTGCTGGCGCCGGGCTGCGCGCGGCCGGCCGGCGCGCTGACCGAGAATGACCTGGCTTATCTGCGCGGGCTCTATCACATGGGCGCCGATCGCAACGTACGGGTCCAGAAGGACGAGATTGCCTACCAGATGGAACAATCGCTGAAAGGGAGTGAGCCATGACCGGTCCGAAGGACCGGACAAATTGGTCCGTCGCCAGCGGCAGCGTAGTGCGACGACCAATTTGAACGGCGAACGCGCCGAGCTTGGGCGAAGCGCTTACTCCGCCGGCATCGCCGCCGGACCACGGCGGCGGACCTTGCGGCGCTGCATCCGGGTGCTGAAGCGGTCCAGGTAGGAATAGATCACCGGCGTGATGTAGAGGGTCAGGAGCTGCGAAAGCATCAGGCCGCCCGCCACGCACAGGCCCAGCGGACGGCGCGATTCCGCGCCCGCGCCGCTGCCGAAGGCGATGGGCAAGGTGCCCATCAGCGCCGCCATGGTGGTCATCATGATGGGGCGGAAGCGCACCACTGCGGCTTCGTAGATCGCCTGTTCGGGCGTCACGCTGGTGTCGCTGCGCTGCTTGTTGATGGCGAAATCGATCATCATGATGGCGTTCTTCTTGACGATGCCGATCAGCATGATCAGGCCGACAAAGGCATACAGCGTCAGTGACATGTCCACCGGGGTAATGCCGGCCATGAACAGCAGATGCGCGATCCACAGGGTGACCAGGCCGCCGACCGCTGCCGAGGGCAGGCCCGACAGGATGGTCAGGGGATGGATGAAGCTTTCATAAAGGATGCCCAGGATGATGTAGACCACCACCATGGCGATCAGCAGCAGCGCGCCCATGTTCTTGGTGGAATCCTCAAACGCCGCCGCCGTGCCCTGGAAATTGCCCTGGATGGAGGCGGGCATGCCGATATCCTCGCTGGCCTTGCGGATGCCGGTCACCGCATCCGACAGCGCCTTGCCGGGCGCCAGGTCGAAGGAAATCGTCACCGCGGGAATCTGGCCGGAATGATTGACTGACAGGGGAACCGTGCTTGCGGTCATGTCGGTGACGGCGGTCAGCGGCACCAGGGTGCCGCCGGTGCCGGTGATGTAGAGCCGGTCCAGCGCGGATGCGTCGCGCTGGTAGCGCGGCAACAATTCCATGATCACCTCATACTGGTTGGATGAGGTGTTGATCTGGGAAATCTGCTGGCCGCCGAACGCCGAGCCCAGCGCGGTCTCGATCTGGCTCGGTGACACGCCGAAGGCCGCCGCCCGGTCGCGATTGATCTTGACCTGCACCGAGGGCATCGCCGCGTCATTGTCGGAGGTAATGTCGACAAAGCCGGACTGCTTGCGCAGCGCGCTCATCAACTGGTCGGAATAGCTTTGCAACTGGACCAGATCCAGTCCCTGCAAGGTGTACTGGTAGGTAGAGCGGGCCATGCGCGCACCGAGGCGAATGGCGGGCGGGTTGGTCAGGAACACATTGACGCCCGCAATGCGCGAAACCTTGGGGCGCAAGCGGCGGATGATCTGTTCGGGCGTGGATTTGCGGATGCTCAGCGGCTTGAGCTTGATCATGAACAGGCGGGCCTGGTTGGTGCCGGCGCTGCCGTTGGAGCCTTCCATCTGCCCCATCACCCCTTCGATGTCCGGATCGTCGCCAATGATCTTCATCGCCCGCTTGGTGTAGGACGCCATCTGGGTGAAGCTGGTGCCGTTGGCGGCCTGGATGGCGCCCTGCAAGCGGCCGGTATCGTCGGAGGGCAGGAAGTCCTGCTGCATGATCGAGATCATCAGCACCGACGCGGCGAGGCTGCCGAAGAACACGCCGATGATGGCGCGCGGGTGCGTGATGCTCCAGCGCAGGGTGCGGTCGTAAAAGGCCTGCACCGCATTGAAGCTGTTTTCGCTCCAGCGATAGAAGACATTATGCGCCATGCCATGCTCGTCCTTGAGGATGCGGGCGCACAGCATGGGCGTCAGGGTGATCGAGATAACCCCGGAGAACAGGATCGCCAGGATGATGGTGACGGCGAATTCGTGCAGCAGCCGGCCGACAATGCCGCCCATGAAGACGATGGGAATGAACACCGCCGCCAGGGAGATGGTCATGGACAGGATGGTGAAGCCGATTTCGCTCGACCCCTTCATCGCCGCCTCATAGGGCTTTTCGCCCATTTCGATATGGCGGACGATATTCTCCAGCATCACAATGGCGTCATCGACCACAAAGCCGACCGACAGGGTCAGGGCCATCAGCGAAAGATTGTCCAGGTTGAAGCCGAAGGCCGCCATGCCGGCGAAGGTGCCGATGATGGCGATGGGCAGCGCCAGGGACGGGATGATGGTTGCGGATATGCGCCGCAGGAAGACGAAAATGACACCCACCACCAGCAAGCCGGCGATCAACAATGTGTGTTGCACATCGTCGATCGAGGCGCGGATCATCTGGCTGCGGTCGAACACAATGTCCATCTGCACCGAAGGCGGCAGGTTGGCCTGGAACTGCGGCAGGATCTTCTTGATGGCGTCGGTGACCGCCACGACATTGGAGCCGGGCTGGCGGAAGATGGCCAGCACGATGGCTTCATCATTCTTGTACCAGCTCTTGCCATAGGGATTTTCCAGCCCGTCTATGACATGCGCCACGTCCTTGAGGCGCACGGCGCTGCCGTTCTGGTAGGTGACGATCTGGTTTTTGAATTCCTCGGCGTTGTTGAGCTGGCCGCCGGTATGGATGACGGTGGAACGGGTATCGCCGTTCAGCGCGCCGGTGGCGAGGTTGACGTTGGCGTTCGCCACCGCAGCGACCAGCTTGTCGATGCCGATCTGTCGGATGGCCAGCGCCGCGGGATCGGCCTGGATGCGCACCGCATATTTGGCCGTGCCGAACACGCCGACCTGGGCCACGCCCTCGATGGTGGACAGTTGGCGGGCCAGCAGGGTCTCGGCATATTCGTCCACTTCCGAGGACTTCAGCGTCTTGGAACGCATCGCCAGGAACATGATGGGGATGTCGGCCGGGTTCTGCTTGCGGAAAGTGGGCGGCTGCGGCAGCGCCTTGGGCAGGTTGCGGGTGGCCGCCGAAATGGCCGATTGCACGTCTTGCGCCGCGCCGTCCAGGCTGCGGTCCAGGCTGAACTGAAGCTGGATCTGGGTCGAGCCTTGCGTGCTCGTCGACGTCATCTGGTCAATGCCCTGGATCGCCGAGAACTGGTTCTCCAGCGGCGAGGCGACCGACGAGGCCATGGTGTCGGGATCGGCGCCGGGCAGGCTCGCGAACACCGAGATGGTGGGGAAGTCGATATTGGGCAGATCGGAGACCGGCAGGCTGGCATAGCCATAGCCGCCGAAGATCACCAGCGCCGCCATGACCAGGGTGGTCATCACGGGACGTTCGATAAAGGGCTTGGAAAGGTTCATCGGTCAGGTCTTCAATTTACAAAAGGCCTTTTCAGCCTTCATGGTCCTGGGCGTGCGGCACCTTGCGCCGTCCGCTGGTCATCGCGCCTTTACCGCCATTGGGGCCGTCACCTGGCTTCTTCTTGGTGCCGGTGATGGAAACCTTGGCGCCGGGAATGACACGCAACTGGCCTTCGACGATGACGGAATCGCCCTTCTTCAGGTTGCCCGAGACCGCTTGCATGACGCCGTCGTCGAACTGCACCTTCACCGGCACCTGCTGGGCGGTGCCGTCCTTGATGACATAGACGAACTGGCCGTCGGGTCCGGTATTGACCGCTTCGCGCGGCACTTGGGTGGCATTGGGAATTTCCGCCAGCGCCACCACCACATCCACCAGCTGGCCGGGCACCAGCGACAGGTTCTCATTGGGATAGGAAGCGCGCAGTTCGATGGTGCCGGTATTGCCGGTCACGGCATTGGAAATGAAGTTGACCGGTATCTTGATGTCGTCGCCGCCGCCCGCGTCATGCAGGGCGACGTTCACGGTCAGGCCCTTGGTGCGCTGCATCTCCTGGATGCGCGGCAGGTCCGATTGCGGCAGGGCGATGGAAATCTTCACCGGCTGGATTTCGTTCAGGGTCACCAGCGGCACGGCGCTGGTGCTGGCGGTCGAGGCGGCGACCATGTTGCCGGGCTGGACCAGCATCGGGCCGGTCTTGCCGTTGACCGGCGCGCGGATGGTGGTGAATTCGACATTGAGGCGGGCAGATTCCACCGCCGCCTTGGCTTCCAGATAGGCGGCCTGGGCATCGTCGAATTCCTGACCGGCGATGGCGTTCTGCGCCTTCAGCCGCGCATAACGGTCGGCCTTGGCCTTCGCGGTGGCCATCGAGGCCATGGCATTGTCATAGGTCGCCTGATAAGGGCGCGGATCGATCTGGAACAGGACGTCCCCGGCTTTCACCATCTGGCCTTCCTTGAAGGCGGCCCTGATCATCTGGCCCTGGATACGGGCGTTCACCGAGACGGTGGAATTGGCCAGCACGGTGCCGATGGTGCGCTCGACCACCGACATGCTGCGGACTTCGACGGGCGCGACATGCACCGGCGCCGCCATCACCCGGCGGGCGGGCGGCGCGCTCTTGTGGGTGAAATACCAGAAACCGCCCAGCGCCAGGAACAGCGCCACGCCGCCGATCGCATAGGTGCGGCCACGGCCGCTGCCTTCGTCATCCCGGTCATCCCGCACCGGCGGGGTCTGTAACGGGGTCATCTGGACATTCATTGCGACATTCCTGACACGGGAGCCGGGCCCCCCTGGATTACAGTATACACTTTAAAATTCGCCGCCCATGTTCGGCGAATTGGCAGGCCGGTTCCCCGATGGTGGATGTTCCCACCCTGTCCGGCGTGCGAAGAGACCCTAGGAATTTTCGGCTTAAGGCCCGGTATATAGGGCAAAACCCTCTCAATAGTGTGGCGAAAAATCTGTCCCTAAAGGTCCCAAACGCCCGAAAAGGCTGAGAAAAGCGGTTAATCTTGACGGGGATTTACCACGCGCCCGTGCCGTGATGTTGCTCCGCAGCACTGCCAGCGTCTATAAGCCCCCAAAATTCCGCTCCCTCTTTTTGATTCTGGTCCCATGGAAATCCGCAACATCGCCATCATCGCCCATGTCGACCATGGCAAGACCACGCTCGTGGACCAGCTGCTGAAGCAGTCCGGTTCCGTACGCGAGAACCAGCAGATGGCCGAGCGCGCCATGGACTCCAACGACCAGGAGCGCGAGCGCGGCATCACCATTCTGGCCAAGTGTACCAGCGTCGAATGGCACGGGGTGCGCATCAACACGGTGGATACGCCCGGCCATGCCGACTTCGGCGGCGAGGTGGAGCGCATCCTCTCCATGGTGGACGGCGTGGTGCTGCTGGTGGACGCGGCCGAAAGCGTGATGCCCCAGACCAAGTTCGTGCTCTCCAAGGCGCTGAAGCTGGGCCTGAAGCCCATCGTGGTCATCAACAAGATCGACCGCCATGACGCCCAGCCCAAGGAAACTCTGGAATCGATCTTCGACCTGTTTCTGGCCCTGGAAGCCAACGACGACCAGCTGAATTTTCACTATCTTTACGCTTCAGGCCGCAACGGCTGGGCGGTGAAGGAGCTAGAGGACGAGCACAAGAACCTCGATCCCCTGTTCCAGCTGATCGTGGACGACGTGCCCCCGCCCAAGCCCTACCAGTTTGCGACCGAGGACCATCCCTTCAAGATGCTGGTCACCACCCTGGAGGCCGACAATTTCCTGGGCCGCATCCTGACGGGGCGCATCGAATCGGGCATCATCACCACCAACCGCAACATCAAGGCGCTGAACCGCGCCGGCGAGGTCATCGAGAAGACCCGCGTCACCAAGCTCCTGGCCTTCCGCGGCCTGGCGCGGGTGCCGGTGGAGCGCGCCGAAGCCGGCGACATCGTCGCCATTGCCGGCCTGGAAAACGCCACCGTGGCCGACACGCTGTGCGACCTGACCGTCAACGATCCGATCCCCTCGCACCCGATCGATCCGCCCACCCTGGCCATGACCATCTCGGTCAATGACAGCCCTTATGCAGGGCGCGAAGGCGACAAGGTGCAGTCCCGCGTGATCCGCGAGCGCCTGTTGCGTGAAGCCGAAGGCAATGTCGCGCTCAAGGTGGCCGAAACCGGCGATGGCGATTTCGAAGTGGCGGGCCGCGGCGAGTTGCAGCTAGGCGTGCTGATCGAATCCATGCGCCGCGAGGGCTTCGAGCTTTCCATTTCGCGCCCGCGCGTGCTGTTCAAGACCGAGAATGGCGAAAAGCTGGAGCCGATCGAGGAAGTCACCGTGGACGTTGACGACGCCTATACCGGCATTGTCATCGAGAAGGTCTCGATGCGCAAAGGCGAGATGACCGACATGCGCCCCACCGGCGCCGGCAAGACCCGCATCGTGTTCCACGCGCCGGCGCGCGGGTTGATCGGCTATCACGGCGAATTCCTCACCGACACGCGCGGCACCGGCGTGATGAACCGCATGTTCCTGGACTATGCCCCGCACAAGGGCAGCGTGGGCGGCCGCACCAATGGCGTGCTGATCTCCACCGAGCAGGGCGAAGCGGTGACCTATGGCCTGTGGTACATCGAGGAACGCGGCAAGCTGTTCATTTCGACCGGCGCCAAGGTCTATGAAGGCATGATCATCGGCCAGAACGCCAAGGACAATGACCTGGACGTCAATCCGCTCAAGTCCAAGCAGCTCACCAACATCCGCACCACCTCCAAGGACGAGGCGGTCAAGCTGACCCCGATCGTGCCCATGACCCTGGAACAGGCCATGGCCTATATCGAGGATGATGAACTGGTGGAAGTGACGCCGCAGAATATCCGCCTGCGCAAACGCGCTTTGCTTCCCCACCTGCGCAAGCGGGCCAAGCAGGCGATGGACGCCTGATAGCGCGTCCTCGCGCTATTGCCGGCTTTTGGTTATCCTCCGTTTGCGAAGGGTGATCCGATGAAGCTGTTTGCCGACCTGCCGATCCTGCTCTTGCTGGTGATCGCCACCACCCTGGAGGTGACGGGCGACGCCATCATCCGCAAGTCGCTGTTCGAACATCAGGGTCTGGCGCGCATCGGCCTTTTCCTGGGCGGCGCGGCGCTGCTGGCGGGCTATGGCACCTTTCTCAATCTGGCGCCGCTGGAATTCGGCAAGGTGGTGGGGCTCTACATCGCCACCCTGTTCGTGGTCTGGCAGGTGATCACCTTTTTCGCCTTCCGCACCCTGCCCACCGTGCCGGTGATGCTGGGCGGCATCATGATCGTGACCGGCGGCCTGATTGTTTCCTTCTGGAAGGCGGCGCCGTGATCGTTGACGAAAAGATGATCGCTTTCGCCAATCGCCTGGCCGATGCGTCCGGCGCGGTGATCCGCCCCTATTTCCGCCAGCGCATCGAGGTGACCCACAAGCCCGGCGTCCATGCCTTCGATCCGGTCACCGAAGCCGACCGCGGCGCCGAACGCGCCATCCGCGCCATCATCGACCGCGAACGCCCGCAGGACGCCATCCTGGGCGAGGAGTATGGCGAAAAGCCCGCCGGCCTGTCCGCCAACAAGTGGCGCTGGGTGCTGGACCCGGTGGATGGCACCCGCGCCTTCATCACCGGCCGGCATGAATGGGGCTCGCTGATTGCGCTGGAACATGACGGCGTGCCGGTGCTGGGCATTCTCGACCAGCCGGTGCTGGGGGAACGTTTTATCGGCGTGAATGGCCGCGCGGTGCTGCTGGAAGGCGAAAAGCGCACGGTGCTGAAAGTGCGCGAATGTCCCGCGTTGAAAGACGCCACCCTCTGCGCCACCGATCCCTCCGCCTACATGTCGCCGGACGAGCAGGACGCTTTCGCGCGCGTCAAAGCGGTGGCGCGCCTGACCCGCTATCACGGCGATTGCTATATCTTCGCCATGCTGGCGATGGGCTTTGTCGATGTGGTGATCGAAGGCCCGCTGCATCGCTGGGACATTGCGGCGATGATTCCCTTGGTCGAGGGCGCGGGCGGCATCATCACCGGCTGGGACGGCGAGCCCTGGCGCGAAGGCTCCAGGACGTTGGCGTGCGGTGATGCCCGCGTGCATGAACAGGCAATAAAGCTCCTAGGAGGGCGGCAATGAAGTGTTGGGCCCTTGCCGTGGCTTCACTCCTTTCTTGGATGCCGATACCTGCGCTGGCGCAAGCGGACCGACCGTTGCAGGCTGCCGATAACGCCAAGATCGCGGGTGAATTCACCTTGTTGCATGAAGAATTTTGTCTCAAAGCGTTTCCCGATGATGCCGCCATTGAAGCGCTCGCGCTACGCCGGGCCGGTACCGTCATGACTCCGGAACAGCTTGGAGCACGCTTGCATGGCGAAGTCGGCAAAGGGTGGCTGCTGAAAGGCGAGCGTGCGGAATTTGCCGTCATGCTTGAAACGTCGCAATATCACGCTTGTTCGATAAGCGTGACGACCGACGGACTTCTTACCCCGGGGCCGCTCTATACGATTTTGGATGGTATGTATGTGGGCGCACAGAACTTGAAAATACAGCCGGCAGTCCTGACATCCAAAAACACTTCGACGTATTACTCGACAACAATCACCAATCCTGTGGCCAATGTTGACGGAAGTACGACCAAACACAGCTTCATGTTGATCAAGGATTACTATCGGGATGGTAACAAGAATTTGCTGCGCCTTGACACGCGATTGGTGCATCAAATCTCCCCATAGCGCCGCATCCGGTTGCCACCGTCAGCGCACCCAATTCGCATATTGTGGCTATATTCTTGCCGCAATTTGCCTTTGTTCCCTCGTCAGGAAACTCCGGCGCGCAACTCACGTTGTCTATTCGAAGCTAAACAAATCCCAATTGGAGGACCTCATGTCTCTGCGCGACTTTAACGCTCCGTCCGATGACCCGATCGCCCTGCACAACAGCCCGCAGGGCAATGGCGGCGGTCTGGGTAATTTTCACACCGTCAATCCGGAAGTGCGTGAACCCAACAATACACCCAAGATCGTGGGCGCGCTTGCGGTGGCGTTGATGGTCGGCGTCGCCGGCGTTGGCCTTTATGCCTCGTCGGGTTCGTCGTCTCACAAGCCGCTGGTGACCGCCAGCAACGTGCCAGCCACAGCGCCCCCTCCGATGGCGCCCGCGCCTGTTGCCATGACCCCGGCTGCTGATACGTCTGCTCCGGCGCCCGCCGCGACCGATAATACGCCTGCGCCCATCGCGCCGATGAAGTCGGCTTCGTCCAAGCCGGCCCGCAGCAGCAGGACCAGCACAGCCTCGGCAGCGCCGGTTGAAGCCACCCCGGCGCCGCAGCAGCAGGCCGCGGCAATCCCCCAGCCGGTTGTGCCTACGCCTTCGCCCAATGACGTGGCGGCTGCCAACACCCAGCCGGTGGGCGCGGCTCCTGCCACCACCGCTTCGGATGTTCCTGTGACCACCACGGCCCAGAACAACCCCGTGGCGCCGCAGGAGGCCCAGTCTTCGACCCCGCAGGCCAGCAACACGGCCCCGGCCCAGGATCAGCAGACCGGCGCAACCCCGGCTCCTGCCACCCCTGCGGCTCCCGCCCAGTCGGCTGGTCAGGTCGCTCAGTAACTGAATTGATTGTTTGAAAAGACCGCGCTCGGCTCACGCCGGGCGCGGTTTTTTCATGCGCGATGCTTTGCCATAAACGCGTCAAAGCTTGCCCAGAACTGCGCGCGGATAGCATTGCGCTCCATCATCAGCTCGTGTTCGCCATCGGCGATTTCCAGATATTCGGCAGCGGGAAGACGCGCCGCGAAAGATTTGGTGCGCGGGGTCAGGCAGATGCGGTCTTTGCCCGCGCCCACCACCAGGAGCGGCGTGGTGATCGCTTCCGGCCGTCCTGCTTGCTTCAGCCAATCCATCGAACGCAGCGCCGCAGCCAGCCAGCTCCAGGTCGCGCCCGCCAGCCGCAGGTCGGGCTGTTCGCGCAGCAGCATCTGGGTGCGCTCGAAACGCTGCGTGTCCGACGTGACGAGCTGGGTGGCGAAACTGACCTTGTGCGGATCGCGCGCTTCCATGCCCCATACCCAGTCGGCGCGCCGGCCGCGCCACATCTGGAACGCCGTAACCGCCCGCACCAGGAACTCGCGCTGGCCGCGGAACGAGATGGCGATCATCGGGGCGCTGAGCACGCACGTCCCGAAACGATCTGGCCGCCGCACCAGGGCGCGCAGCAGGTTATGCGCTCCCATGGAATGGGCAAGCGCCACCGGCTTTTCGCCTTCCGCCAGCAGCGGCCGCACGATCCAGTTCATCAGCGTGTCCAGATCCTCGTCATATTCGGCGAAGTCGCCGACAAAGCTCTTGCGGCTGTCTTGGGTCATCCGGGCAGAGCCGCCCTGGCCGCGCCAGTCCATGGTCGCCACCGCAAAGCCGCGCCCGCGCAGCTCGTCGATCACCTCGAAATATTTCTCGATGAATTCGGTCTGGCCGTTCAGCAGCACGCAGACCCCGCGATACGGAACATCGGGCGCTGCGGGGAACCTGGCGGCGCGCAGTTCCGCCCCCACCGCCTTGATGGGCAAAGGCTCGAACAAGGTGGCGGCGGGGATCATTTTTTGCTGAAAGGCGCTTCCGTGGAAAGTTAAGCCCGATTTTCAAGCCCCCGGAAAGCCTTGAAGCCGGTTTTTGTCGCCCTAAATGGAGGGATGCCGGCCGCCATCATGGGACCGGTTCAAACCACAACGCTTTTAGGAGGTTGTCTTATGCGTATCGATTATTCGCCCTTTTTCCGTTCCACCGTCGGCTTTGACCGGCTGATCGGCCTTCTGGAGTCCGCGTCCGAGCAGGGCTATCCGCCCTACAATATCGAGCGTGCCGACGAGAACAATTATCGCGTCACCCTGGCGGTCGCCGGCTTTGCCGAAAAGGACCTGTCGGTGGACGTGAAGGACCGCGTGCTGACCGTTAGCGGCAAGCGCGAAGAGGTCGAAAAGCCCGCCGGTGAGTTTCTGCACCAGGGCATTGCCGGCCGCGCCTTCGACCGCAGCTTCCAGCTTGCCGAGCATGTCGAGGTCAAGGCCGCGCGCCTGGAGAATGGCCTGTTGCATGTCGACCTGGAGCGCATCGTGCCCGAGGAAAAGCGGCCCCGTCGCATCACCATCAATGCGCCGCAGCTCACCACCATCGAAGGCGCGAAAGCCGCTTAAGCAGCCTTCGGTTTGACCAGAAACGGGGGCTTCCCTTTGGAGGTCCCCGTTTTTTTGTTACTCTTGCTGCGAAAGGTGCTTCGGTTTCATGGCGCTCTGGCCGCAAACGCAAGCCAAACCCCTCGCCAGCGTGGAGGATCTGCGCGCCCGCTATGCGGCGCTGTTCGCCAGGTTCGCGCCTGCGCCCGAAGCGATGGAGTTTTCGCCCGCCAAGCTGGGCGTCATTCCCGGCGAATGGGTGGGCACGGCGCGCCATGAGCCGGGCCGTACCATCCTGTACTTCCATGGCGGCGGCTTTGTCGCCGGATCGCCCCAAACCCATCGCGTGGTGGTGGGCAGACTGGTGGAAGCCAGCGGCATCAGCGCCTTCAGCGTGCAATACCGGCTGGCGCCGGAAGCCTTTTTCCCGGCCGCGGTGCGCGACGGCATCGATGCCTATCGTGGGCTGCTGGCCAAGGGCGTGGCGCCATCCTCCGTCATCCTGGCGGGCGATGAAGCGGGTGGGGGCCTGGCCTTCGCCGTGGCGCTCGCCATCCGCAACGCCGGCCTGGAAATGCCCGGCGGCATCGTGGGGCTGTCGCCCTGGGCCGACCTGTCGCTGTCGGGCTATTCCATCCTGGGCAATCGCAAGAGCGACCCGGCGCTGGACTGGGATCTGCTGTTCCTGTCGGCGCGCCATTATTTGCGCAAGTCCAATCCTTGCGATGCCTATGCCTCGCCCGCCTACGCGCCCTTCACCAGTTTTCCGCCCATCATGGTGCATGCCGGGGCGAATGAGATCTTGCGCGACGACGCCTCCAAGCTGGGCGACCGTGCCGCCGATTCCAATGTCGCGGTGAGCGTGGAGATTTATGACGGCATGGGCCATCTGTTCCAGCTCGATGGCGCCAGGAACGAAGCCAAGGTCTCGCTCGGCCGCCTGGCGCAGTTCATCCGCACCAAAAGCTCCGCCATGGTCGCGGCCTGATGTCGCTGGCGGGTGTTTGAGGCAATACTCTTCGATTTCGACGGCGTGATCGCGGACAGCGAAGTGCTGGCCAATTGCGTACTGGCGGACATGGTCACGGCGCTGGGCTGGCCCACCAGCCTGGATGACGCGTTGGGCCGTTACATGGGCAAAAGGCTGCCCGACCTGATGGCGGCGATCGAAAGCGATCTGGGCAAGCCCGTGTCAGGCTCGTTCGCGCAGGATCTTCAGGCTGCGACGCTTGCCAGCTTCCGATCCGATTTGCGCGAGGTGCCGGGCGCGCGGGCATTCCTGGATGCGCATGCCGCCATGACCCGGTGCATTGCGTCCTCGAGTTCACGCGAAAGGCTTGCCCTGTCGCTGGAAGTGCTGGGCCTCACCGGCCATTTTGCGGGCGGTGTCTTCAGCGCCGACGAGGTGTCCCGAGGCAAGCCACATCCGGACCTGTTTCTGATGGCGGCTGATCGCCTGGGCGCAGATCCGGCGCACTGTCTGGTGATCGAGGACAGCGAAAGCGGCGTGCGCGCCGGTCTTGCCGCAGGCATGACAGTGGTCGGATTTTGCGCTGGCGGCCATGTCCGGCCCGGTCATTCCGAAAGGCTGGTCGCAGCGGGCGCCCATCACACGGCGAACAACTGGAATGACGTCGCCCTGTTGCTTCGGCAATAAGTCGGAAAGCAGCCTAGGTCTTTGCCGGAAAGCGCACGGTAAAGGATGTCCCTGCCGGGCCGCTTTCATAGGTGAGCGTGCCCAGCAGCTGCTGGGCCAGCGAATTCATCACCCGCATCCCTAGCCCCTTGGCGCCCTTGATGTCGAAATCGGGCGGTACGCCGACGCCATTGTCGGCCATCCGCAGCACATGGTCGGAACCATCGTTGCGGAAGGAAATCTCGATCAACCCGTCATGGCCAACCGGAAAGGCATGCTTCATGGCGTTCGAGATGAATTCGTTCGCCGCCAGCCCGATCGCCATCACCTTGTCGGACGGCAGCTTGATGGCATCGCCGCTGACATTGATTGCGCGCAGTTGCGGCGGGCGGTTCTGCGATACCGACTCCGACAGATTGCCCAGGAACTGCACCACCGATGCCATCTCGTCCTCGGCGGCGCGGTGCAGATGGTCATGGACATTCACCACCGTCATCACCCGATTGCGCGCTTCGGCCAAGGGCTGGGCGATGCGCGGCTCGTCCTTGTATTGTTTCTCCTGGATGCGCAGGAAGCCGGCGATTTGGGCCAGGCTGTTCTTCACCCGGTGGTCGATCTCCTTGCGCAGCGTGTCGTTGCGTTCCAGCAAGGTGTTGGCCTTGTCCAGGATTTCCTGCAAGGTCAGTTGGGCGCGCTGTTCGATCCGCACCCGCTTGCGCAATTCCATCTGGCGCATCACCAGCTTGGCCATCAACTGCAACAGATCGCGCTGCTGCTGGGTCAGCTTGCGCGGCTTGGTGTCCAGCACACACAGCATCCCTAGGGGATAACCGTCGTCATTGGTCAGCGCCGCGCCGGCATAAAAGCGGGCGCGGGGATCGCCCTGGACCAGCGGATTGTCGATGGTGCGGACATCCTTGGTCATGTCCTCGATCTCGAGAAGATCGGGCTGCAGGATGCCATGGGCGCAGACCGACATTTCAAACGGGGTCTGGTCGGCATCGATGCCGACCCTGGCCTTGAACCACTGCCGGTCGGTTTCGACCAGGCTGATCAGGGTCATGGGCATGCCGCAAATATCGCTGACCACGCGCACGATCTCGTCGAATTCGGCTTCGGCCGCGCTGTCGAGAATGTCATAGGAATGCAAAGCGGCCAGGCGCGCGGCTTCGTCGGGATGTCTTTGCGCTTTCATGAGCTCTTGCGTAACAGGACCAGGGGTAGATAAGGCGCGCTGGCCGGTTGTGCAATTCCGGCGCGTTGTACCGTTTGGTACGCCTGTTCAGGCCGTGGCGGCCAGCGCTTCGGCGAAGCGTCCGGGCAGCTTGGCGCCGGAAAACTCCACGCCGTCCGTCTCGCTGTCGCGCAGGTCGGCGTCCGTCAGGTTGGCATAGGACATGTCGCAGCCCGACAGGCGGGCGCGGCGCAGATCGGCGTTGCGAAAATCGGCATAGCGGGCCTGGGCATTGTCCAGCCGCGCCGGCAAGAGCCGCGAGCCGCCGATCACCAGCGGCCCCAGCTTGGTGTCGCGCAAATCGGCATGGTTGAGCTGCGCGCCGGAGAAATTGACGCCGCGCAGATCGGCGCCGCCCAGCTTGGCGGATCGCAGATCGGCGCCCGCCAGGTTGGAGCCTTGCAGGGACGCGCCTTCCAGCACCACGCCATACATCTGCGCCTTGGGCGCGATCAGGGCGGTGAGGGTGCGGTGGGACAGTTTGGAGACATGGCGCATGTCCATGCCGGTGAGGTCGGCGGGCTTGCCTTCGCGGCCATCGGTTTCGGCCCAGCGCGAATGGTTGAGCAGCAGGTTCTCGATATTGGCCACCGCTTCGTGATCGATCTTCTTGGCTTCCTTCAGGACGCCGGCCATGTCCGCGCCATGGGTGGTGGCGAAATCCATCTTGGCGCCGATCAGGATGCAGCCGGCCATGTCCGCGCCGGTCAGGTTGCAGCCCGACAGGTCGGCATTTTCCAGATTGGCCCCGGTCAGGCGCGCCTGGCGCAGGTTGGCGCGGGTCAGCTTGCAGCCCTTCATGATCGCGTCGGTGAAGTCGGCCTGGATGGCGATGGCGCCGGTCATCTTGGCGCGCTCCAGGTTGGCGGAGTTCATCATCGCGGCCGGCAGTTCGGATGCGCCGATGTCGTGCTGCAGCACGCGCAGGTTTCCATACTTGTCTTTTTCCGCGATGGTTCCTTCGCGCAGATCCGCTTCATAGAGATCGGCGCCGATCAGGTTGGCGCCGCGCATCGAGGAGCCGCGCAGGTCGGCACGTCGCAGGCTCGCCCCCGACAGGTCGGCGCGGCGCAGGTCGGTTCCGAACAGGGAACTGGAATCCAGCTTGGCGCCGGCGAAATTGGTTTCTTCCATTATCGCGCCGGTGAAGTCGGCGTCCGACAGGTTGTGACCCGCCAGGTTGAGGCCCGAAAGGTCGCAAAAGGCGAAAACCGCCCGCGCGCCGCCGACCCGTCCGGCATAGAGCGCCTCATGGCGCGCGGCCGCGGCGCTGACGTCCTGCTGGGTCAGCCGGGCAAAACCGCTATGGCGGGCCTTGTTCATGGCGGCAAAATCGCTCGTTAAGGCTTTGTCACGGGGCCGATTTTGCCAGCAACGCCGCTAACGCCGGATTAAGAGGGGCGGATTTGTCCGGGAATGGGGCCTTCATGGCAAAATTTGCTGTTGAACCGGGACGATAGCCGGGTACAAAGGCGCTGCAGAGGCGTCCCGGCCCGGCCCCATCCGGCCCAAGGGTGCTTCCGGCGAAGGGTAAACGGTGCAAGGCGGCGCGGCGGACGCGAGCCGCCGCTGGTCCTGGAGCGGACCTGAAACAGAATGCCGAGACTGGCGGCGCGGCCGCCCGGCGACATTTTTAAGAGGCTGAGTTGATCAAGCACCGTTTGATGCTTTCCGCCGCTGCGGCTGCCCTGCTGGCGGCTGCCCTGGCTGTTACTGCGGCCCGCGCCGATACCACCATCACGACCAGCACCAGCACCCCGCTTGTCACCTCCGGCAGCGGCAATATCTCCATCGAATCCGGCGGCGGGGTGGGCATCAGCCAGACCGGCATCGCGGCGGTCACCATCAACAGCAGCAATTCCGTCGTCAACAGCGGTTTCATCGCCAACACGGGCGTCGACAACGCCATCGGCGTGGCAATCGACACCAGCGCCGGCAGCCTGTTTCCGAACAGCCTCGGTCTCGCCTCCACCGGCAGCATCGATCTGGGCGGCAACGGCACGGGTAAGCGCGGCATCGTCATCGGGGGCGGCAATACCTATTACGGGTCCATCTCCCTCACCAGCCTGGCCACCACCGCGCTCACCGGCGCCACCGCGATCACCCAGCAATCCTCCATGATCGTGCAGGGCGATTCCTCGGCCGCCTTCCTGCTGACGCAGGGCACCAAGGTCACCAGCAATATCCTGATCGGCGGCGGCGGCATCGTTCAGAACAGCACTGTCAATTCCACCGCGTCCAACAGCGTGATGGTGCTGCTGGACGGCACGGTGAACGGCAATTTCATCCTGCAATCCGGCCTGTCGGGCGTGGGCGGCGGCCTGATCGGCATCGAGGAGCTGGGCGGCATTCATTCCTGCAAGAGCGACACCAGCATTCCGTCGGGCTTCGCCTGCCCGTCATCCTCCGGCGGCAGCTTCGTCGTTGCCGGCGCGATTTCACTGGTCGGCACGCAGCAATTCAACGCCAGGGGCGGCAATCCGGAATCGGGCAGCGCCATTGTGATCGGCGGCAGCATCGATGGCGGCTTCCTCAGCGCCGGCCCCGGCACCTCCAACAATGTCGGCCGCTCGGCGATCTCCGCCTCGGGCCTGGTCGCGTCAGGCGTCACCCAGCCGGTCATATTGATCGACCCGTCCCAGTCCATCACCGGCGCCTTGACCTCGCCGCGCGGCCCCATCGTGCTGGGCCCCGTGACGGCGGACGTCGATCCCATCAATCCCGGCTATTCCTTCATCAATCGCGGGTCCGTCACCGCCCAGCCGACCGATTCCGAACTCAGCACCGCCGCGATCATCATCCAGGGCAATTCGGCGGCCTATTCCACCTGCCTCAGCAGCCAGGCCATCACCTGCGATGTCACGCCTCATCTTCACGTTCCGGAGTCTGTCACCAACACCGTCAATGGCACCACCACCACCACCACTGCGTTTGCCGACAATGTGGGCGGCCTGCTGAACACCGGCACCATCTCGGCCCAGGCCGGCACCAATTCCCAGACCGTGACCTCCTCCGGCATCACCTCCGCCACCGCGTTGTACATCGGTCCTTTTGCCATCGTGCCGCGCCTGGACGTGGTTGCCCAGCAGGTCAACGGCAGCACCAACACGACCGGCAGCATCGCCGCCCAGGTCAGCGGCATCGGCCAGGGCAGCGCCTTCGGCGTGATCATCGGGCCCAACGGCAATCTGCCGTTGATCAATGTCGGCAAGGGCGCCACCATCGTGGCCCAGGTGCTCACCAACACTGTGTCGCCCACCAAGACCATCGCGCCCGCCAATTCGCCTTTCAGCCTGGTGTCGGAAGCCATCAGCGACCAGAGCGATACCCTCAAGACCATCAACAATGCCGGCACGATCCAGGCGTTCAACACCGTCCTGTCGCCCGCCACGGGCGCCTCGGTCAGCTCCCTCACCAACGCCATCGACCTGTCCACCGGCACCGGCGGCGGGGTGACCATCAACAATAGCGGCCGCATCCTGGGCAGCCTGCTGTTCACCTCGGCGGGCAACAACAACGTCTTGAATGTCGGCAATACCGGCGCAGGCGGTACCGCCAATCCGAAAACCGGCGCCATCAACACCAATAGCAATTACGCGATCATTGGCCAGTCGGTGATCAACGACCAGGCCGGCCTGCCGCCCATTGCTTCGCAAGGCTTGATCAGTTTTGGATCCGGCAGCGGCCATGTCCTGCATGTGGGCGGCTTCGGCTATGTCAACGCCGTGGTCAATTCCGGCGCGAACTCCCTGGCGGTGCAGGTCGATCCCAACGGCCTTTTGTATGTCGCCAACACCACCACGCCGCTGCAGGCCACGACCTTCAATGTCGATCCCAACGGCACCCTGGGCCTGGCGATTTCCCAGTCGAACCTCAACAGCCTCAGCCCGGTAGTGCAGGCCAATAGCGCCAACCTGTCCGGCGCCAACCTGGCGCTGCAGTTCGGCACCTATATCTCCTCGGGCTTCACCGCCGCCAGCACCACCAGCCCGACCGTTCAGAACATCACCCTGATCCGCGCATTGAACGGTATCACCGACACCACCCTTGCCTCCCAGAACGCGCTTCTGGGCCAGAACACGCCGTTCCTGTTCGAGACGCCCACCGAAAGCGGCGTCCTGCCGCTGACCAATACCATCGATGCCAGCGGCCAGCAGGTTCTGCAGCTGCACCTCTTGCCGCGTTCCACCGGCGCCAAAAATGCCGATGGCACGCCAGGCCTCAACCTGTCCGGCAACGCCCGCAACGAGTTTCCCTTCGCGGCCTCGGCGCTGGCCACCGACAATGAGCTGGGCTCGGCCATCGCCACCAGCCTCACCGTCTACAACACCCCCGGCGTGCCCGGCAGCGGCATCAATGTGCTGGCCTCCCAGCAGCAGGCGCAGCAGGTCTTCTCGCAATTCGCCCCCGACGTGTCGGGCGGCACCCGCGAAATCGCCGTCATGCTCACCGACCAGGCCAGCGGGCCGGTGGCAGCGCGCCAGCGGCTGCTGCGCAGCTATGCCAACCAGGCCGGCGACACCACCCTGTGGGGCGAGGAATTCACCGGCCAGATCAACAACAAGGGCCGGGTCTCTGCCGACGGCACCCTGACGTCCTACAAGGATCACGGCTTCGGCTTTGTGCTGGGCCTGGACGGCGGCAGTCCGCGCAATGGCTGGTATGGCGGCGCCTTCACCTTCTACAGCGGCGACGTCACCCAGCAGCTGCCGCGCGCCACCCGCACCAACACCCAATGGTTCATGCTGACCGGCTATACCGACTGGCGCGGCAAGCATGTCTTCCTGGATACCCAGATCAGCGCCGCTTACGGCAGCTTCAACGAAACTCGCTCGCTCAATATCGGCGGGCTGTTCCGCGAAGCCACCAGCAAGCGCCCCGGCGCCATGCTGGCCATGGGCGCCAATGCCGGCACCATTCTGCATTATTCCGGCATCGAGGTGGACCCGCATATCAGCCTGGACGGCCTGACCTTGCGCGAGGAAGGCTATCTGGAAGCCAATGGCGGCCCGGGCCTGAACCTGGATGTGGCGCCTTACTTCGCCAGTTCGCTGCGCGGCGCCATCGGCGCCGACCTCAAGAAGACGGTCAATGTCTGGAACTTCCAGCTCTCGCCGGAACTGCGCTTGGGTTATCGCTACGATGTGTTGCAGCAGGCGGTGAAGATCAAGGCGGCGTTCCAGTCCACCGGCGGCCGCGGCACCGCCGGCAATACCATGACCTTTATCGGTCCCGATCCCGACAGCGGCAACGCCATCCTGGGCCTTGGCCTGGGCGCGGGCACCGATACCTGGCACCTCGGCGTCAACTACGACTGGATCCGCGGCAACAATGGTTCAACGACACAGGTCGGTATCCTGACGGTCCTTGGTCGCATCTAGAATATCGGCTTGAAACGAAAAACCCCGCCAGGTCTGTAGCGACAGCGCACAGACGGCGGGGTTTTTGTTTGCGCCGTTACCAGCTTCCGCTGTTGGGCATCGAGGCCCAGGGCTCTTTGGGCTCCAGGTGCCCTTCCTGCAGCAGTTCGATGGAAATACCGTCCGGCGAGCGGATGAAGGCCATGTGCCCGTCGCGCGGCGGGCGGTTGATGGTGACGCCGGCGGCCATCAGTTTTTCGCACAGCGCATAAATATCGCCCACGCGATAGGCGAGATGCCCAAAGTTTCGCTCTCCGGCATAGCCTTTCTCGTCCCAGTTCCAGGTCAGTTCGATCACCGGGCTTTCCGCGGCCAGCGCGGTATCGCCTTCGGCCTTGATGCGGCGGGCATCGTCCGGTGTCGCCAGGAAAACCAGCGTGAAGCGGCCTTTTTCGTTTTCCATGCGCCGCACTTCCACCAGCCCCAGCTTGTGGCAATAGAAGTCCAGCGATGCGTCCAGGTCGGAGACGCGCACCATGGTGTGGAGATAGCGCATGCGGATTATCCTTGGAGATGTGTTGGATCGTGGTCGCCCCGAGCATCGCCAATTTTTTGCTCTGGAAAAAGCGAAGATGTCGCAAGGGAACCTTATGGGCCGGGGCCTGGCCCTCCGCCCTGTCAGGGGCAATGTGCGAAGGCTGTCCTGCAACGCGCGCCAAGCTGATTTCTATCGGCTGCACCAAGGTTTAACAGGTCTTATGGACCGTGCTGCACATGCGAAGCGCGCAGCTGCAACCCTCAACAGTGCCAAGCCTTGGGCAGGCTCGCGCATCCTGTGATGAAGGCGTGGGCGCAAGCGCTGAGCTACTACAGGACTGATACCCCTTGCAAAGACGGTAAGCGATTGCTTTAAAAGCTGCCTGAAGGTGTCAGTCATAACGACGCCGCGTTGGGTTAGAGTTGGTCCCGAACAATTTGCCGGACCGGGCACGCAGAGTGTCTAGGTCTCATCTTTGAGTGAGAGCGCATGGAACGTCCAGGTCATCTACACGTCGAAAAGAAAACAGCGGCGAACAAGGCCACCAGCCTTGCCATCGTCATCGCGATTCATATTGCCGGCATCGCCGGTCTTGTCGCGGCTCTCTCCTCGGGCGCGCTGATCAAGCAGCTCCAGGAAATCAAGGCGACCGTCGATACCCAGAAGACGCCGCCCAAGGCGCCGCCGCCGCCGCCGCCGGATCTGGTGAAGCCGCCGCCGCCGGTCGCCATCGTTCCCGAATTCACGATCGCCACCGCGCCGCCGCCGCCGGTCACCACCGTGGCCAAGCCGCCGCCGGCGCCGCCCGCGCCCAAGGCC
>JACCXK010000135.1 GCA_013697055.1 Alphaproteobacteria bacterium
CACCAGTTCCTGGTCGATCTGGCGTGGATGCTGCATCGCTTCCAGCACGGCCGTCTTGGTGATGGCGTTGAAGGCCACCCGCTCCACGGCCACGTCTTTCAGCAGCTTCTTGTCGCGCAGCACTTCCAATATGTGCCAGCTGATCGCCTCGCCCTCGCGGTCCGGGTCGGTGGCCAGGATCAGCTTGTCGGCGCCCTTCATGGCGGCGGCAATGTCCTTGATCTTGGAGGCGGCGCGGGCATCCACGTCCCAGACCATGGAGAAGTCGTCGTCCGGCTTGACCGAGCCGTCCTTGGAGGGGAGGTCGCGGATATGCCCGAAGCTGGCCAGCACTTTATAATTGCTGCCCAGATACTTGTTGATGGCTTTGACCTTGCCGGGGGACTCGACGATCAGGACATTCATCTAGGAAACGGAACCTATCAGGGGTGGGAAGGGGGCTTATCTGGGGTCGCGGCCGCGATCTGCAAGGTTGGGAACCGGTGGGGTCCGGCAAACGGGGCGGGACACTGGTCGAAGCCAAAGCCCGCTGTCAACGCGACGGCCTGCGAATTGTAACTCTTGGTTGTATTTATGGCGGATACGCGCATGAATATAACCCATGGTTGTTCTTCGGTGGAGCGCACCCTATGGTTAAGCGTCCAATCCTTACGAAATTATGATGATGGAACGGGCGAAAGCGCGGTTTTGGGCAGGAATCGCTCCCAAAACCACGCTCTTCGTCTGTGAAATCAGGCGGTTACCGCGACCCGACCGGCACGACTTCCCGGCCATAGGTGGCGTTGGTGACCAGGGCGAAGCTGCCATACATGGCCAGCGCCCCGCAGACGAGGCCGACCCAGCCGCCCGCCGTGTGCAGGCCGGGGTTGGGCAGAAGCGCGCCCAATCCCAGAAGGAAGAAGGCGATCCAAAGGGTGGTGAAAATGGCGAACAGCAGTTTGCTGAGCCGGAAGGTCGAAACCCACAGTCCCAAGGTAAAGACGCCCCACAGCAAGAGGCAGACGCCGATGGCGCTGCCCGCGCCTGACAGGTCCAGGATGTGATTGCCGCCCAGCAGGATCAGCAGCGCGAACCACCACCAGAAAGCGCCATAGGCGGTGAAGGCGGTGGCGCCGAATACGTTTCCGGTCTTGAACTCCATGATGCCGGCGATGATCTGGGCCGTGCCGCCGAATGCCATGGCCAGCGGGATCACCACCGGTTCGCCCGCCACCGGCAACAGGCCGGCATTGATGCTGCTGAGCAGGATTGTGGTAACTCCGAAACCGACCAGGCCAAGCGGTGCGGGGTTTGCCGTGTCTGCCATTGTTACGTCCCTCTTGTTTGTTGTTCTTGTGCGGATGAGCCTACGCGAATCTTAAGCCCAACTCACCCGATTTCCGGGATGACGGGCGCAGCGGCCGGCCAATTCCAGCTCCAGCAGGACGGTCAGGATCGCGGCCGGCGGTGCGCCGATCTGGCGGATCAGTTCGTCGATGCCCACCGGGGCAGGGCCCAGCGCTTCTTCGACCGTCGCGCGGATGCGGTCGGCTTCCGCTTCCAGCGCCGCGGCGGGCAGGGCGGGCGAAGGCGCATCCGGCTCGGCAAAACCACCGCCCAGCATGGGCGCGAGGACTGACAGGATGTCTTCGGCGTTTTCGGTCAGGACGGCGCCTTCGCAGATCAGGCGGTTGGCGCCCCTGGCGCGCGGGTCCAGCGGCGAGCCAGGCACGGCGAAGACTTCGCGGCCCTGGTCGATGGCATATTGGGCGGTGATCAGCGAGCCGGATTTCTCGGCGGCTTCCACCACCACCACGCCTCGCGCCAGGCCTGAGATGATGCGGTTGCGGCGCGGGAAGTGACGCGCCTGGGGCGCTTCGCCCAGCCGCATTTCCGAGACAATCACACCTTGGTTCTTGATCGCGGCATACAGCTTTTCATTTTCCGGCGGATAGATAATGTCCACGCCGCCGGCCACCACGGCCACCGTGCCCACGGCCAGTGCCGCTTCATGCGCGGCAGCATCGATGCCGCGCGCCAGGCCCGACACCACCACAATGCCGGCAAAGCCGAGATCGCGCGACAGCGTGTCGGCGAACTTGCGCGCCAGGGCCGAAGCGTTGCGCGCGCCAACAATGGCGATCATCTCTTTCTGCAAAAGATGCGGATGGCCCAGCACGCTGAGAATGGGCGGCGGGGCTTCCAGCGCCTTGAGGCCTTGCGGATAATCCGCCTCGCAGGCGGCGATCATCCGTCCGCCCAGCTTGGCCAGCGCATCGATCTCGCGCGCGATATTGTCTTCATCCGGCAGCACAAAGTTCTTGGCGCCGCCGCGGCTGGCCATGCGGGGCACCTGCGCCAGGGCCTCTGACGCAGTGCCGAAGCGCGCGATCAGATTGCGGAAGGTGACGGGGCCGATATTCTCGGTGCGGGCCAGCCGCAGCCAGTCGCGGCGCGCTTTATCCGTGAGCACGGGCCTTGGCTCCGATACGCGGTTCTTCGCCGCGCAGCAGCCGGCGGATATTGTCGCGATGCATCCAGGTGATAAGCAGCGACAGTATCAGCGCCAGCCCGGCATAGGCGTCCTGGTGCAGCAGCAGGAAATAGGCGCTGGACAAGGCGATGGCGATCAGTGCCGACAGGGATGAAATGCGCCACACCAAAGCCGCCCCGATCCAGGTGGCGGCGAACGCCAGACCCACCGGCCAATAGATCGCCAGGCACACGCCCAAATAAGTCGCCACGCCCTTGCCGCCCTTGAAGCGCAACCAGACGGGAAACAGGTGACCCAGCACCGCGCCCAAGCCAGCGAAAATCTCCGCGCCGGGCGGCAACAGCGTCCGCGCCAGCAGCACCGCCGCCGCGCCCTTGGCCGCATCGCAGATCAGCGTACCGACGGCCGCCCATTTCTTGCCGGTGCGCAGCACATTGGTGGCGCCGATATTGCCCGAGCCGATCTTGCGCACATCCCCGGCCCCGGAAATCCAGGCGAAGAAAAGTCCGGAGGGGATGGTGCCCAGCAGGTAGCCGAGCAACAGGGCCTGGATCATGCCTAAGACGATGCCAGCCTTTGCTCAATTTGTCATGGCCGGCCTCCGAGCCGGCCATCCATATTTCAGACGGCACAATGGATGGCCGGGTCAAGCC
>JACCXK010000146.1 GCA_013697055.1 Alphaproteobacteria bacterium
GGATTGATTTTGGGCGACATGACGGTCCGGACAAGGAAAAACGGCCGGGACCATACCGTCCCGGCCGTTTTCTAGCAAAAGCGCTGTTTGCGTCAGTGATGACGCCAGCCGCCGCCGTGGAAACCCCGGTGACCACCCCAACCGCCGCCGCCAAAGCCGAAGCCCAACGACAGGCTCGGACCATAGCTAGGGCCGTAATAGGAGGGGTAATAGGGATAGCCGTACGGCCTGTAATAAGCCGGCGGAGGCGGCGGGCCATAATAGCCGTCGTCATAGCCCCCGCGCGGGCCGTCATAGGCAGCCTGGCGGCCGTCCTCATGCATGCAGTCGTAATAGGCGCGCCCATAGTCGGCCTCGACATCGCGCGCCGCATGGCGGGCATTGTCGGAACCGACGGCGGTGCCGGCGATCAGGCCGGCGCCTGCGCCTGCGGCGGCGCCCAAACCGGCATTGCCGGCGGCCGCGCCCAGCACGGTGCCAAGCACCGCGCCGCCCAACAGCCCGCCAACGGTTCCGCGGGTCTGCTCGTCACGCGCCGCTTCGCGCGGCGTGGTGTAGCCGGTGCGGGCGGCCGCATCGCGGCGGCAGAAGATGTCACGGTCGGCCTGGGCCTGCTGGCCGCTTTGCGCAGCGGACGGCGCGCTGCGGGCATCGTAGCCACGCTGATCCGCAGGCGGAGCACGGTCATCATCATCGTCATAGTCCGGGGCGCTGCGTGCGCTATTGGACGGATAGCCATTCAGATTGGTGGGCGGCGCGTTCGCCGGCTGCGCCATCGCGGTTCCGCCCAGCAGGGCGACCGTCAAGGCGGCGATAAGCGGTGTACGGAACATTTCGAACGTCTCCATGATTGCCCCTCTGGCAGTACAGGATACGTAGGAAACGCCCGGATCGGTTCAATGTCAAAGATAGAAAAAGCTATATTTTTGCGGGTTTGCGCCGCCGTTCATCCACCGTTCAGGAACGAAGTGAAACGTTTAAGATCAGGCTGCCGCGGATTGGGCGGCTCTCGCCCGCCGGCGCAGCAATTCGGCTTCTTCGTCGCTGAACAGGATGCCCGACAGTTCCGCGCAGAGCGCTAGCTGGGCATTGGCCACAGGATGCTGCGGATCAGCCTTCAGCGCCTTGACCAGGTCCTCATTGTAACGCCTGAGAACGGTGCAAAGGTCCTCATAGATCGTCTTTTGCTTGGCGGCGAAAGACGCGGCGGCGGCGAAGTTGCGGCTGCCCGCCACCAGGCGCGCATACCGCACCGCCATCTCCCTCTTTTCGGCGCCGCAGGGCTTGGAGAAATCGGCCCCGGTCCCCTTGGCCATGGGCAGCGCCGCGCCGATTTCCCTGGGCGCACGGTCCATGAACCCTGCCATGATGTTGCCGATCTCGACCCGCTCGATCATCAGGCGCTTGCCCCATTCGCCGTCGCGCTTGAGTTCGATTTCCTTGACGATATGGCTGGAAAGATCGGCGAAGGTTTTCACCTCCTCCATCAGCTTCTCGGCATCGAACAGGGGATGGCGCGTGATGTGGATGGAGCTCTTCAATGCGTCCATGCGTGCGAACAACAATTCGCCGACCAGACCCATGTCGGTCTGGGCGATCAGCGTGTCGTCGGAATGGCGGGTCACCAGCAGGGGCAGGCGCAGGGCCTCCCAGGGCTTGGCCAGCCGGTTCATGGCGACCACAGCGACGTAGGGCGCGACATCGGGATGGCTTTTGACCAACTGGTCGTAGATTTCACGCACCTGCCACACCAGCTGCTCGTTGAAGGCGGGCGCCGGCGCCGGCACAAGCTTTGCCAAGTCTTCCATGACCTCGCCCGCCGACAGCATCAGCGCCATCTCGGCGACATCGTCCACCATGGCGGCATCGCCGCCCAGCGCCTTGCGCACCGGCTCGCGGCCTGCGCCGGACAAGGCGGCGGTGATGGCGGCGGCGGCCACCGGCCAGAATTGCGCGGCGCGCGCCAGGGCATCTTCGTGCTTATGCGCCAGCACCAGGCCGCGGCAATCGACGATATAGGCGGCGGCCTCCTGCGGCAGCAAGGTTTTCGAAATCCAGTTCCAGGCCGGCACCAATGTGTCACGGGCGATCACCGCCTTCTGCTTGGCGGCGCGCGGCGCGCAGGTCAGCAGATCCTGGAACGGCCGGCAGAACAGGCGCAGCGGCGTGGGCGTGCGGTCCAGATTTTCGCGGCGCAGGATCGGGCGCAGGCCTTCGAGAATGTCATCATGCGGCAGGGCGTGGCCGTCCATCAGCCGGTCCATTTCGACAGCCATGGCAAGACGTCCCGCTGCAGCGCCCGGCAGGCTAGCGAGAAATGCCTTCAGCAATCCTGTTTTGTCATTGGGCAACATGGACACGTCTTTGCAGCCCCCCGAGCTGCGCCTGCCTACATTAGGGCGACTTCCTTAACACCCTGTTTCCTTCAAAGAATTGCTGGCAGTTCGAGGCGCGCCAGCACCCCGCCCAAGGAACCTTGGTCGAGGGCAAAAAAACCCCCGTAAAGCTTGGAAATATCCCGGACTATGGCCAACCCTAAACCTGACCCGGGTACGCTTTCGTCCAGTCTTTCCCCGCGACTTCCCACTTGGGCGCGCTGCTCGGCGGACAGGCCCGGCCCGTCATCCTCCACCGTCAGGACCAGCCGGCCGGCGGATTTTTCACAGCGCACCCGCACCCGGCCCCTGGCCCATTTGCAGCCATTGTCGATCAGGTTGCCCAGCATCTCTTCCAGGTCCTGGCGCTCGCCGCGAAAATAGATGTCGTCGCTGCATTCCGCGTCGATGACGATGCCGCGCGCGACATGGATGCGGGCGATGACGCGGGACAGATCGTCCATCACGGCGCTGACCTGGGTGCGGTTGCCCAGCACGTCCAGCGAGCCGGCAGCGCGCGCGCGGCTCAGATAATGATCCACCTGGCGGCGCATGGAAAAGACCTGGCGCTTGACCATGTCGGCCAAGGGTCCCGGCTGCGCATCCGCTTCCGCCGCCAGCACCGACAGGGGCGTCTTGAGAAAATGCGCCAGGTTGGAAACATGGGTGCGGGCGCGGCCCACCACTTCCTCGCCATGCTGGATCAAGGAATTGAGTTCGCCCGCCAGGGGCGCGATCTCGGTGGGAAAATTGCCTTCCAGCCGCCGCGCCTCGCCGTCGCGAATCTTGGCCAGGCTGCGCGAGACTTTCCGCAGCGGCGCCAGGCCGACCTTCACCTGCAACAGGATGGCGGCGATCAATCCCAGTCCCAGGAGCAGGAACGACCAGAACAAGGTGGTATTGAACTCGCGCGTCTGGCGATCCACCGCCGACATGTCGCCCCCCACCAGGAAGGTATAATCGGCGTCGCTGCGCATATCCGGCGTCAGGTCCACCCGCCGCGACAGCACCCGCAGCCGCTGGTTTTCCGGTCC
Organism: Alphaproteobacteria bacterium; assembly: GCA_013697055.1. Taxonomy (GTDB): domain Bacteria; phylum Pseudomonadota; class Alphaproteobacteria; order Micropepsales; family Micropepsaceae; genus Rhizomicrobium. The sequence goes on from JACCXK010000146.1 coordinate 3,410, forward strand.
CTGAGCACTGCCCCAGGTCAGTGCACCCTTCGATGCGCTGGAGGCAGGTTCATTGACCGGATCGATTTCCTTGTCGAACAGCGAGCGCGAAATCTGCCCGCCGCTCTTGCCGCTGCGAATCTGGTAATAAAGGCCGGAATAGACGCGGTCGAAATTGTGATTGAGGAAACGGTCGGCCAGCATCACCCCGCCGCCGGGATCGGGTTCAGCGGCGGCGATCAGCCCGTCCATGTCGGCCTGCAAGGCAGCGTCGAAACTGTTCTGCGCCGCCAGGCGAAAGGCGTTCGACAGCACGGCGCCGCCCACAAACAGCCCCAGCAAGGTCCAGACCGCCGCCGCCGCAATCAGGCGGGACGATAGGGACTCAAGCCTCAGCCGCCGTGCCGCCCAGTTTGGGATCTTCCAGCGAATAGCCAAGCCCGCGCACCGTTTGAATAAGGCCTGCGTCCAGCTTCTTGCGCAGGCGGCCGATAAAGACCTCGATCGTATTGGAGTCGCGGTCGAAATCCTGGTCGTAGAGATGTTCCACCAGTTCGGTGCGCGACACCACCTTGCCGCGATGATGCGCCAGGTAGGCCAGCAGGCGATATTCCTGGCTGGTCAGCTTGACGGGATTGCCGTCGAAGGTGACGCGGCTGGCGCGGGTGTCGATGCGCAGCTTGCCGATCTCGATATCGGCGGTGGCGATGCCGGCGGCGCGGCGCAAAAGCGCGCGCAGCCGCGCCAGCAATTCCTCGGTATAAAAGGGCTTGGCGAGATAATCGTCGGCGCCGGCATCGAAGCCCGCCACCTTGTCGCTCCAGCGGTCGCGCGCGGTGAGAATCAGCACCGGCATGGACTTGCCGCTGGCGCGCCATTTTTCCAGCACCGCCACGCCGTCCATCTTGGGCAGGCCCAGATCCAGAATCACCGCGTCATAAGGTTCGGTGTCGCCCAGGAAATGGCCTTCCTCGCCATCAAGCGCGGCATCCACCACATAGCCGGCATCGCCCAGCGCCTTTTTCAAAAGCCGCTGCAGGTCCTTGTCGTCTTCCACCAGAAGAATGCGCATGCGTTCCTCCTCCTAATGCCGCCAGCGGCCGCCGCGGCCGCCATAACTGCGATATGGCCTATCATAGCCTTGGCCGGGCTCGAAATTGCGCGGGCGGGCATAACCGCGGTCATCGCCGCGGCTGTAGGGACCGCCGGCATACGGCGGATAACGATCGGCATAACCGCGCGGCGGCCCCTGTGGCGGCCCTTCGAAGCGATGATTGTCAAAGCTGTCGCGCCCCGGCGAGGAGCGCAGCACCCGGCCATTGCGCGCATCGGCGTCGTACCAGATCACGCGCCCGTCCGGCGTCATCCATTTCAGGTGATAGTGGGGGTCGCCGGTCGGCCCATAGGTGGGACCTTCGGCGTCATAGAATTCGCCGGGATGCTGGCGGCGGATGCCGGGCAAGAGCCGGTCCAGCGGCTGGACGCCCCGTTCGTAGCCATAGGCCGGACCCTGACCATAAGGCTGCGCCGCCACCGGCCCGTTCAGGGCCATGGCCAGCAGGGCGAAAATCCCTGCGAAAACGCTGGGTAAAATACGGGCGCGCATGGGTGTTTTGTACGTCTTGGAACATGAACCGCGAATGAACCCGGCGTCCAGACCCGGTTCAGTTTGCCGCCCCTAAGGTACGCCCCATGGACGGCAATTGATCCGCCCAATGTGATGAAGGAGACGACCATGTTTAGCACAAAAACCATTCTGGCTGCAGCGTCTTTGGCGGTTCTTGGCGCAGCCGGCATCGGCAGCGCCGCGGCTGCCCCGTGGGACAATCACCACGATCGCCGCGATGGCTACCGTCATGAGCGTTTTGAGCGCCGCGCCTTTGTGGATCATGTCCGCCTGGCCGACAGCTTGCGCTTCCACCGCTATCGCATGATCGGCGCGCCCTATTTCGTGCATGACCGCTATGTGGTGCGCACCCATGACCGCTTCGGCCGCACCGTCTTTGTCCAGGTCGATCCGTACAACGGCCGCTTCATCCGCGAAGTGCGGCTCTGATGAATGCGCGCAATCCCGCCCGATTGCGCGATGAAACTTGGGGCGTAAGGCCCGTGGTATGCCCCTCCCCATAGGGCCCCAAGCGTCAAGGGAAGCCCCGTCTCGCAAGAGGCGGGGCTTCTTGTTTTGCGGGGGCATGTGCGTATGGTGAACCATGCTCGACCGCCCCACCTGCATGGAACGCGCTTTCGCCCTGGCCGAAGGCGGCACCTGTGAAACCCTCAATGCCATCCGCAAGCAATTGAAGGCGGAAGGCTATGCCGAAAGCGGCCAGTTGAGCGGCGGCTCCATCCGCAACCAGCTGATGCGGATCATAGCCACTAGCAAGGCCAAGGCCGCAGGCTAGTCCGGCGTGCTCACATCATTGCCGGCATAGGTGATTTCCGCCGGCTGGAAATCCCAGCCGCGCAGGATCTTCACCACCTGTTCCAGCGCCTCCTTCACCATGCCGCGCGCGATCGCGCCGACCATCTCCTCGGTGTTCAGCGACACGGTCGCGGCCTGGCAGCCGCGCGGACCGGGCAGCGACAGGAACAGCGGCACCGAGCTGGTCACGCCGGTCACCACGAAATCCTGGAACCATCTTTGCCGCACCGTCTTCAGCGGATTGCCCACCAGCATCAGCCCGATCCCGGTGCCGAGATCGAAATCTTCCGAAATGCCTTCGGTTTCGACATAGGGCAGCACCCCGGATTTGTCGGGCCGCCAATCGTCACTGAAAATATCCACTGTCCGCCAGGCGCAATAAAAGCTGCGGCACACCGGCGGGCGGGCGTCATAAATGGCGCAGCCGCCGCCCCCTGAAGGCAAAGACGTGCAATGGCGGCAGGCGGCGCCGGATAATTTCTGGATTTCCGGCTTGTTAATGGAAGGCGCCGTGCAACAGACGGTGCAGTCGCCGCATTCCCGCCCCGGAATCAAGGTCATGCCGTCCCACATGGCGCGAGCTTGGCATGGCGGCCCTGCCCCCGCACCTTGAATCCGCCGCAAATATCGGTCAGTTCTCCGCCCCATGGCCGAGCGCCCCCAACTTCCCGACAGCGACGGCTTGCGCCGGCTGGCAAAAGCGGCCGAGCCCTATGCGCCGGCGTTTGCCATCGTGATGGCGCTGATCGCAGTGCCGCTGGCGCTGCTCTATCTCACGCCATTGGTGTTGGGTCTGTTCGCGCCGCGCCTTGATCCCGCCATCGATCTCTATGCCGTCAACCGGCCGCTGGCTTTCACCTTCCTGGATGCCGGCGGCAACGATGTCGGCCATCGCGGCGCCATTGTGGGCCAGCGGCTGAAGCTGGAAGAGATGCCGGCCTATCTGCCGGCCGCCTTCATCGCCATGGAGGATCGCCGCTTCTATTATCACAACGGCATCGATCCGTTGGGCCTGGGCCGTGCCCTGCTGCTGGACCTGCGCGCGCGCCGCTTTGTGGCGGGCGGCTCGACCATCAGCCAGCAGACCGCCAAGATCGTCTATACCCAGCAGCAGCGCACCATGTCGCGCAAGCTGACCGAACTGATCGATGCGGCGGGCCTGGAAAAGACCCTGACCAAGCAGGAGATCCTGAAGCTCTATCTCAACCGCATTTACCTGGGCAGCGGCGCCTATGGCGTGGATGGCGCGGCCCGCGTCTATTTCGGCACCAGCGCGAAACAACTGACCCTGGCGCAGGCCGCGATGCTGGCAACCCTGACCCGTGCGCCGTCGGTGTTCTCGCCGCGCCGCGATCTGCTCCGCGCCCAGCAGCGCGCCAGCCTGGTGCTGGACTCGATGGTGGACAATGGCGCCATCACCGAAGCCCAGGCCGCCGAGGCCCGCGCCCATCCCGCCAGCATCACCGATCGCGCCGGCACCGATGCGCGCAACTATTTCCTCGACACCGCCGCCGATGAAGCCACCAAGATGGCGACGGTGAACGGCGTGGCCCCCAGCACCGACATGATCGTGCACACCACCCTGGAGCCGAAAGTGCAGGAAGCCGCAAGGCTGGCAGCGCTGCGCACCTTGAACAAATCCGGCAAGAAAACCCGCACATCCGAAGCCGCGGTGGTGGTGATGAAACCCGACGGCGCAGTCAGCGCCATGATCGGCGGGGTGGATTACCAGGACTCGGTGTTCAACCGCGCCACCCAGGCCCATCGCCAGCCCGGTTCGGCCTTCAAGCCTTTCGTCTATCTGGCGGCACTGGAAGCCGGCATCAGCCCTTGGGAAACCCGCGATGACCAGGCGGTGGATATCGGCGGCTATCGTCCCACCAATTTCGGCGGCAAGAGCTACGGCACCCTGACCCTGGCCGACGCCCTGGCCCACAGCGTCAATACCATCACCGTGAACCTGGCGCAGGAAGTCGGCATCCGCAATGTGATCGCCGCCGCCAAGCGGGTGGGCATCACCTCGCCGCTGCAGGCCAATGCGTCTCTGGCGCTGGGCACCGCGGAAGTGACGCCGCTGGAGCTGACCGCCGCCTATGCCGCCTTCGCCAATGGCGGCTATCACGTCACGCCCTATCTGGTCACCGAAGTGGATATCGGCGCCAAGACCGTCTTCATGCGCCATGCCCCCCAGCCGCAGCGTGTCATCGATCACAATGTGAACCGCGACCTCACCGCCATGCTCTATGCCGTGGTGGTGAACGGCACCGGCGGCTATGCCTCGCTGCATGGCCGCGAGGCCGCCGGCAAGACCGGCACCACCCAGGATTCCCATGACGCCTGGTTCGTGGGCTTCACCACCGACTATGTCGCCGCCGCCTGGGTCGGCAATGACGATTCCTCGCCCACCCGCGGCGTCACCGGCGGCACCCTGCCCGCCTATATCTGGCGCGACACCATGCTAGCGGCCGAACAGGGCCTGCCCTTGCAGGTGCTGGACAAGTCGGTGCAGCCGCCGCCGGAAGACATGGAGCTGATGGCTTCGGGCGCGGTGTGGGACGGGCGCGACGACGAACGGATCGACGCCAATGCGCCCAACCTGCCCGACGAAGAACCGGGGCAGCGTCCGCCCGAGCGGCGCCATCGCGGCGGCTTGCTGGGCTGGCTGTTCGGCAGCGGGGCGAATGATGACGAGGAAGCCCCACCGCCGCCGCGCCGTGATTCCGGAAGGTAACGGCTGTGCTATAAGGCGGGCATGATCCGCCGCGCTTTCCTCACAACCATCATCATCGCGTCCCTGCTGCAACCGGCGGCTGCGGCCACCACCATCCGCTTTGTCACCGACTGGAAGGCCCAGGCCGAGCATGGCGGCTTCTACCAGGCGCTGGCCGAAGGGCTTTATGCCAAGCGCGGGCTGGAGGTGAAGATCATCCAGGGCGGGCCCGATGTGAACGTGCCGCAACTGCTGGCCGGCGGGGCGGCGGACTTCGGCATGGGTTCCAACAGTTTCATTTCCCTCAACATGGTACGGACCGGCGTGCCGGTGCGGGCGGTGATGGCGATCTTCCAGAAGGACCCGCAGGTGCTGATGTCGCATCCGCGCCGCGATATCAATTCGCTGGCCGACATGCGCGGCAAGCCGGTGCTGGTGTCGTCCGCGACCATGAGCGCCTTCTGGCCCTGGCTGCGCGCCAAGTTCGGATTTTCGGACAAGCAGATCCGCAAATACACCTACAACCTGGCGCCCTTCATCCAAGACCCCAACGCCATCCAGGAAGGCTATCTCACCAGCGAGCCCTTCACGGTGCAGCAACAGGCGCATTTTACGCCCAAGATTTTCCTGCTCTCCGATTACGGCTATCCCGGTTACGCCAACATGGTGCTGGTGCCGCAGAAATGGATCGATACCGACCGCAAGTCGGTGCAGGCCTTTGTCGACGCCACGCGCGACGGCTGGTTGCACTATCTGGAGAACCCGCACCTGGGCAATGCGCTGATCAGACGCCAGAATCCCGACATCACCGACGCCATCCTCAAACAGGCGCTGGACAAGATGAAGGAGCATGAAATGATTTTGAGCGGCGACGGCCGCGCCTTTGGCCTGGGCAGCATGACCCGGGCCCAGTGGAAGCGCTTCTACGACACCATGGCGTCGGAAGGGATTTATCCCAAGGGGCTGGATTACACCAAGGCCTATGACCTCAGCTTTGTGCGCGCCACCCTGCAGAAGTTTCAATGATCGCACTGGAGGGCATCGCCAAGCGCTTTCCGAATGGTTTGCAGGCGCTGGATGATCTTTCCTTTTCAGTTGCGCGCGGCGAATTCGTCTCGTTGTTGGGTCCCAGCGGCTGCGGCAAGTCCACGGCACTGAGATTGGCGGCGGGATTGCTGACACCGGACGCGGGCGCCGTCCGCTACGCAGATGGCAAGCCACAGATCGGCTTCGTCTTCCAGGATCACACCTTGATGCCCTGGGCCGATGCGCTAACCAATGCGCGGCTGCCCCTGGATTTGAAGCATGTACCGCGCGCAGACGCCGATGCCGGCGCAGCAGCCGCTTTGGCGCGCGTGGGGCTTGCCGGGTTTGAACACGCCTTCCCGCGCGAACTGTCCGGCGGCATGAAGATGCGGGTCTCCATCGCCCGTGCGCTGGCGGCGCAGCCGCAACTGCTGCTGCTGGACGAACCTTTCGCGGCGCTGGACGAAATCACCCGCAACGCGCTGGGCGATGATTTGCTGAAACTGTGGCGCGAGGACGGTCTGACGATGCTGTTCGTCACCCACAGCGTCAGCGAAAGCAGCTATCTGTCACAGCGTGTGCTGGTGATGACCCCGCGCCCGGGCCGCATCGCCGCCGACATCGCCTTGCCGGCCGCGCGCGACACCCGCCTTTCGCCCGCCACCATCGAGGCGCAACGCGTGATCAGCGGCGCGCTCAACTCCGCGATAGCTGTATGAAACGGCTCGCGGACATTATCCTGCCGCTGGCTGTCGCCGCGCTTCTTCTGGGCGCCTGGGAATGGGCCGTCACGCATTGGCAGGTGCCGGCCTATGTGTTGCCTTCGCCTTCGGCCATTGCGAAAGCTTTTTGCGACAACTTCGCCTCGTTGATGGAGGCGCTGGCCTCCACCCTCACCGTCACCCTGGAAGCTTTTGCCGCCGCCTGCGTGCTGGGCCTTGCCACCGCCATCGCTTTCTCGCAAAGCCGCCTGCTGGAACGCACGCTGTATCCTTACGCCGTGATCCTGCAGGTAACGCCGGTGGTCGCCATCGCGCCGCTGATCCTGATCTGGGTGGGTTTTGAACACATCAACCTCGCGCTGGTGATTATCGCCACCATCGTGGCTTTCTTTCCCATCCTGGCGGGCGCGACCCTCGGGCTCAAAAGCGCCGATTTCAACCTGATCGATCTCACCCGGCTCTATGGCGCCTCGCGCGCCCAGACCCTGTGGCGCATCCGCCTGCCCACGGCGTTGCCTTACTTGTTGTCCGGCATGAAAACAGCGGGCGGCCTCTCCCTGATCGGCGCGGTGGTGGCGGAGTTTGTCGCCGGCTCGGGCACCGCCACGGGATTGGCGTGGCGCATTGTGGAATCCGGCAACCGGTTGGAGATCGCCACCCTGTTCGCAGCACTGGCGTTATTGGCGCTGACCGGCGTGCTGATTTTCGCCGCGCTATCGCTACTGGAATGGTGGTTGCTGCGGCACTGGCACGAAAGCGCCCTCAGCGCCTCTTGAGCGGCGCGCTTTCGCGCATCATCAGCATCGCCACCAGGCCCAGCGCCACCGCGACCGTCATGTACCAGGCCGGCGCCAGCGGCGAGCCGGTGGCATCGATCAGCCAGGTGACGATGAACTGCGCCGTGCCGCCAAAGCTGGCGATGGACAGGGCATAGACGATGCCCAGCGATCCGGCGCGCAGGTTGACCGGCAGGCTTTCCGCCAGGCTGATCACCGCGCCCGCGGCGCTCATGCCCACGAACAACGCCATCACGGCGGTGCCGGCCAGCAGCACAGCCAGGGAATGGTAATGCACCATGATGGTGAAACAGGGCACAACCAGCCCCAGCAGCGCCAGGCTGGCGCCGATCATCACCGGTTTGCGGCCGACGCGATCACTGATGAGACCGCTCAGCAGCGCGCCGGACATCGCCGCCGCACCCACCACAATGGTGGCCGCGAAGGACCAGGCCGCGGGGAAACCCAATGTGCGGTTGGCGAAGGTGGTCATGTAATTCATCGTGTAGGTGCCGATGGTGGCGCTGGCCAGCATGCAAAGGCCCAGCGCACTCAGCCACAACAACCCGCCCACCTTGCTCCTGCCGGGGCGCGCGCGCACGTCGTGCAAGGTTTCGGGCAGGCGCCGGCGGATAATCAGCGCGAACGGCACCACCGCGGCGCCGATCAACAGCGCGATGCGCCAGCCGAAATCCGTCAGCTGCTGCGGCGACAGGATGCTGGCCAGGATCAGGCCGACCAGGCCTGCCGCCAAAGTGGCGAGATACTGGGTGGCGTTTTGCAGCGAGGTGTAGAGGCCGCGCTTGTGGGGCGGCGCCACTTCCAGCAGGAAGGCGGTGGTCGGTCCCACTTCGCCGCCCAGCGCGAAGCCTTGCAAAAGCCGGAACAGCACCGCCAGCAGCGGCGCGTACCAGCCGATGCTGGCATAGGACGGCGTCAATGCCAGTCCCACAATGGAAAAGCCCATCAAGCCGAAGGAAAACAGCATGGCGGGCTTGCGGCCCCAGGTGTCGCCCAGGGTGCCAATCACCACCCCGCCCAGCGGACGGGTGGCAAAGCCGACGCCGAAAGTGGCCAGCGTGAACAGCAGGCTGCTGGTGGTGTCCTTGCCGGGAAAGAACACTTGCCCGATCTGGACCGCGAAAAAGCTGAAGGTGAGGAAGTCATAGAATTCCAGGGCATTGCCCGCCACCACGGCGCCAAGCTGCGGCAGGCTGAGTGGTTTGGGCGGCACGCTGCGAATCCCCCGTTTTGGCGATAATGCCCGGTATGTCTGATCGTATAATACAAATATTTTTTGTTATTTCGAAAAAACTACAGCCGCGACATGTTGAAGTCTTGATTTCGCAGCCCGGTCATGGTCTTTCCCGCCCCCATGGCGCACCAAAACCAAGGCCCGCAGATGCTCACCGCCAATCGCCTGCGCGATGGCGATGTGCTGTATCGCAAAGGCGATGGCTGGGTACCGCTCTTGGCCGATGGCGAAGTCTATGCAGACCAGGCCAGCGCCGATGCCGCCTTGGCGGCGGCCAATGCGGAGCTGGCGAACAATACCTTTGTCGCCCCCTATCTGTTCGAAGTGCGCGAGGCCTGCGGCAAGATCGTGCCGGTGAAGGAGCGCGAGATCATCCGCGCCGCCGGCCCCACGGTGCATCCCCATACCGGCAAGCAGGCAGGCCAGATCAATGCTTAATCCCAAGCAGGTCGAACCCAACATGTACCGCTATGACGAGTTCGACGCGCGCTTTGTCAGCGAGCGGGTCGAGCAGTTCGCCGGCCAGGTGGAACGCCGCCTGTCGGGCGAGTTGACCGAAGACCAGTTCAAGCCGCTGCGCCTGATGAACGGGTTGTACCTGCAGCTGCACGCCTACATGCTGCGCATCGCGGTGCCCTATGGCACCCTGTCGTCGCGGCAGATGCGCCGCCTCGCGCACATCGCCCGCACCTATGACAAGGATTTCGGCCACTTCACCACCCGCACCAACTTGCAGCTCAACTGGATCAAGCTGGTGGATGTGCCGGCGATCCTGCGTGAGCTGGCCGAAGTGGAGATGCACTGCATCCAGACCAGCGGCAACTGCGTGCGCAACGTCACCGCCGACCAGTTTGCCGGCGCCACCGACGAGGAAATCGAAGATCCGCGCCCGCTGGCAGAGATCATCCGCCAATGGTCGAGCCTGCATCCGGAATTCGTCTTCCTGGCGCGCAAGTTCAAGATCGCCGTCGGCGCCACCGAAAAAGACCGGGCGGCGCTGCAGTATCACGACATGGCGGTGCAGATCGTGAAGAACGCCGAGGGGCGCATCGGCTACAAGGTGATGGCCGGCGGCGGCATGGGCCGCACCCCCTATATCGCCCATGTGATGCGCGAGTTCGTGGAGCGCGAAGACATCCTTGCCTATCTGGAAGCGGTGCTGCGCGTCTACAACCAGGACAGCCGCCGCGACAACATCCACAAGCAGCGCATCAAGATCCTGATCAATACCATCGGGCCGGAAGAAATGCGGGGGCGCGTGGCCCGCGAATTCGAGGAGATCAAGCGCACCGGCACGTTGCAATTGCCGCAGGAAGAACTGGACCGCATTACCGCCTATTTTGCGCTGCCCCGGTTCGAGACCGGCCTGTCCGATGACATGCCCGAAGCCGGCAAGGATTTCGCCGACTGGGCGCGGACCAATGTCCACAAGCATCGCGCGCCGGGCTATGCCATTGCCACCATCACCCTGAAGACGCCGGGCCAGGTGCCGGGTGACGCCACCTCGGCCCAGATGGACACCATCGCCGACCTGATGGACGAATTCAGCGTCGGCGAAGTGCGGGTGACGCATGAACAGAACCTGGTGCTGCCGCATGTCCGCAAAAAAGACCTGCCGGCGATCTTCGCCAAGCTGAAAGAGCTGGATTTCGCCTCGCCCAATGCCGGGCTGATCACCGACATCATCGCCTGCCCGGGCCTGGACTATTGCGACCTGGCCAATGCACGCTCAATTCCCATCGCCCAGAGCATCGCCAAGAAGTTCGAGAATCTCGCCCGCCAGCAGGATATCGGCGAGCTGAAGATCAAGATTTCCGGCTGCATCAATGCCTGCGGCCATCATCATGCCGGCCATATCGGCATCCTGGGCGTGGACAAGAAGGGCGTGGAATTCTACCAGCTGCAGCTGGGCGGCTCGGGCGCTGAAGACGCCAGCATCGGCGACATCATGGGCCCCGGCTTCACCGAGCATGAGATCGCCGGCGCGGTGGAGCGGGTGGTCGATGTCTATCTGAAGACGCGCAAGGACGGCGAACGCTTCCTGGACACCTATCGCCGGCTGGGCATGGCGCCATTCAAGGACGCCGCTTACGAGAAAGTCGCGGCGTGACCAAGCTGATCAACTTTTCTAATGGGAAGTCGGGGGGCGCTTACGCGCAGGACGCCTATGCGCCCGTGACCGATGACGCCGCGCTCCCCGATGGCCCGGTGCTGGTGTCCCTGGCGCGCTTTCAGAAGGACCGCGACGCGCTCCTGGCCCGCAACACGCCGGTCGGCATTCGCTTGCAGTCCAGCGAAAATCCCGAACAGCTTGGCAAGGACATCCATCACTTTGCGCTGATCGCGCTGGAGTTCCCCAAATTCCGCGACGGCCGCGCCTTTTCCTGGGCGCGCATCCTGCGTACCCGACTGGGCTTCACCGGCGAGATTCGCGCCGTGGGCGACTTCCTCTACGACCAGGTGAATTACCAGCACCGCGTCGGCTTCGACGCCTGGGAAGTGCCGGACAATTTTACCATCGAGATGTTCAATCGCGCACTGACCGAGATGACCAACGTCTACCAGCCGTCCAGCGACGGCAAGAAGACCATCCGCGAGCTGCGCGCTTCTCGTTGATTGAACCCCCTCCGGCTTCAACTTCCGCTCTGCTCGCTATCGCTCGCCTCGCACGTTGAAGCCACCTCCCCCTTTTTCGATGCTTCGCATCAAAGGGGGAGGCGCGTTAATTCGCCGTCAGCTTCGGGTTCACCCCGGCCGCCATTCATCCACGGTTCATCTGAATTACGCCTTATTCAGCGGCGGAGGGCACGCGAGCCCCCTAATCTCGCGGCCAAATTCGAACCAAGGATCCCCATGCGCAAAGCCCTTCTTCCCATGGTCGCCAGCCTCGCTTTGTGCGGCGCCGCGACCGCCGCCCTGATCGCCACCAATGCCAATGCCGCCCAGACCGCCAGGCCGCTGATGATTGCCCTGATCGGCGGCGATGCCGGCGCCGCGCAAACCGTGCGCAATCCGGTCATGATCGCACAACTTGCCGCCGATGACCGCGCCGGTCCGCGCGCCGAAGGCGGACCGCCTCCCGACATGGACCGCATGATGGATCGTGGCGCCCGCCGCGGCCAGATGTGCCAAACCATGTATGCCCACAAGGTCGGCGAACTGGCATTCCTGGAAGCCAAGCTGTCGCTGACCGCCACCCAGGAGCCGCTGTTCGCGCGCTGGAAACAAACCAGTCTGGATATCGCCAAGCGGCATGAAAGTGATTGCAGCAGCAGCGAACGTCGCGAGCCCGGCCGGCGCCGCGATATGATGGCCCGGCTGGACATGCAGGAAACCATGCTCAAGCGCCGCCTGGCCGATATCGGTGCGGAACGTCCGTCGCTGGGCGCGCTCTATGCTGCGCTCAATCCGGAACAGAAGCAGGAGCTGGGCCATGCCGGCATGCGCGGGATGGGCGGCCGCATGAGCATGATGGGCCGTCACCACGGCATGGGTCATGGTCCCATGGGCCCGACGGGCCGCGGTCCGATGGGCGAAGCGCCTCCGCCACCGCCCCCGCAATAGCAATCAAACTGTCATGAAAAAGGCTGCACCCTCCGGTGCAGCCTAATTCCTCCCCGCGCGCGCTGAAAAGCGCGCTTGCATGGGGGAGGTG
>JACCXK010000185.1 GCA_013697055.1 Alphaproteobacteria bacterium
GGCCTACGAGGCCGGGCTGATCGGCCCCGATGCTTGCGGCTCGGGCTGGAAATTCGACTGCTACGTCCATCGCGGCGCCGGCGCCTACATCTGCGGCGAGGAAACCGCACTGCTTGAAAGCCTCGAAGGCAATAAGGGAATGCCGCGGATGAAGCCGCCGTTCCCAGCCGGCGTTGGCCTGTATGGCTGCCCTTCCACGGTGAACAACGTGGAATCCATCGCGGTGGCGCCGGCCATCCTGCGGCGCGGCGCGACATGGTTCACCAGTCTCGGGCGGCAGAACAACAGCGGGCAGAAAGTGTTCTGCATATCAGGTCACGTGAACAAGCCGTGCAATGTCGAAGAGGGACTCGGCATCCCGCTAAAAGAATTGATCGAGAAATACGCCGGCGGCGTGCGCGGCGGCTGGGATAATTTGCTCGCGGTCATTCCCGGCGGCGCCTCGGTACCGTTGATCCCGAAGACGGTGTGCGACGAGATGCTGATGGATTTCGACAGCCTGCGCGCGGTGGGCACTGGCCTGGGCACCGCCGCGGTGATCGTGATGGACAAGTCCACCGACGTGATCAAGGCGATCCAGCGGCTGGCCTATTTCTACAAGCATGAAAGCTGCGGCCAGTGCACGCCCTGCCGCGAAGGCACAGGCTGGATGTGGCGCGTCATGACCCGCATGGTGAAGGGTGATGCCCGCGTGTCGGAAATCGATTTGCTGCAGGAAGTCAGCAAGGAAATCGAAGGCCACACCATCTGCGCGTTGGGCGACGCGGCGGCCTGGCCGATCCAGGGCCTGATCCGCCATTTCCGCCCCGAGATCGAAAAGCGCATTGCGGATTTTTCGAGGATGGCCGCCGAATGACGATGTTCTGGGTTACATTCCTGGAATGTTTTGCTTCCATCAGCGCGCTGGTGGCGGTGTTCCTGACTCTGACCCAGATGCATGGCAACCGCACCCATCACGCGGCGCTGCATTACATCGGCCAGTGCGATGTGGCGTTGCGCGAGCCGCAATTCTCCAATCCCGAACTGGGCAAGCTGGATTTGCGCGACCGCACCTTTGACGGCGAGAAACGCGAGTTCGAGCGCTATGAATGGTATGTGGCGCGGCTGGTCTACAGCCTGGATGCCGCCATGAAGATCGCGCCGTTCCAGCAATGGGGCGCGGTGGCCAAGACCCAGCTCGCCAACCACAAGCACTACCTGGCGTCGGAATATTACGCCAAGCAGGACTATTTGAAGCATTACAGCGCGCGCATGCGCCGCCTGATCCAGCAGCAGAGAACCGCCTGATGGCTACGCGCAAACTCATCGTCGACGGCAAGGAAATCGAGGCGGAAGAGACCATCACCTTGCTGCAGGCCTGCGAGCAGGCCGGCGCCGAGATTCCGCGCTTCTGCTATCACGAACGCCTGTCGGTGGCGGGCAACTGCCGCATGTGCCTGGTAGAATGGGTCGGTGCGCCCAAGCCGCAGGCGAGCTGTGCGCTGCAAGTCAAAGACATCTTCCCCAACAAGGACGGCACGCCCGCCAAGATCAACACAACCAGCCCGTATGCCCGCAAGGCGCGCGAAGGGGTGATGGAGTTCCTGCTGATCAACCATCCGCTGGATTGCCCGATCTGCGACCAGGGCGGCGAATGCGACTTGCAGGACCAGGCGATGGGCTATGGCCGCGCCGCCTTCCACCGCTTCAACGAGAACAAGCGCGCCGTCGAAGACAAGTATATGGGCCCGCTGGTCAAGACCATCATGACCCGCTGTATCCAGTGCACCCGCTGCGTGCGCTTTGCCACCGAAGTGGCGGGCGTGCCGGACCTGGGCGCCACCGGGCGCGGTGAAGACATGGAGATCACCACCTATCTGGAAAAGGCCTTCGCGTCAGAACTGTCGGGCAATGTGGTGGACCTGTGCCCGGTGGGGGCGCTGACCTCCAAGCCCTATGCCTTCAATGCCCGTCCCTGGGAGCTGCGCAAGACCGAAAGCGTGGACGTGATGGACGCGCAAGGCTGCAACATCCGCGTCGATACCCGCGGGCCGCAGGTTATGCGGGTGCTGCCGCGCTTGAACGAGGAAGTGAATGAGGAATGGATTTCCGACAAGGCGCGTCACGCCTGTGACGGGCTGGTGCGCCAGCGCCTGGATCGTCCGTACATTCGCGTCAACGGCAAGTTGAAGCCGGCCACCTGGGCGGAAGCCTTTGCGACAATCGACGGCAAGGTGAAGGGCACCCAGCCCGCCAAGATGGCGGCAATCGTCGGCGACCTGGCCGCGGCGGAAGAGATCAAGGCGCTGAAGGATCTGATGGCCGCCTTGCGCGTCGTCAATCTGGATTGCCGTCAGGACGGTTCCAAGATCGGTGGTGGCCCGCGCCAGACTTATCTGTTCAACTCGACCATCGCGGGCGTGGAAGCCGCCGATGCGATTTTGTTGGTGGGCGCCAATCCGCGCTGGGACGCGCCGGTGCTGAACGCCCGCATCCGCAAGGCCTGGCTGGCGAGCGGCGTGAAGGTCGCCAATATCGGCCCGGCCGTGGACCTGACCTATGCCACGCAGCAGCTCGGCACCGACATCGCGGTGCTGGAACAGATCGCCAGCGGCAGCCACGACTTTGCCAAGGTGCTGACCGACGCCAAGCGGCCGATGATCGTGCTGGGCTCCGGTGTGCTCACCCGCAAGGATGGCGCGGCAATCCTGAAGCTGGCAGCCAAGATTGCCGGCGACACCGGCATGATCGGTCCGGCCGGCAGCCATGCCGAAGGCGGCTGGAATGGCTTCAACATCCTGCACACCGCCGCATCCCGCGTCGCCGCGCTGGACCTCGGCTTCCTGCCGGGAGCAGGGGGCCGCGACGTGGCCGCCATCGTTGACGGCGCCCAGAAGGGCGAGATCGACTTTATATATCTGCTTGGCGCCGACGAGATCGACCTGGCTCATCTGGGCCGCGCCTTTGTGGTCTATCAGGGCAGCCATGGCGATGCCGGCGCCCATCATGCCGACGTGATCCTGCCGGGCGCCGCCTATACCGAGAAGGACGGCCTCTATGTGAACTTCGAAGGCCGGGTGCAGCGCGGACGCCGCGCCGCCTTCCCGCCGGGGGATGCCAAGGACGACTGGGCCATCCTGCGCGCTTTGTCCGATGTGCTGGGCGTGCGCCTGCCGTATGACACCAGAGCCGCGCTGGTGGCGGCGATTGAAAAGGACGCCACCCATTTCGCCATCCTGAACACCGCGCCGGTCCATGCCGACACGGCGGCCGCCACCTGGGGTGGCATCGGCGAAAGCGGCGTGCTGGATACCGCGGCAGTGACGGCTGGGATCGAGGACTATTACCTCACCAATCCGATCGCGCGCGCCAGCGAGACTATGTCCAAGTGCAGCCAGGAAATGGTGCACGGGCAGCACAAGATGGCGGCGGAATAATGCTGTTCACCAATCTCTTCGCCGGCCTGGGCCTGAACCATTCTCTTGCGTGGTTCATCAGCCAGTTCCTGTCGATCCTGATCTTCGACGTGGTGCTCTTGGTGATGATCGCCTATCTGCTGCTGGCCGACCGCAAGATCTGGGCGGCGGTGCAGATGCGCCGCGGCCCCAATGTGGTGGGTCCCTTCGGCCTGCTGCAAACCTTTGCCGACCTGTTCAAGTTCCTGTTCAAGGAAGTGATCATTCCGGCCGGCGCCAACAAGGTGATCTTCATGATCGCCCCCTTGATCACCGTCACCCTGGCCTTTGCCGGTTGGGCGGTGGTGCCGCTGGCCGATCACTGGGTGGTGGCAGACATCAATGTCGGCATTCTTTACCTGTTCGCCATGTCGTCGCTGGGTGTCTATGGCATCATCATGGCAGGCTGGGCGTCCAACTCGAAATATCCCTTCCTCTCGGCCCTGCGCGCCGCGGCGCAGATGGTTTCGTATGAAGTTTCCATCGGCTTTGTCATCATCACCGTGCTGCTCTTTGCCGGTTCGCTGAACCTGTCGGACATCGTGCGGGCGCAGGCGGGAGCCACTCTGTTCTCGTGGAACTGGTGCTCGATCCTGTTTCCCATGCTGCCGATCTTCTTTGTCTCGGCGCTGGCGGAGACCAACCGCCCGCCTTTCGACCTGGTCGAAGCCGAAAGCGAGCTGGTCGCGGGCTTCTTCGTGGAATATTCTTCCACGCCATTCCTTTTGTTCTTCCTGGGCGAGTATCTCTCCATCGTCCTGATGTGCGCGATGTGCTCCATCCTGTTCTTGGGCGGCTGGCTGTCGCCCATCAACATCTGGCCGCTGAACATTCCGGCGCTTGGCGTCTTCTGGTTCCTGCTCAAGATCTGCTTTTTCTTCTTCATGTTCGCGATGGTGAAGGCGATGGTGCCGCGCTACCGCTACGACCAGCTGATGCGGCTGGGCTGGAAAGTCTTCCTGCCCACCTCGCTTGGCTGGGTCATTCTTACCGCCGCCTGGGTGATGTTTGTCCGCCCGCACCTTCCGGGGATGCCATGAGCTTCGACCGCACCGCGCGTCAGATTTTCTTCTGGGAGTTCATCAAGAGCTTCTTTCTCTCGATGCGTTATTTCTTCGCGCCCAAGGCGACCTTGAACTATCCCTTCGAGAAGGGCCCGCTGTCGCCCCGCTTCCGCGGCGAACATGCCTTGCGCCGCTACGCCAATGGCGAAGAACGCTGCATCGCCTGCAAGCTGTGCGAGGCGATCTGCCCGGCCCAGGCCATCACCATCGAGGCGGAGCCGCGTGATGACGGTTCGCGCCGCACCACCCGCTATGACATCGACATGGTGAAGTGCATCTATTGCGGCTTCTGCCAGGAAGCCTGTCCAGTGGACGCGATCGTGGAGGGGCCTAACTTCGAATTCTCCACCGAGACGCGCGAAGAACTTTATTACGACAAGTCTCGGCTGCTCGCCAACGGCGACCGCTGGGAACGGGAAATCGCACGCAATCTGGAACTGGACGCGCCTTATCGATAGGCGCAGGGAAATGCATGTTTGAAGCGATAGCCTTCTACTTCTTCTCGGCCATCCTGATCGCATCCGCGGTCATGGTGATCGCCGCGCGCAATCCCGTGCATTCGGTGTTGTTCCTGATCCTGAGTTTCTTCAACGCCGCCGGGCTGTTCGTGCTGCTGGGGGCGGAGTTCCTGGCCATGATCCTGATCGTGGTCTATGTCGGCGCCGTCGCCGTGCTGTTCCTGTTCGTGGTGATGATGCTGGACATCGATTTCGCCGAACTGAAGCGCGGCAGCCTACAATATCTGCCCTTCGGCGTGTTGATCGGGCTGATTTTGGTGGCCGAGCTGGTGATGGCCGGCAGCGTCTGGGTGCTCAAGCCCGTGATGGCTAGCGCAACGGCGCACGCCACCCCGGCCGGGATGACCAATACCGAGGCGCTGGGGCGCATCCTCTATACCGACTATGTCTATTACTTCCAGATCGCGGGCCTGGTGCTGTTGGTCGCCATGATCGGCGCCATCGTTCTGACCTTGCGGTCGCGCCCGGGCGTGCGGCGCCAGGTGATCAGCGTCCAGAACGCGCGCACCGCCGCCATGGCGGTGGACATGCATGATCTCAAGCCGGGCCAGGGATCAGAGGGGAGCGCCTAATGACCATCGGGCTGACCCAATATCTCACCGTCGCCGCCATCCTGTTCACCATCGGGGTGCTGGGCATTTTCCTCAACCGCAAGAACATCATCATCATCCTGATGTCGGTGGAGCTGATCCTGCTGGCGGTGAACATCAATTTCGTCGCTTTCTCGACTTACCTGGGCGACCTGGTGGGGCAGGTGTTCGCGCTGTTCGTGCTGACCGTGGCGGCCGCCGAGGCCGCCATTGGCCTCGCCATCTTGGTCGTTTATTTCCGCAACCGCGGCACCATCGCGGTTGAGGACGTCAATCTGATGAAGGGCTGAGATGTACGCATCGATCGTCTTCCTGCCCATACTCGCATCCGCCATCGCGGGGCTGTTCGGCCGCATTATCGGCGCCCGGGCCAGCGAGCTGGTGACGACGGGCTGCCTGTTTGCTTCCGCCGCCCTGTCGGTGGTGGCGTTCAACGACGTGGCGCTGCAGGGCCACAATTATATCATCCCCATCCTGCCCTGGATCCATTCCGCCAGTTTCGCGGTGGACTGGACGGTGCGGATCGATACCATCACCGCGGTGATGCTGGTGGTGGTGACCGGCGTGTCGTCACTCGTGCACCTTTATTCCATCGGCTATATGAACGAGGATCCGCACCGGGCGCGTTTCTTCTCGTATCTGTCGCTGTTCACCTTCGCCATGCTGATGCTGGTGACGGCCAACAATTTCCTGCAGCTGTTCTTCGGCTGGGAAGGCGTGGGCTTGGCGTCGTATCTGTTGATCGGTTTCTGGTACACGCGTCCGTCCGCCAACGCCGCCGCCATGAAGGCCTTCATCGTCAACCGCGTGGGCGACTTCGGCTTTGCGCTGGGTATTTTCGGCATCTGGTCGGTTTTCGGTACGCTGGACTTCGATGCGGTGTTTGCCGCCGCGCCGCACGTTGTGGGCAAGAGCTTCCTGTTCGCCGGCCATAACGTCGATATCCTGACCACGCTCTGCCTGCTGCTGTTCATTGGCGCGATGGGCAAGTCAGCGCAGCTGGGCCTGCACACCTGGCTGCCGGACGCCATGGAAGGCCCAACCCCCGTCTCGGCGCTGATCCATGCCGCCACCATGGTGACGGCGGGCGTGTTCCTGGTCTGCCGCTGCTCGCCCATGTTCCAGCTGGCGCCGGTGGCACTGACCTTTGTCACCTTCATCGGCGCCACCACCGCCTTCTTCGCCGCCTCGGTCGGCCTGTTCCAGAACGACATCAAGCGGGTGATCGCCTATTCGACCTGCTCGCAGCTGGGCTACATGTTCGCCGCCGCCGGCGTGTCGGCCTACAACGCCGCCATGTTCCATCTTTTCACCCATGCCTTTTTCAAGGCGCTGCTGTTCTTAAGCGCCGGCGCGGTGATCCATTCCATGCATCACGAACAGGACATGCGGAAGATGGGCGGCCTGGCGCGCGCCATTCCCTTCACCTGGGCGATGATGCTGATCGGCAACCTGGCGCTGACCGGGGTGGGCATTCCCTATCTGGGCGTGGGCCTGGCTGGCTTTTATTCCAAGGATGCCATCATCAATTCCACCTTCGGCACCCATAGCGGCATCGGCACTTACGCGTTCACCCTGCTGATCGTCTCGGCCGGCATGACCAGCTTCTATTCTTGGCGTCAATTTCTGATGACCTTCCATGGCCGCTATCGCGGGCTGGATCATGCGCATCTGGAGCATTCCGACGGTCACGCCCATGACGAGCCGGAAGCCGGCCATGACGATCACGGCCATCATGCTCCCAAGCTCGAAGAGGTCCATGAATCGCCGCTGGTGATGCTGGTGCCGCTGGGCATCCTGGCGCTGGGCGCGATGTTCGCCGGCGCCGCTTTCTTCCATTACTTCATCGGCGAAGGCGCCCATGAATTCTGGCGCGCTTCGGTGTTTGTCGGGCATGGCGAGGAGGGCGAGCTACCGGTGTGGGTCGAGCTGGCGCCGCTGACCGTTACCATTATCGGTTTCCTGATCGCCTTCTATTATTACATCCTGCACCCGTCGTTGCCCAAGAAGCTCGCCGACCGCCGGGGCATGCTGTACCTTTTCCTGTACAACAAGTGGTACTTCGACGAGCTGTATGACGTCCTGTTCGTCAAGCCCGCGCTCAAGCTCGGCCGCTTCCTGTGGAAGCGCGGCGACGGCACGGTGATCGACGGACTGGGCCCTGACGGCATCGCAGCGAGGGTGCTGGATGCGGCGCGCGGCGCGGTGCGGCTGCAGACCGGTTACATCTATCATTATGCCTTGGCGATGCTCTTGGGCGTGGTGGCGCTGGTCACCTGGTTCAAGATCGCGGGAGGTGCACTGTGAACCTTCCCATTCTCTCTCTGGTGACGTTCGTTCCCTTGCTGGGGGCGCTGGCCATCCTGTTGATGCCCAAGCCGAACAGTGCGCGCTGGATCGCGCTGGGCACCACGATCGTGGTGTTCGTGCTGTCGTTGGTGATGTGGGCGGGCTTCAATCCCGCCAATCCCGGCTTCCAGCTGGTCGAGAAGATGAACTGGCTGGGTGGCGGCATTTCCTATCACATGGGCGTAGACGGCATTTCCATGCTGTTCGTGGTCCTGACCGCCGGCCTGATGCCCTTCTGCATCGCCGCCAGCTGGGAAAGCGTCGAGACTCGCGTCGCCGAATACATGATCGCCTTCCTGGTGCTGGAAACCATGATGATCGGCGTGTTCTGCGCCCTCGACCTGGTGCTGTTCTATGTGTTGTTCGAAGGCGGGTTGATCCCGATGTTCCTGATCATCGGCATCTGGGGCGGCAAGCAGCGCGTCTATGCCAGCTTCAAGTTCTTCCTCTACACCTTCATCGGTTCGGTGCTGATGCTGCTCGCGATCATGAGCATGTACTGGTATTCGGGCACCACCGACATCGTGACGTTGCTGAACGGGGTGCATTTCCCCGCCCACATGCAGACCTGGCTGTGGCTGGCCTTCTTCGCCAGCTTTGCGGTCAAGATGCCGATGTGGCCGGTCCATACTTGGCTGCCGGACGCGCATGTCGAGGCGCCCACCGCCGGCTCGGTGATCCTGGCCGGCATCCTGTTGAAAATGGGCGGTTACGGCTTTTTGCGTTTCTCGGTCCCCATGTTCCCCTCGGCCACCGAGATGTTCGCGCCGCTGGTGTTCACCATGAGCATCGTCGCCATCATCTACACCTCGCTGGTGGCGCTGGCGCAGGAGGACATGAAGAAGCTGATCGCCTATTCGTCGGTGGCGCATATGGGCTTTGTCACCATGGGCATTTTCACCCTGACGCATCAGGGCGTGGAAGGCGGCATCTTCCAGATGCTGAGCCATGGCGTTGTGTCGGGAGCGCTGTTCCTTTGCGTCGGCGTGGTTTACGACCGCATGCACACCCGCGAGATCGCCGCCTATGGCGGTTTGGTCAGCCGCATGCCGCTGTATGCGGCCTGTTTCATGGTCTTTACCCTGGCCAATGTCGGCCTGCCGGGCACCAGTGGCTTCATCGGCGAGTTCCTCACCATGCTGGGCGCCTACCTGCACAATAGCTCGCTGGCGATCTTCTCGGCCACCGGCGTGATCCTGTCGGCGGCCTATGCGCTGTTCCTCTATCGCCGCATCATCTTCGGGGCGCTGGTCAAGCCGAGCCTGCAGGCGATCGAGGATCTGACCGCGCGCGAGATCACGCTGCTGGCGCCGCTGGTGGTGATCACCATCGCGCTGGGTTTCTATCCCAAGCCGGTGCTGGACGTGACCACCCCGGCGGTGGCCAAGCTGATCGCCGACAACAAGACGGCGCTGGCGCTGGACCACACGAAGGTCGTTGCCGAGTTGCACAAAGGAGCGGGACGGTGAGCCTTCAAACCGATCTTCTCGTTCTTTTGCCGGAGCTGATCCTGGCGATCGGCGCCATGGCGCTGTTGCTCACCGGCGCCATCGGCGGTGAAAAAACCGCGCCGCTCGTCAGCTGGGGCGCCATCGCCTTGCTGATTGCCTCGGGTGTCGCCACCGTGATGGGTCCCGACAATGTCTCGGCCTTCCACAATGCCTTCATCGCCGACGGTTTCTCGCGCTTCGCCAAGGTGCTGATCCTGACTGGCGCGGCCCTGTCCGTCCTGTTGGCCGACGAATTCTTCGCCGCCGAAAAAGTCTCGCGCTTTGAACTGCCGGTGCTGATGCTGCTGGCCACCCTCGGCATGCTGCTGATGGTGTCGGCCTCCAGCTTTCTGTCGCTCTATATGGGGCTGGAACTGCAGTCTCTGGCGCTGTACGTGCTGGCGGCCTTCAACCGCGATCACCTGCGCTCCACCGAGGCGGGCCTGAAGTATTTCGTGCTGGGGGCGCTGTCGTCCGGCATGCTGCTCTACGGCATCTCGCTGATCTATGGCTTCACCGGCAGCGTGGACTTCTCCGCCATCGCGGCGGTCACCCATGCGGGCACGCCCGGCCTGGGCATCATCTTCGGCATCGTGTTCCTGATTTCGGGCCTGGCTTTCAAGGTCAGCGCCGTGCCGTTCCATATGTGGACACCGGACGTGTATGAAGGCGCGCCCACCCCGGTCACCGCCTATTTCGCCACCGCCGCCAAGGTGGCGGCGCTGTGCCTGTTCCTGCGCGCCATCCTGACGCCGTTCCCCGACCTGATCCACCAGTGGCGCCAGATCATCGTCTTCATCTCGGTGCTGTCGATGGCGTTGGGCGCGGTCGCGGCCATCGGCCAGACCAACATCAAGCGCTTGATGGCCTACAGCTCCATCGGTCACATGGGCTATGCGCTCTTGGGCCTGGCGGCGGGCACCGCGCTGGGCGCGCGCGGCGTGCTTATTTATCTCGCCATCTACGTCTTCACCAACCTGGGCGTGTTCGCCTGCATTCAGGCGATGAAGCGTGGCGGCAAGGCGGTGGAGAACATCTCCGACCTGGCCGGGCTGGCGCGCACCGACCTGAAGCTGGCGGTGGTCTTCTCCATGCTGTTCCTCAGCCTCGCCGGCCTGCCGCCGCTGGCGGGCTTCTTCGGCAAGTTCTATGTCTTCCTCGCCGCCATCCAGGCCGGGCTGTTCATTCCGGCGGTGTTGGGTGTGCTCGCCAGCACCGTAGGCCTGGTCTACTACCTCAAGGTGGTGAAGGTGATGTTCTTCGACGAACCGGCGCCGGGCTTCGATCCAGTCACCGGCATCGGCTCCAAGGCCATCATGGTCCTGTCCGGCTTGGTGGCGTTGCTGTTCATCTTCGCCGCCTCGCCGGTGATCACCGCCGCGGACGCCGCCGCCAAGGCGCTGCTTCCTTGATCTCCTGGCCGGGAGGCTATCGCAGACTCCACCATAGCGAGCTGGATTCCACCAACAGCGAGGCCCAGCGCCTGGCTGCCTCCGGCGAAGCGGGTCCGGTTTGGATCACGGCTGATCGCCAGACAGCGGGCCGCGGCCGCCGTGGCCGGGCGTGGCAAACCGATGGCGGCAATCTCGCCACCACCCTGCTGCTGCGCCCCGAAGTGCCGCCTGCCATTATCGGCCAGCTTTCCTTCGTCGCCGCGCTTGCGGTGGCCGAGATGGCAGCGCATTTCGCGCCCGACGCGATCCTCACGGTCAAATGGCCCAATGACGTTCTGGCCGATGGCGCCAAGCTGGCGGGCATCCTGCTGGAAGCGTGTCCCGGTTGGCTGGCGGTCGGCATCGGCGTCAACCTGGCCGCCTTTCCACCCGACACGGAATTTCCCGCTACGTCCCTGACGCAATTGGGCATTGCGGCGCCGTCATCCGAGGATGCCCTGTGTGTCCTCGCCGCGCGCTTCGCCCATTGGTATGATGTGTGGATGAGCAAGGGGTTTGAGACTGTGCGCAGCGCCTGGCTGGCGCGGGCCGGGGGATTGGGCGGACCCATTCGGGCGCGCCTGCCACACGAGACCCGCACCGGTGTGTTTGAAGGCATCGATGCCTCCGGCGCGCTGCTGCTCAACGAACAGGGCCAGGTGCGCGCCATCGCGGCGGGCGAGGTGTTCTTCTGATGCTGCTCGCCATCGACGCCGGCAATACCAACATCGTCTTTGCCCTGTACGAGGGCGAGAAG
>JACCXK010000141.1 GCA_013697055.1 Alphaproteobacteria bacterium
CCATGCAGCGGCAGAACCGCGGCATCGAGTCCGTCAAGCGCTGTTTGCGTGCGGCGGATCTCGCCCATGCCCGGCAGAAAGGCGAGGATATCGCCGGGCGCTTCCGCCAGGGCGGCACGAACCGCGCGCGCCATCGCTTCCGGCAGCTCCCGCGCGTTCGGAATATCGCGCGCGGCGTGGCGAATTTCCACCGGATGCATGCGGCCAGCGCTTTCCACGATGGGTGCGTTCATGATCGCGCAAAGCCGCGCGCCATCGAGAGTGGCCGACATGGCCAGCAACCGCAGGTCCGGCCGCAGCATCGCCTGTGCATCCAGGCATAGCGCCAGCGCCAGGTCGGCTTCCAGCGAACGCTCATGGATTTCATCTAGGATGATGGTGGAAATGCCATCCAGCCCCGGATCACCCAGCAGGCGGCGCACCAGAAGCCCCGTCGTCACCACCTCGATGCGGGTGGCGGCGGACACGGCGCTTTCAAGCCGGGTGCGAAAACCAACCGTCCGCCCCACCGGTTCGCCGATCAGACTTGCCATGCGGTTGGCCGCCGCCCGCGCCGCCAGCCGGCGCGGTTCGAGCATGACGATACGGCCCTGATTCATCAGTGCCGCATCCAGCAACACGAGCGGCACGGTGGTTGTCTTGCCTGCACCCGGAGGGGCAACGAGCACCGCATTGGGCCCAGCGCTCAGCACCGCAAGCAGACGCGGAAGACATTCCGCTACGGGCAGATCGGGCATGGAGAAAGGGAAAGATCGCATCGGCCGTCAGTATAGTGGGGCTTGCCGGTCCGGGACCTCCCCCAATGAAAAGGCCCCACAAGGGGGCCTTTTCATTGGCGGACAGGGTGGGATTCGAACCCACGGAACCCTTGCAGGTTCGCCGCATTTCGAGTGCGGTGCCATCGACCACTCGACCACCTGTCCGCCGGCGGTGATAAAGAAGCCATGCGATCAAGGCAAGCCGTTCTTTGGCTTGGCCAAAAACAGGGTTTCAGGCTCGGATCAGGCGCAATAGCGGCGGTGATGGCGCCAGCGGCAGTGGCGTGCATGGACGCCGACACCGGCGCCGACCGAGGCGACATGCGCGCCTGCTCCGATGCCGCGATCGCCAACACCCGCGCCCGCGCCGACCGGACCGACATGGGCGCCGCCATTCACGCCGTGGCGGTCCACGCCCGCACCCGTCTCGACGACGTGGCCCACATGCCCGCCGGCTCCCACGCCGCGATCACCGGCGCCTGCGCCGGCGCCGACCGGGCCGACATGGGCGCCCGCGCCCACACCATGGCCGCCGACATGCGCGCCGACACCTACGCCCAGCACTTCCACGCGCGCGCCGACATCAGCGAAGGCAAGGACGGGGACAAACAAGGCCAGCGCAAAGAGGCAAACGGGCACGGTTTTCATCAGAGATCCTCCAAGGGGGTCCCGCGTGAACGGCGCTTGCCGATTAATGTTCCCGATTGGCCTGGTGGCGCGTTACGGCAGCATGGCCCTTGTTCTCTACTCCGCCTGGTTCTTGATGACCGCGCTGCGCTATGGCGGCGTTTTGACGGTTTTTGCCGGAATAACGCTGTTCGGTGTCTATTTCATCTCCGGCAACGCGCGGGCGGGACGCGACGGCGCCATACCCGCATCCTCCTGGCGCGGCGCCGGACCCCGCAAGGGCATGAAGATCGTCGCACTGGGCGCCGCAATGCTGCTGATAGCCCATGTCATCAGCCTCTTGATGCCGAACGGCGCCTGACACGCGAGGTCTTTTCCCAAGATTTACGCTTCTGCGGAAAGGCGCAGCGTTGAACCCTGTTCCCATTCATGGTCCGATTGGCCAAACGGCAACGCCGGACAACAGGGGAAAACATCATGGGCAAAGCATTTTCGGCGGCATGGGTGATGGCGGTGGGCCTGGGCCTGACAGGTGCAAGCATGGCGCAGGTCCCGGACACCGTGGACGGGCACGTGCTGGCGGCGCAGAAAGCGGCCGGGCTGGATTTTTCCGGTACCTTGAATGTGCTGTGCGTCCAGCCTTCGGACGGCGCCGATCCCAGTGCCGCCATGATGCGCGCCGTGGCGTCCGGCAAGCCGCGGCCGATCCCGGCGCGCGACAAATGGTATGCCGAGCCGGCCCAAGTGTTCGACAATGTCTATTTCGTCGGCACCAAGGAACATAACAGTTGGGCGATCAAGACCAGCGCCGGCATCATCTTGATCGACACCATGTTCAACTATGCCGCCGAGGCCGAGATCGTCGATGGCCTCAAGAAGCTGGGGCTCAATCCCGCCGACATCAAATATGTCATCGTCAGCCATGGCCATGGCGACCATGACGAAGGCGCCAAGCTGCTGCAGGACAAGTATGGCGCCCATGTCATCATGGACGCGGTGGACTGGGACGCGATCAACAAGGCCAATAACATGCCCGGCGGCGTGCCCAAGCGTGACATGGAGGCGACGGACGGCCAGAAGCTGACCTTGGGCGATGAGACCATCACCATCATCAAGACGCCGGGTCACACGCTCGGCACCCTGTCTTACCTGTTTCCGGTCAAGGATCACGGCAAGACGCTGACGGTGGCCTATTCGGGCGGCATGGGCTTTAACTTCCCGCGCAGCAAGGCTCGCTTCGACACCTATATCGCCTCGGCGGAGAAGTTCGCCGCCGCGGCCAAGGCGGCGGGCGCCACCATCGTCTTCTCCAATCACTCGATGTACGACCAGGCCTGGATCCGCAGCCGCTGGGTGCGCAAGGCGAGCGATCCCAGCCCCTTCATCGTCGGCGCCGATGGCGTGGCGCGCTACATGACCGTGCTGGAAGAATGCGCCAAGGCGGCGAAGATCCGCACCAAGAGCTAGGAACGGGCGGCGGCGGAAATTACTCCGTCGCCGCGCCGTTTCCCTCAAGTGCCCAGTTTTTTCACCGGAATATCCGGGTTCAAGATATGCCACCCCACGGGCGTGAGCATGTAGGCGCATTCGCTGTTGGCGAGCAGGACAAGGCCTTGGCCACTCTTCTTCGAATAGCCCATGAAACTCGTATACCCGACCTTGTCGCCGTTCTTCCAAACCAGCTCGTCCCCGTGACCGGCCAGCACGAACCAGCCGGCGGCGACATGCATGTCGGCGGTTTTGAGCTTGCGATATGGCTCCAACAGGGTGACGAAAGCCGGCGCCAGGCCGGACACTTCACGCCCCGACGCCGCCGCTAGGAACTTGAGCAGATCGTTCGCCGTGGAATAAAGCGCACCCGCGCCCTCGAAGGGCGATGTCGTGCGCCAGCTTTCCACCTGTTGCAGCTGGTCATTATGCCCCGGCGCCACCCGCGCCTGCATGGACGGTGTCAAGGTGAAGCGGGTGCTGTCCAGGCCCAGCGGCGCGCAAATACGCGACACCAGCAGGTCTTCAAAGCGGACGCCGGCGGCCCGGCTTAAAACATGACCCAGCAGGCCGAAGCCGAAATTGGAATAGCGATAGGTGCTGCCCGGTGCATAGGGCATCTTGGTGGCCTCCAGAGCCGCATACATCTGGTTCATCGCGTATTCGGGAAACGGCTTGGTCATGTCCAGCGGCTGCGGAAGATTGTCCGGCCAGCCCGGCAGGCCCGGCGCGTAGGTCGCCAGGTCGCGCAAGGTAATCCCCCGCCCCTCATAGTCCGGCATGTGAACATGCGCCGGGAGGTATTTTGCCGCCAGGTCGTCCAGCGCCACTTCCTTGCGCAGGACCATGTCCGCCAGCAGCAGGGAGGTGAAAACCTTGGTGATGGACGCGACTTCGAAAACCGTGTCGCCATCCAGCGCGCAATCTGCGCCGGATATGCCCTGTGTCACGATCCGCTGCCCTGTCCCGTCCAGCAGGCCGGCGACGACGCCGCTGTTGTGCTGGTCGGGCTGGATCTGGGCAAGCAAAGCCGGGACGCCGTCCGAAGACGATGCCGTAGCCCAAGCGGGTGCGCAGGCCATGACCGCCGCGCTTGAAAGCATGAAGCATCTGCGACTCAACATGAGCCTTCTCCTTTTCTCTTGAATTGAGTGATTGGTCTATTTCACGCGGATGAGCTGAGGACCCGATCGCTCTTTCTCGTCGCCCTCGAAGGCCAGGATGTCGCCGGGCTGGCAATCCAGCGCCTCGCAAATCGCGGCCAGGGTGGAAAAGCGTATCGCCTTGGCCTTGCCGGTCTTGAGGATCGACAGGTTGGCGAGGGTGATGTCCACCTTCTCCGCCAGCTCGGTCAGCGTCATCCTCCGGGCATAGAGCATGTCGTCCAGCTTGACGATGATCTCCATCACACGGTGCCTTCCAGCTCGGCCCGCATCTGGGCGCCCCGCCGGAAGATCTGCGCCAGCACGAAGATCAGCAGCACCGCCAGGATGCCGACGGGAGAGAGATCGAACCCGGCCTGGACATGGTCGCTCACGGGTTTGGGGAACAGCGAGATGATCATGCCAGCGGTCAGGCCCACCACCTGTATCGCCAGCAGCAGCCAGCCGATCTGCATCAGCCGCCGTGCATTGTCCTCCACAAAGGGGTCCGTCTCCGCGCTCTTCACGATCCGGGCCGTCATCAGCAGCACCAGGGTCAGAAGGGCCAGCAGAAACACGCCGGAGGCGCAGGCGACCGCGCCCGCCACAAAGATCAACTGAAGTGGGATGTCCTTGAGGTCCTTCAGGTCCTCGACCGGGATCGGCAGGTGAATAAGCCCGACCGCCGCCAGCGCACAAACGCCGAAAGCCAGGACCAGCACCCCAGTCAGAAAGAGGCTGACCAGCATGGCGGCATTCAGCGCCCAACCAGTGGCGGTAAAGAGATGGTGCGCTTTGGGCATTTGAGCCTTCCC
Source organism: Alphaproteobacteria bacterium (assembly GCA_013697055.1). Lineage (GTDB taxonomy): Bacteria > Pseudomonadota > Alphaproteobacteria > Micropepsales > Micropepsaceae > Rhizomicrobium. The sequence continues at coordinate 4,831 of JACCXK010000141.1, forward strand.
CGAGTTCTTATTGGACATCGATATCGCACTTATCGATTGACAGCAAGTAATTTATTGATTATCGATATAAAAAGACGCTGCGGAGGCGAAAATGACAGACTTTTCAAGACGTCAGCTGGTGCAGATCATGGCGGGCGCGGCCGTTTTCGGGGCGGCTCCCGCTTTGGCCGCCAATGGAATCGACGAATCCGGCTTTGTGCAGATTGGCGGTATCGACCAGTGGATCGCCATCCAGGGCCAGGACCGCGCCAACCCCGTGATCCTCTATCTGCATGGCGGCCCGGGCGAAGCGCAGTCGCCTTTCCTGGACCAGTTCAAGCCGTGGGAGCGCGACTTCACGGTGGTGAACTGGGACCAGCGCGGCGCCGGCAAGACCTATGAGAAGAACGGCGGCATGCCGGCTTTCAACCTGGACCGGGTTGTGGATGACGCGATCGAACTGGCCGAATATGTGCGCAAGACGTTGGGCAAGCCGAAGCTGGTGCTGGTGGGCCAGTCTACCGGCAGTCTGCTGGGGCTGAAGGTGGCGCAGCGCAGGCCCGATCTGTTTTACGCCTATGTCGGGACAGCACAGTTCGTCAGCGTCATCCGCAACTCCGAATGGCAGGAAACACAGACGGACGTGCCGCACAGCCATGACGGCGCCGAGATGAAGGCGCTGCATCAATGGGCGGCCAAGGCGCCGCCCGACCAGCCCTATATCGCGATTTTGGACCGCTACACGGGACCGGAGGACCATCCCAACCCGGCCGGTGCGAAATGGTTCGCGGGCTATCGTTTCGAAGCCCGCAATATCGGCAAGGAAATGTCCGAGTTTGACGCGATGCGCGATGTCCCCGCTTTGGCGGTCCCTTACATCGTCATCCAGGGACGCGATGACCGCATGACCCCCGCCGCCGTGACAAAGGCTTATTTCGACAAGGTGCAATCAAAGGGCAAAGCCTATGCCGTCATCGAAGGCGGCCATTTCGCCTGCTTCACCAACCCGAAGGAATTCGTGGCGGCGCTGCGGCTGCACCTGCGCCACCTTGTATGAGCGAACGACTGAAGAACTGGAGGAGCAAATGGGCGCGATCGAAAAGAACAATGGGAAACGTTACAGCCAGGGCTTGGGGAAAGCCTTCAGATGGCTGGGGTTTGCTGCGCTGGCGTTATTTGGCTTGCTTGCCGTCGGCTTGCTGACCGGTTTTACGGCAGAAAAATGGATAGAACTTCGCGACAAGCGCCTTTATCCGCCGCCCGGCCGGATGACGGAAACCGGCAATGGCCGGCGACACATGTTCTGCGAAGGACGTGGCGCTCCCACCGTCGTCCAGATAACCGGGAACGGGATACCGGCCGTCCTCATTCGGCCATTGCAGGATCGCGTAGCCAAGTATTCCCACGTGTGCATATACGACCGCGCCGGGCTTGGCTGGAGTGAGCCCGCAATTCGGCCAATAAACATCGCAGGCCAGGCCGATGAACTGCACAAGATACTTGCCGCCAATGGCGAACGCGGACCTTTCATAATGACCGGACACTCCTACGGTGGTCTGATCGCGCGGCAGTATCTCAAGGACAACCCGCACACCGTTGCGGGAATTGTGCTTGTCGATTCGGGTGAAGAAGGCGAGGTATTTCAGGCCAAAGCCTTAAAAGGCGTGGCCGCCGCCGTTAGTCAGAGCGAGCGGTCAGAACGGCTGGCGCGTTTCGGATTGCTGCGCGCCCTTGTGGCGATCGATCCCTCTGCGGCATCCTATTCCCCCCATTTAACGGACGCTGAGCGTCGAGAGGCCAACGCCCTCATACTGCGACCCAGCTTTTATCACTGTGTCGCTGTTGAGCTGACACAGGGTTATGACAACACGCCGCCAGCCATGCAGAAAGCAGGAGGCTTCGGTACCCTGGGCACGCTTCCTCTGGTCGTAATCCGTCACGGTCAACCATTCGCTGGATCCGATGCGTGGAGGGAAGAAGGCTGGCAGAAGGCACAGGTCCGGCTTGCGGCACTGTCTTCTGATAGCCGCTTAATGACTGCTGCAAGGGATGGTCACAATATTATTGTCGACAACCCAGATCTTGTCTCATCAGCCATTCATGACGTTGTGACCGCTGTTCGCGAACGCCGCAAACTGAATTGAGTTACCCCCGCCTACTGCCCCATCATCATCTTGACCTCGGCCTCGGTCACCGGCTTCTTGTAGTTGTTGCCGAAATGGGTGCGGACATAGGTGACCACGCCTGCGATCTGGGCCGGGCCGAGCAGATCGGTCAGCGGCGGCATCGCGCCCCTGCCCTGCATGATCATGCCGATGGGATAGCCGGGCTCTTCCAGCTTGGCATTTTTCGCCAGCGCCGGAATCATCGCGGCGCCCTTGCCGCCCATGCCGTCCGCCATGTGGCAGGCCTGGCAAACCTGTTTGTAGACCTGCTCACCGGTGACCGGCGGCGGCGTCTTGTTGGTGGCGCTGCCCGGCGTGTCGCCGCCGCTGGGGGCTTGCGCCAATGCGGGCGCGGTGAGCGCCAACAGGAAGATAAAAGCTGCGCGGGTTTTCATGATCAGGCCTCCAGCGCGCGCTTGTGCAGGCGGGTAATGGCGTCCAGCGAGGAAAGCAACGCCCCCTCCATCCAGCAACCGACATACGAAGCATGCTCGCCCGCCAGCACGACGCGGTCGTCCACCTTCACCAGCTCCTGGTAATGGGTCTTGCGCGTCTCCTCGTTCCAGCGAGCGCAGCAGCCCATGGTCCAGGGCACGCGGCTCCAGGCCACCGAGGCGCCGGTCTGGTATTCCTTGCGATAGGTGCCAGGGTGGAACACCGAGCCCTGGGCCAGCGCCGCCTCGATGCGCTGCTCCGGCGTCATGCCGGCGAGCCGGTATGCCCCCGCGCCGCTGGCGAAAGCACCCAGCAGCACGCCGGGGCCGTCCTCGAACAGATGATAGTTGGGATAGGAAATCAGCGCGATATCCTGGCTGGTGAAGCTGTGGCCGCCATAGATGTAATCGTCGGTTTCCCAGAAGCGCCGCGCCATCTGCAGCCCGATCTTCACCGAGTTGGAATAGGGCACCGCGGCGATGGCCGATTTCTTGGCCGGCGCCATGTTGTTTTCAATCTGGTTCAGCACCCCCAGCGGGATGGCGCAGACGCAGTAATCGGCCTTGGCCTCGGTCACCGAACCGGAAGCGGTATCGGCATAGGTCACCGTCACCCCGGCCTCGTCCTGGTGGATCCTAGTCACCTTGGCGTTGAAGGTGATCATCGGCTGCACTTGGCGCTGGAACGCCTTGCCGATCATGCCCATGCCGCCCACCGGCTGGAACATGGTGGTCTGCATTTCATGGTTCATGAAGAAGGCCATGTTCTTCCACACCTGGCTGTTCACCACATCGCGGAAGGGAAATGGCTCCGACGGAATCGGCGAACCGTTGACGCCGCCGCCGGGCGGCCGCTCATAGCCGCGATGCTCGGCGGACAACAGGTTCGCCTTGTACTTCATGTCCTGGTCGAGCATGCCCCAGCCGCGCAAGGCTTCCTTCAGCTTGTCCTTGTCTTCGGCGGTCAGCTGCGCATCCAGCGCCTTCTGGTCGATCGCCTTGCCCAGCAGTTCGGCGACATTGCCTTCAAAGTCGGCCGCCGCCTCGCGGTAGCGCACCGGCTTGCCGCCAAAGGCGCCGGCATTGTGGACATAGCCCGAGTGGTTGAACTGGATGAAAGGCTCCAGCGCGACGCCGAACGCCTTGCAGTAATGCAGCAGGGTGCGGTGGTGATGGGGAATGCGCCAGGGGCCGGGATTGAGGTAATGGCCGGACGCAAAGCCCACCTTCTGCGTGGCGCCGCCCAGTTCGGTATAGGTGTCGCCGCCATAGAGCGACCAGTTCCGCCCGCCGGCGCGGTTCTGGAATTCCAGGATGCGGACCTTGTAGCCGGCCTTGCCCAGCTCATAGGCCGCCAGCATGCCGGCAAGACCGGAGCCCAGCACCAGCACCGAGGCGCCGGGGCGCGCGCCCGACAGGTCGGGCGGGCCGCTATATTGGGTCTCGGCGGCATGCCCCATGGTGGTCATCGCCTGGTAGAGCGCGGCGGTTCCGCCCATCATGCCGATCGCGGTCAACAATTGGCGGCGTGTGGTGCCGGGCGTGTGCATCGGTCAAGACTCCCCTGTCGTTGGGGAAAGGTTAGCGGCTGCAATACCTCTCACAAGCAGCGCAAATATCGCTGGCTGCGAATTCGCCCGCTTTGGCCGCGACCAAGTGTGCATGATGAGAGGGATTCAACGCGCCTGCACATTTTGGCGGCGCGCAATCGGCGCAGACTGCCCAAAACACGTTCAAAATGTTTGCGGATTGCGATCAGTCGCCGGTGATCCAGCGGCTCAGTTCGGCGCGCCGCTCGGCATAGCTATGACGCAGACATCCGGGATCGCCGCCGCAGCTGGCGCGGCGGGCCAGCCAGGCGGTTTGCTCATCGGCCACGGCGGAGGTATCGACCGCATTGGCCCGCGCCCGCTTGTACATCGCGGCGATCTCGGCATCCATCGAAGCCAACCCATTATTGGCGGTATGCGCCTTCGCCGCCTGCGCCGGATTGTTCAGCTCCGCCAGCCGGGCTTTCGCGACCGCCGTGAAGGTGCCGTTCGGGTATTTGTCCAGATAGGACTGCACCACCGAGACGTCGTTGCTGGTCTTCACCGAATCCCACAACTGGCTTTCCAGTTGGGCATTCATGCCCGATCCGGACGAAGGCTGGGCAGCCGGCGCGACCGAAGCGACCGGCGCCGCCAAGGGAGCGGAGACGGAAGCGGGGGCCGGCGCGGAGCTGCGCGTTGACCAATAAGCGGCGGCACCGCCGGCCAGCAACAGGAGGGCGACGATGGCGAACACCGGCGCGGGGCTCTTGCGGGTCGGCGACACCGAAGGTGGCGGCGGCGGCCGCACGCCGATATCTTCCTTCGGGACCGCCTCACCGACCTGATGGCTCAGGACCTCGATCGACTTTTCCCAGTCGACGAACATGTCGATCCATTGCCGGGTCGCCAGTTCATAAGTGAAATCCTCGGAGGGCAGCACGTCTTCGGCGCGCACCGGGATCACCATCTTGCGCGACTGGCTGGCCAGCGCCATTTCCTTCTTGATCTCGTCGGAATTGTTGGCGTTGGCGGAGAACACCAGCACCATCACGCCGGCCTCGCGGATGGCGCGCACGATGGTGCCCTGGAAATTCTCGCCGGGCTTGATGTCGCGCGACGACATCCAGCATTGATGACCGCGCGCTTCCAGCGCCACGCAGATCGCCGTGGCGGTCTTGGAATCCTTGCTGGAATGACTGATGAAGACTTTTTTGCCCATGTCCCACTCCCTGCGGCGGCAGACTAGTCAGCCCCGCCGTTTCGGTCAATTTACGGCGGCTGAAATGCCTTGGATTACCGGGAAAAACTTACTCGGAACCGGTGATCCACTGCACGGTCAGGGCCGTATCGAGCCGCGGTGAGATGGCCCCAGCCACGTCCTGCATGGCGGCCGCGAAGCCGTAAGGCGGATTGATGACAAGCAGGCCGGCGCTGCCCAGCTTGCCTTCCGGCGCCGTGATTTTGGTATCCACCACCAGCGCCTTGGCGACGCCGCCGGCCAGCACTTCGCCGGTGAAGCCATCCGCCTCGGCTTGCGACTTGATGGGATACCAGGCCAGGAAAATGCCGGTGGCGAATTTGCGGACCCCTTCGCGCAGCGCCTGGGCCAGGGCGGAGAACTCGTCCGGCGATTCAAAGGGCGGGTCCATCAGCACCAGCCCGCGCCGCGCCGGCGGCGGCAAGAGCTTGAGGCACCGGGCATAGCCGTCGGCATTCTCCACCACGGCATTGCGGAACGGCACCAGCACATCTTTCAGGATGGCGAACTCCTCCGGATGCTTCTCGATCGCGGTCAGCCGGTCCTGGTTGCGCAACAGCTGGGCGGCAATCAAGGGCGAGCCCGGATAGGCATGGTTCTGCCGCGCCAGCGACAGATAGGTGGCGAGCGCCTCGGGCATCGCGCCTGACATGCCGCTCAACCGGGCAATGCCATTGCGAGCCTCGCCGGTCTTGCCTGCCTCTGCGCCGCCGAGATCATAGCGGCCGCGCCCGGCATGGCTATCCAGCACGGCGAAGGCGGCGTCCTTCTTTTTCAGATGCTGCAGGATCGCGACCAGCGCAATGTGTTTGACCACATCGGCGAAGTTCCCTGCGTGGTAACCGTGGCGGTAATTCATGCCGTTACTTTATTTCTTCCCTTGCAAGATTAAGTGAACATAATTGCAGCCTCTTACAACAACTTAATCGGAACCCATCGTCTCCATCGGCCTTCTCCATTTGGGCGGGCGTTTTGGAGAGTTGTATGAAAAGATATCTGGTTCCCGTTCTGACCCTTGCCCTGTTTTCCCCGGCGGCGTTCGCCGCCAATCCTTCCCCGCTGGAACCGGGAAAGCCGGCCGGCATACGCCAGGCCCAGCTGGAAAATGGCACGGCAATGATCGTAGTGGCTGGTGTCACGCTGGCCGGCATCGGCATCGCGCTGGCGACGGCGGACAATGGCCCCGGGGCCACCAGCACAAGCCCCGTGGCTCCGCCGACGACCACCACGCCCTAGAGCGCAATCTGGAAAATCGGAATCGATTTTCCGGCAAATTGCGCGACAAACCAAGAATCTAGAGCATGATCCGATTTCAGAGAAATCGGATCATGCTCTAGGCGGAAATTTCTTCCAGGGAATAGTCGCGCGTACGCGGCCCGAAAATCCCGATCACCGCCGCCACGATGACCATGCATCCGGCGATGAAGATGAACACGCCGGCTGAACCGAACTGCCGCAGAATCGCGGCAATGACGAAAGCGCTGAACACGGTGGAGAGCCGCGAAAAGGAATAGACAAAGCCCACCGCCTGGGCGCGCACCCGGGTGGGAAACAGCTCCGGCTGATAGCCATGATAGGCGAAGGACATGATGTTGTTGGCCAGGGTCAGCGATACGCCGCAAGCGATGACGGCCAGCATCGCATGCGCCTGGGTGAAGGCCAGGCCCGCCGCCGCGATCGCCAGCGCCGCGCCCGTCACCACCCATTTGCGTTCCCACCGGTCGAACAACAGGCCCAGCGCGGGCCCGAACGGCGCGGAGATGGCGATGATGAAGGTGTAGCCCAAAGATTTTGTCACCGAGATGCCGCTGGACACCAGGAGCGCCGGCACCCAGCTGGCAAAGCCGTAATAGCCCGCCGCCTGGAAGACATTGAAGACGATCAGCATCACAGTGCGGCCCAGATAAGGCCGACGCCAGATCTCGCGGAATTTGCCCGTGCCCTGCTCCGTGGGAATCGACCTGGGCTCAGGCAACACCGCACCCTCCAGCCTGGCTTCCACTTCCCAGGCTTCGACAATGGCCTCGGCCTCGGTGGAGCGGCCATGGCTTGCCAGCCAGCGCGGGCTTTCCGGCAGCCGCGCGCGCACAAACCAGGCCAGCACCGCGCCCACCGATCCGGCCAGCACCACAAAGCGCCAACCATCCAGGCCCAGCACGACGTGCGGCACCAGGAGCCAGCCCAGCAGCGCCGCCAGCGGAATGGCGGAAAATTGGATGATGTTGGACACGGCAAAGGCGCGGGCGCGCATCCGGGGCGGCGCCAGCTCGGCGATATAGGTGTCGATGGTCACCAGCTCCACCCCAATGCCGATGCCGCAGATGAAGCGCCACAGGTTGAGATCGAAGGCATCCTGCTGAAAGGCCATCACCAGCGAGGCGGCGGCGTACCACAGGAGCGAGCCGGTGAAGATCACCCGCCGCCCCAGCCGGTCGGCGCAAAAACCGAAAACGAAAGTGCCCACATAAAGTCCGCTGAAAAAGGCGGCGACAAAACCGGCAAAACCGGTGGTGCCGAACAGGCCGGGCGTCGTGGTGGTGAGGATGCCCGACTTGACCAGCCCCGGCTGGATATAGGCGGCGAGAAACAGATCATAGAATTCAAAGAAGCCGCCCAGGGACAGCCAGGTCAGGCGCCGCCAGAAACCGCGCGTGGCAGGCAGCCGCTCCAGCCGCGCGGCGATGGAGACTACTTCCCTGTCAGGAGGGGGCAAATTCAGCGGCCTTCATTTTCACGGTGCACGTCATGGGTGACGACGCCGATATTGGCCGGCGGCATGTTCAGCCAGTCCTTGCGCTGCAGGGTGCTGACCGTATCCTCATGGCCGTTTTTCCAATGCTCATGCATGGAATCAGGACTGAACTCATAGTCGCGCGCGTTCCCTTCATAGGATTTCTGCTGGTAGATCAGCTGCAGAATGGTGGCCTGGGGCAGCTTGGCCAGCTTCTCGCGCATCTGCCGCTGCTCCTCGGTCAGGTCGGCTTCGGGCACCTTGACCAGCGCCTCAAAGGCGCGCGCCTTCCAGCGCTGCAGGCGCGCGAAATTGTCGGTCACATGGCGGGTGCGCGAGGAATACATGATGTCCTTGTGACGGCCCAGCACGTCGGACATGGTGCGGGGCAGATCGCCGCGCGCACTGAACAGGTCCACCTGGAACACCAGGCTGTTGACGTCATCGTCCTGGGCCAGCAGGTGCTGCAGCGGCGTGTTGGAGACGATGCCGCCGTCCCAGAAATAATCCGTGCCGATCCTGACCATGGGAAAGGCCGGCGGCAGCGCGCCACTTGCCAGGACATGCTCCAGGCAGATTTCCTCGCGGCGGTTGTCGAAAAAGACGAAATTGCCGGTCAGGACATTGACCGCCCCGACCGAAAAATGCACATCGCCGCTGTTCAGCCGCTTGAGGTCCACCAACTCTTCCAGGGTCTGTCTGAGCGGCGTGTTATCATAAAAGCTGGTGGCGTCCTTGGCGCCGGGCGGCAGCAGCCAGGGATTGGTCTTGTGCGGACTGAACATGCCGGGCTGGCCGAACAGCGCCGTGGTCAGGGCCGAGACGGTATTGCGGCTCTGGCGGTAAATGTCGCCGTCCGGCGTATAGGGCCAGATGTTGCGGTCGGTGATGCGATCCCAGAATTCGCACAGCGCCGTCAGCCGCCGCTCCGGTGCATTGCCGGCGATCAGCGCCGCGTTGATGGCGCCGATGCTGACACCGGAAACCCATTCCGGCTCCAGCCCCGATTCATGCAGCGCCTGATAGACCCCGCCCTGATAGGCGCCCAGCGCGCCGCCGCCCTGCAGCACCAGGGCGATGCGGCCGCAATTGTCCGGGCGCGGCACGGGGGCATAGCGGTGACCGGAGGGGTGGCCGTTTGAAGGCGGCATGGGCTTGGTATCCATGGATGCGAATCATAGCCCAATTCGCGGCATTTTTCGCCCGCTGCGGCCTTATTGCTCATGCAAAATCGCGTCCGCCCCTGCCATGCTTGGCCTGCCCCGCGCAGGAGAAATGCCATGGCCGCCAGCTTCAAAGGCAAAGTCGCCCTCGTCACCGGCTCGACGAGCGGAATCGGGCTGGCCATCGCCCGCGCGCTGGCAGCGCAAGGCGCCGACATCTGCATCAATGGGTTCGGCGACGCGGCGGCGATCGAAAAGGAGCGCAGCGGCATCGAGCAGGATTTCGGCGTCAAGGCGATCTACAGCGGCGCCGACATGAGCAAGGGTGACCAGACCGAAGCCATGGTGACGGAGACCATCAAGCAGCTCGGCTCTGTCGACATCCTGGTCAACAATGCCGGCATCCAGTTCGTCTCACCGGTCGAGGACTTCCCGCCGGAAAAATGGGACCAGATCCTGGCCATCAACCTGTCATCGGCCTTCCACACGTGCCGCGCCGCCATTCCGGGCATGAAGGCGAAAAAGTGGGGCCGCATCATCAACACCGCGTCGGCGCATGCCCTGGTCGCCTCGCCCTTCAAGTCGGCCTATGTCGCGGCCAAGCATGGCATCGCTGGCTTCACCAAGACGGTGGCACTGGAAACCGCCACCTTCGGCATCACCTCCAACGCCATCTGCCCCGGCTATGTCTGGACCCCGCTGGTGGAAAAGCAGATTCCCGACACCATGGCGGCGCGCGGGTTGACCCGCGAACAGGTAATCAACGATGTGCTGCTCACCGCCCAGCCCACCAAGCAATTCGTGACGGTGGAAGAAGTGGCGGCGCTGGCGGTTTACCTGGCGGGCGACATGGCGCGCTCGATCACCGGCGCGATTATCAGCATTGACGGCGGATGGACCGCCGCCTGAGGCCGCGCCCTTCGCTTGCGCTCAGGGCATTCATCGCTTTCGCAGGTCCACCGGACCTGCTCATCCGCTTCGCGGACCGCTCCTCATGGATGGACGGCGGCCTAGGCGAAGCAATCGCCCATCAATCGCCGCCAGTCCCAGCGCGATGATCGCCATGCCGGCCAGCGCCTGCGCCGTCACACTTTCATTCAGGAAAGCCGCACCCAGCAGGAGCGCGATGATGGGAATGAGAAACGTCACCAGCGAGATGTAGGTCACGCCTACCGTCGCCACCATCTTGAAATAGACGAAATAGGCCAGCGCTGTATTGACCAGCGCGATTGCCAGCAGCGAGGCCCAGACCGCCCCGCCGGGCATCGGCAACGTCCAGGGATGATCGGCCAGCAACGACAGTGGCAACAGCAGAATGGCGCCGCCGGTGATCTGCCCGGTCGCCGCCTGCATCGGCGGCAAATCCCTGAAGCGACGGCTGTAGACGCCGCCAAAACCATAGGCGCAGGAGGCGCCGATCACCGCCAACGCGCCCCAGATATACCCTCCGCCGGCAAAGGCGTCTTGCCCAACCAGCACCACAACGCCCACAACGCCCAGCACAATGCCGGCGATCTTGGCCCAGGACAGTTTTTCGTCATGGGTGCCGAAATGCGCCACCGCCACCATGAAGATCGGCGTGGTGGCGTTGAGGATCGAGGCCAGGCCGCTCGAGATGCGGGTCTCACCCCAGGCGATCAGGATAAAGGGAATGACGGTATTGAGCAGCCCCAGCAGCAGGAAACGCGCCCACAATCGCGGCGACCGCGGCATACCCGCGCCTTGCGCCAGCAACCACAAATTCATGGCGATGGCGGCGATGCCCACCCGGCCCAGCACCACCGTGACCGGCGGCAACACCGCGACCAGCACCTTGTAAAAGAAGAAGGAGCTGCCCCACAGCAAGGTCAAAAGCAGCAGCAATCCCCAGTTACGCGCGCTCATGGCGGCCCCCTGCCGCCATATCAACAGAGTCGCGAGGCCGGTGCCTCCTGTTTTAAGTGTTTGAAGCGGTGGGCTGGCTTGCAGGGAAAACATGCCCGGGCGACAAGCGCACACTTTGCGACAACCATATTAATTCCGCCGTAATGCATTCAGTCGGGGTTCATGCGGAACGGCATAGTGTCCTGTGCGTAATGGCACAGATAGAAAAGGATACCCCCATGAAACGCTTCCTGATTGCCACCACTGCCCTTTCGCTTTTGATCGCGCCGGTCGGCGGCGCTTTTGCCCAGGGGCAGGGACAATAACCGCCATGACGATCGTCGCGGCAACGTGATGGACCGTCACGACAACAACAACCGTTATGACAACAACAATAACAACAACAACCGTCACAACTGGCGCAAAGGCGGCCGCATCGAGCGCAACGACTGGAATCGCGGCCAGCGCGTCAATGACTGGCAGCGCCGTCACCTGCAGCGCCCGCCGCGCGGTTATGAGTGGCGCCAGGTGGACAACAATTACGTCCTGGCCGCTGCCGCTACCGGCCTGATCGCCGCCCTGGTCCTGTCCAACCGCTAGTCAAAACTGCATAGCAAAGGCGG
>JACCXK010000144.1 GCA_013697055.1 Alphaproteobacteria bacterium
ATCTTCAAGAAGCAAAAGTGGCTGGACAACCAGCCGGGCCGCGGCACCAACTCGGTGACGCGCAACCTGGTCGTCTCCACCGGCATCAATGGCGAGGCGTGGAGCAAATGGACCTGGGATCTGCACTACACCCATGGCGAAAGCCGTGACTCCATCACTGGCGTCAACAATGGCAACAACCAGTTCCATGACGCCCAGGCGGACACGGTGATCGAAAACGGCCAGCTGAAATGCTGGAACAACACCCAGGCGGCGATCTCCCAGTTGGGCGATCTCTATCCGGGTTGCGTGCCGCTGGATCCGTTCGGCCCGACGTCCATCTCGGATGCGGCCTTCAAATACTGGTCGCGCAACACCAACGCCGCCCTGACCAATGGCCTGGACGACATCGCCGGCAGCATCAGCGGCGACCTGTTCGAATTGCCGGCTGGGCCGGTCCGCGTGGCGCTGTCGGGCGAAGCCCGCTGGATGAGTTATGACATCAAATCCAACGCCTCGCCGACCGCTCTGGTCAACTGCTCCGGCCTGCGCCTGTGTGGTGACGCCAACCCGGGCGGCGCCGTCACCCAGGCACTGTGGGACAACAATACCCTGGCCAACGTCTCGGCGCGCCAGAGCGTCTGGGAATTCGCGCTGGAAGGCAACATTCCGGTCATCAAGGATGTGCCGCTGATCCAGTCTTTCAATGTCGATGTGGCGGGACGCTATACCGATTACAGCGTCTCCGGCTCGGTGCAGACCTGGAAGGTCGGCCTGGACTGGCATGTGAATGACGATGTCCGCTTTCGCGGCACGACATCCGTCGACATTCGCGCGCCCACATTGAACGATCTGTTCCAGCCCACGACCTCTTCGTCCTCCGGCTTTTTCGATCTCCTGACCAATTTCGCAGGCACAGGCACGCAGGTCGTGACCCAGGGCAACTCCAAGCTGGTGCCGGAAGTGGCGCGAACCTACACCGCCGGCATCGTGCTGACGCCGAGCTGGATTCCCGGCCTGACGGCGTCAGCGGATTTCTACAATATCAACCTGCGCAACTCGATCCAGAACGTCAACGGAACCAACGTGCAGATCCAGGCGCTGTGCAACAATTCGGGCGGCGCCTCACCGTTCTGCGCCCTGTACAAGCGCCCGATTTCGGCCACCAGCACCTCGTCGGCCAATTATCCCACGGCCGTCCTGTCCCAGGTCCTCAATACCGCTTTCCAGGCGACCGAGGGCGAGGATTACGAGATCGACTATCACTTCAACATGGCCGATATCGACGACAGCCTGCCGGGCGGCGTCAGCCTTCGCGCCCTGCTGAACGTCTCTCCCAAGATCAACACCGTTCAGTTCCTGGGGGCCAACCGCACCTACACCAACCAACCGAAGGGCCATGCCACCTTCTTCGCCGACTATACGCTGGGTGATTGGAGCTTCGACGCGCAGTGGCATTATTTTAGCGGCGCCAACAAAAACCAGCTGGCCATCAATCCGCAGATCTATGCCGAGCGCCGGGTGCAATCGTTCGACACGACGGACTTTACGGTTACCAGGAACGTCACCTTCGATGAGAAGTCCACTGCGCAGATGTATTTCTCGGTGCAGAATGTCGCCAACAACAATCCGCCGATCACCATCGGATCGTCCGGCAATCCGGGCTTCGGCATACCGGTGCTGATCGGCGAAGATTACATGGGCCGCTATTTCACGATCGGCATACGCGGCAAGTTCTGAGCCGCGCGTACAGAGTTTGTTTGCCCGGTTGGTCCCCCTGGATTTGACCGGTAGTCCCTGGGCCGCAGCCGCAAAGCTGCGGCCCTTTTTTTCGGCGCTCTACGCCGCGGATGTAGGGTGAGACTCCAGTATCGGTTGTCGTAGCGGCAAATCGCTGGCCGAGATGCTCATTTGCGTTTTGGCGTAAGAATAAGTAAGTGAATACAATGTTTTAGTCCGGCTGCCCGGTTTTCCTTGGCACGGCCATCCGGCTGCCGCGCACGCAGGGTCTTTCCCTTCCAATGGGTCCTGCCTAGGATCAGAGCGCCGCTCCGGTTCCGGTCGTTCAGGCATACAAGGCCAGGCAGTTCCTTTATGCCCCACCGCGGCAATGCTCCCGACAACGCGACCCTGATCGGGTTCACCAACCTGCGCCATGCCCGCACCACCCGCCCGCTGGTGATCGAAAAGGGCAGGGGCATTTTCCTGATCGATGAGAATGGGCGGGAATATATCGAGGGCACTTCCTCCTTCTACAGCGCGGCGCTGGGTTTTTCCGATCCGGAGCTGGTGGAGGCCGCCATCCGCCAGATGCGCCAGTTGCCTGCGTATGCCTCCGGCCTGTACCGCACCGTCCCGGCGGCGCTGGCCCTGGGCGAGAAGCTCGCCGCGATGGCGCCGATGGCCAAGGCGCGGGTCGCCTTCGCCTCCACCGGCTCTGAAGCCAACGATTTCCTCATCAAGTTCCTGCGCTTTCGCAATGGCCATCGCGGCGAACCGAGGCGGGTCAAGGTGATCGCCCGCGCCCTCAGTTACCATGGCGCGACGGTGGCGACGGCCCCGCTCGGAGGCTTTCCCGGTACGGCGCGGGCCTTCAACCTGCCGATGGACGATGTCATCACCGTCAGCCAGCCGGACTTTCCCAATGACGCGCGTGCCGGCGAGGACGAGGCCGGCTTCACCGCGCGCCTGCTGGCCGAAATCGAACAGGCTATCGAGCGGGCCGGCCCCGAAACGGTGGGGGCGATGATCCTGGACCCGGTGTCCTTCAGCGCCGGTTGCGTGGTGCCGCCCGCCGGATATCTCACCGGCCTGCGCGCGATTCTGGACCGCTACGGCATCCTGCTGTTCGACGATGAAGTGATCACCGGCTTCTGCCGCACCGGCAGCATGTTCGCGGCCCAGACTTTCGGCATGCGTCCCGATTGCATGACCCTGGCCAAGGCGTTGTCCGCCGCCTATTTCCCGATTTCGGCGATTGTGATGGACGGCGATTTCTATGATGCGCTGGAGCGCGGCTCGGACGAGGAGGGCATTTTCTCCCATGCCGCAACCTATGGCGGTCATCCGGTGGCCGCGGCCGTCGCGCTGCGCATGATCGAAATCATCGAGGAACGCGACCTGCTGGGTCATGTCCGCCGCGTTGGTCCCCGGTTGCAGAAGCTTATCAGCTCGCTGTCCGGGCATCCGATGGTGTTCAACACCCGCGGCATCGGCCTGGGCGGCGCGGTGCAGTTGCACAGCTTGGCCGAAGCGGTGGGCGCACGCGGCCGGGCGATGCAGGAGGCGATGATGGCGGAAGGCCTGTTGCTGCGGGTGGTGAAGGACACCATCAACTTTGCCCCACCGCTGATCATCACCGAGGCTGAGGTGGACGAGCTGTTCGCCCGCTTCACCCGTGCGCTGGCTGCGGTCGAGCGCGGGGAGGCCGTCACATGACGAATTCGCCGCTGATCGCCTATACCGATCGCTGGTCGGCGCGCGCCGGCGGGCGCATTGCCGTCAAGGTGTCCTGCAGCGCTGCGAATTATCGTGCCGACCTGGTGCGGATCCGCAGCGCCGATCCCAATCCGGCCGGGCCTGGCATGATCTTCCAGGATGTCCCGGCATCTTTTGCCGGGACATATCCGGGCCGCAAACAGGCCATTCATGGCGGCTCTTACGGCGTGGTGCCGCTGGATGGTCTTGTTTTGCCGGAATACTGGACTTTGTCGGTGCGGGTGCAGCCCTGGCTGCTGGATGGACGGCCGCAGGCGGTGTTGTCCCTGCAGGGCGGCAAGGGGCTTTCGCTCTATGTCAGCGCGGAGGGCGTCGAACTGGTCGTCGGTGGTGCGCGCTGCCAGGTGGCGGCGCCGATGCTGGAACGGCGCTGGTATCAACTGGATGTGATCTGCGCAGGCGGGTCGCTGCGGCTGGTGCAGACAGCGCTGACACAGGATTGGGGCGTGAACGGCAACGGCGAAGCAAGTCTTTCCGCCGCCATCGATCCGCCCACCAGCCTGCTGCTGGCAGCGAACAATTATCGCGACCATTTCAACGGCCGGCTGGAAAATCCCAAGCTGCTGCAGGGTGATGATATTCTGGCCTGGTGGGATTTCAGCCTGGACATTTCCACCCAAAAGATTTCCGACCGAGGACCGGACAGTTTGCATGGCGAACTGGTCAACATGCCCACCCGCGCCATGCGGGGCTCGCACTGGACAGGCGAGGTGATGAAATGGACCGATGCGCCCCACCAGTATGGGGCGGTGCATTTCCATGACGATGATCTCTACGACTGCGCCTGGGACACGGATTTTGTCTTCGAGATTCCCACCGGCTTGCCCAGCGGCGTCTATGGCATACGGCTGCAATCGGATACGGAACAGGACGTCGTCCCTGTCTTTGTTCTGCCGCCGCCGGACACGGCCACCGCGAAAGTCGCGCTGCTGTTTCCGACCTACACCTACCAGGTCTATGCCAATTTCGAGCGCGACAATTTCGATGACGCATTTCGCGCCCGCCGCGCGCAATGGGGCGTCTATCCGCACCATCCCGCCGAGCACAAGGAATTCGGGCTTTCCACCTACAACTTCCATCGTGACGGCTCCGGCGTCGCCTTCTCGTCCCTGCGCCGCCCGGTGCTCTCCTTTCGGGCCGGTCAGATGGCCTATGTCGATCTGAAAGGATCGGGGCTGCGTCATTTCCCGGCCGACATGCATCTGGCCCTGTGGCTCGACAAGATGGGTATCGCCTGGGATGCGATTACCGACCATGATCTCGAGCGCGAGGGCGTCGCCCTGCTGCCGCGCTACGCTTGCGTGCTGACGGGAACGCATCCCGAATACCAGACCCCCGGCACCCTGGACGCGCTGCGCGACTGGCTGGGGGAAGGCGGCCGGCTCTGCTATCTCGGCGGCAATGGTTTTTATTGGCGTGTCGCCACCTCCGGCGCGGTGCCCGATACATTGGAGCTTCGCCGTTCCGAGGGCGGGACGCGCGCCTGGGCGGCCGATCCGGGCGAATATTATCACGCCTTCGATGGCGGCTATGGCGGGTTGTGGCGGCGCCAGGGCCGCGCGCCCCAACAGCTGGTCGGCGTCGGGTTTACCGCCCAGGGGCGATTTGAAGGTTCTCACTATCGCCGCATGCCCGAATCTTATGCGGCGGACCTTGCCTGGATCTTCGATGGCGTAGAGGGCGAGAGGTTCGGCGATTTTGGATTCTCCGGCGGGGGAGCGGCAGGCTTTGAACTGGACCGTGCCGATCCGTTGCTGGGCACGCCGCCCAACGTGCGCCTGCTGGCGCAGTCCGAAGGCCACCAGGCGCATTTCGGTGTCACGCTGGAAGATTTGCTGGTGCCGACGGCCTATGCCTTGCCCACCAATGCGCCCGATCCCTTGATCCGCGCCGACATGGTGTATTTCGAGACGGCCAAGGGCGGTGCGGTATTCTCGACCGGCTCGATCACCTTTTGCGGCAGCCTGCCCTGGAACAATTTCGACAACGCGATTTCAGCGCTGCTGCGCAATGTGGTGACGCGGTTCATGAACGGCTAGGCGAGCGTCATCTCGCCAAAGCCATCGCTGGGACTATTGGGTCCGGTGACGACATTGCGGAACCGCTTGTTGTAAAAAATCGGCGGCTTGCGCTCGATCATCCACAGCATGGCGACGTCCCGGGTCAGGATGTGCTGGATGCGGCTGTAGTGCGTCTGGGCATCCTCGGGGGTGACGGCGGTGGCGGCTTTGGCAAACAAGTCATCGATTTCCGGATTGCTATAGCCCTGGACATTGGTCTGCGGCACGCCTTTGCGGATGTTCGACGACAGAAAAAACCGCGAGGCGCCGATGGCGGGATCGCCATACAGGCCATAATTGTTCCAGCCCAGATCAAAATCCCAATCGCCATTGCGGCGGCTGAACGTGGCCCAGTCTGCGGATTGCAACTCGACGTCAAGCCCCACCTGGGACAGGGCCTGCTTGGCGTACTGGGCGCAGCGGGTCCAGGCGCCGCCACCGTCGGGCATGATCAACATGCCGAGCTTCAACCTTGTGCCGCCTGCCTTCGGCTTCAGTCCGATTTCGTCCAGAAGCGCCCTGGCCCGGGCCGGATCGAAGGGATATTTCACCAGCGCGGACTCGTCGAAATAGCGCGCTGTGGAGGGAAGGGGGCCATGCGCCACCTTGCCCTGGCCAAAATTCATCCCGTCCACCATGAATTGCCGGTTGATGGCGTGCATCAGGGCGGCGCGAAAACGCCGGTCGCTGAAGGGCCAGCGGCGCTGGTTGATTTCCATGAGGCCGGTTTCGCCGGTGCCCTCATAGGCGTTGGTAACGCATTGCAGCCGCGGATTTGCCAGCAGGCGTGACGCCACCACGGGATCGATATCGTCGCCAAAGGCAATATCCACGGTACCGGTCTGCATCGCCACCATGCGCTGTTCCGCTTCCGGGATGATGCGGAAGTAGATTTCCTTCAGGAAAGGCCGGTCGGCGCGCCAGTAATCCTCGTTGCGGACCAGATGCACGAATTGCCCGCGCGCCCATTTCTGGAATTTGAAAGGTCCGGTGCCGACCGGCCTGGTGTTGTAGGGATTGCTGCGAAAATCCGTGCCTTCATATATGTGCGCCGGCATCATCGGGCCGCTGGACGCCATGAAAGAGGTCAGGAAGGCATTGAAAGGCTGGCGCAACCTGTATTCCACGGTATGGGCGTCGCGCGCCTTGATGCTTTCGCAATGGCTGAGCGCGGCGCGGCTGCGGGGATTGAGTTGCCTGAGCAACACGTCGCTGCTGAACACCACGTCCGCTGCGGAAAATGGCGCGCCATCGTGCCAGCGGACGCCGCGCTCGAGGTGAAAGGTATAGGTGAGCTTGTCGGGCGATATCTCAAAGCTTTTGGCCAGATTGGGCCGCGGGCGGAATTGCCAGTCGAACAGCAGCAGGGACTCGTTGATGTTGCCGCAGACCTGTTGCGTCAGCCGCGTATTGTAGAGCGGGTAATTCAACGTCGCCGGCTCTTCGGCGAGAATGGCATTCAAGGTGCCGTCGCGGGGGCCGGCCCGCGCCAGGTCCGGCACACCGAAGGGTGCCGCCATCGCGGCCCCCAACAGCGCGCGCCGGTCCAATGCCACGGCGCTAGCCTTCCATGGGATCGAGCGGAAAGACCGGGCGTCGTACGTTCTTGAAAGGCAGGCTTGCCAGGTCGGAGGTGCAGGGCCCGCTGGTCCGGACCGTGAAGCTGGCGGATGCAATCGGGTCGTAAGCTTGCCGGTGACCCACTGCGGCCTTGACCCCGATGATGCTCAATTTCTCCGGATCGACGCCCTGGCTGCGCCATTGCGCCAGATCGAAGGGCGGCAGTTTGGCGCTGGTGAGCATGATGGTCAGGCCGCGGTGTCGCACCATGGCGGTCGGCCCCAGCACATCCAGCCGAACGCCCAGCCATCCGGCGATATGGCTGTTGCGGTCTTCCAGTTCGAACACCCCATCGCTGCGGGACAGCAATTCCACGTCAAGCGTTACCGGACCCGGATCGAGCGGCCATCCCTTGCCGCCGATCGGCAAAGTCGCGCGCCCGCCGATAGGAACGGACTGGAGCGCCGCCACCGCTTCGGCATCCACCATGATCACGCCGGCATTGGCCACGTCATATTTCAGAAGCGCGCGCATCACATCGGTGCCGTCGCCCGGCGCGCCCCCGCCGATATTCTCGGCCGGCTCCACCAGCAAGACCGGGCCTTTGTCGCTGGGCACGAAATCGCGCACCACCGCGTCCAGGTCATGTTCCTTGGGAATGCCGTCTTCGCGCATGTCCCAGGCGATCTTGGCCATCCCCTGCAAGGCGGTCTTGGCCGCCGCGTCATCGCCTTCGGTGATGATGCCGAAGGACACGCCGACATCATGGACATCGGCATAGGCATATCCGGCCGCGACACTCACCGCCAGCACGCCGGGAACCTGTTGCTCGATCCGCCGGGCTTCCGCTTCCAAAGCGTGCATCGGGCCTTCACGGGTGGCGGTGCCGGTGGGCGGCCAGATGACGGAGGAGACCAGAACATGCTGGCGCGGATGCACGCCGGTCCTGAGGCAGCGCGCCAGCAAATCCGCCGCGCGCGCGGCGCTCTCACAGGAATCCGTGTGCGGGCATTCGCGGTACGCCACCAAGCCATCCGACAGCGCCCCCATCTTGGGCGTGAGGGTGGCGTGCAGGTCCAGCACGCCATAGATCGGCAAGGTCGCGGCGCCGGGCAGGGCGCGGATCCGCTCCAACAGATCGCCGTCAGGGTCTTCGGATTCGGTCGTCACCATCGCGCCATGCAGCGACAGGAAAATGCCGTCCAGACCTCCAGCAATCGCTTTCTCCAGCGCAGGCTTTACCTCATCCCAAAAAGCTTCGAACACCGCCTGTTCGACCAGGCCGGTCGCGCCACCGGTATAAGCGACGGTGGGGATGACCTCCCAGCCTTCGCGTCCGGCGACCTTCAGGAAGCCGTCGATCTGGGAGCCGTCGCCAAGGCGGTCCAGCAATGCCTGGCCGCGGTGGATGGTGAAGCCGTCCAGTCCGGTGCGCTCGGCAATGAAACAGTGGGTTTCATGCATCAGGCCTGCAAGGAGGATTTTCGTCATGGATAGGGCTTTCGGTTGTCCGGGCGGATCGATGTTACCGCGCCCAATGTCGGCTAATAGTCCGCGCCGCGATTTTGCGCCTTGCCGGGTGCGGCATCGTCCTTGGCGATCTGCTGTTTGGCTTCCGGCTCTGCCTTGCGCACTTCCGGTTCAATGATGCGGGTGGCGGTGGCGTGCAGGAACCGCTTGCGCTCGGTCATGGCCTTGTCGCCGCCGGGATAGGGCGCGTTGACCACCACCGGCGCGACCGGCGGATCGACCACGAAGGCGGGCTTGGCGGTAAAACGAAACGCCGCGGAAATCGCGGTGTTGCGGCCTTTCGAATCCGGCAGGGCGTCGGCGTTGCGCTTGAGCGCATAATACATCGCGATCTGGTTCTGGTGGTAATAGGTTTCACGAGTGGCGCCGCCCGACGGCATGTTGAAGGTGTCGCGGGCATAGACTTCGCGCCAGTCGCGGTATCCGCCCAGCAGGCCCGACAGGCCGGCATCCTTGTTCAGGACCAGGCGCAGGCGGCCGCGCCGGAACAGGACTTCGCCGCGATTGGTTTCACCCCAGGAGAAGGCGGGCAGGCGCACATCCGCCTGCTCGGTTTCCAGCACGCCATCGCGAACCCTGGCTTTCAGTCTCGTATACTGTTCCATCTTGACCAGCCGGAAGGAAACATCGCGGATCACATTGCCGCCGGGATCCTTGACGACATGGTCGGGCGAATAACCCACTTCAAGCGTCACCTGGTCGTCGTTCATCGGGTCCTTGTTGCCCGAGATGCGGACAACCATAGTGTAAAGCCCGTCCAGCATCTTGTCGTTGGCGCGCTGGCTGAGATAGGCGTGCCACGGCATGCCGCGATAGGACATGATGCAGCCCCAGGCGCGGTAAAAGGCGTTGTCGATGCCAGGCTCGCCGCTCGCGCTGGTGAAGCCGCCCGTCCTGGCATTGCCGTCCAGGTTGAAGCCTTCCGCGATGTGTCCGGTGACCTGCTGCATCCCCGCATCTGGGGCGGTGAAGGGATTGATGTAGGAATCGATGTCGCGCCGAAAACCGCGATGCTGCATGGCGGGCGAGACGACCTTTTCGCCTTCGCCGCCGGCCGACACCGGCAAGGTGATTTTTTCCACCTCGTCGTTGGTCCGCCAGCTGGTCTTGAGAACCGTCTTGTAGTCCAGGATGGGGATGGTACCCCTGTGGCAATCGGAACCCGGCTCTTCCGTGCCGGTGCGCCCGCCGTAATGAAAAGCCGGCTCATAATTGTCCACGACATAGCCGCGCACCCAGGGCGCCGCCATGGCCGGGCCCAGACTCATGGCCAGGACAGCTGCCGTCAGGATGGGTTGTTTCAACCGGACCATGCGCTTTGCCAAAATCCCCGGCGCGGATCATACCGCATCTCCGCCGGACTGTATCGCCGGGAGCTTTTTGTTGCGCTGCACAAGGGAGGTGCCGATTGGTCCGCCGCCGTGGTTACCCTATATTCGGGCTTTCGGACGGACGGAACATGCGGCGCGGGCTGAGAACGCTGATCTTGCTGAGCGGGCTGTGCGTTGCCGCCACCCAGGCGCTCGCCGCCGAGCCGTATCTCGCCGGCCTCAGGCGGCTGACGGAAAGCCAGTATCGCAATTCCATTGCCGATATTTTCGGTCCCGGCATTGCCGTGCAGGGCAAGTTCGAGCCGGACCGCCGCATCGGCGGCCTCTTGGCATCCAGCGGCACCACCCTTTCGATCACACCGGCGGGCATGGAAGCCTATGCCAAGATGGCCGACGGCATCGCCCGCCAGGTGGTGGACGAGAAAAACCGCAGCCGGCTGATATCCTGCACGCCGAAATCCGCCACCGCGGCGGATCGCGGCTGCGCCGCCCAGGTATTGGAACGGTATGGCCTGCTGCTGTTTCGCCGCCCGCTGACCCAAGGCGAGTTGAAGGCACGGCTGGACGCCGCCGACAGCGCAACCAAACTCTCGAACAACTTCTACACCGGCCTCCGCTACAGCCTGACCACCTTGCTGTCCGCGCCGGATTTCCTGTTCCGGGTCGAAATGGCGGCGTCCCAGGGCAAGGCGTACTCCTTGGACGGTTACAGCCGCGCGGCCCGGCTCAGTTACCTGCTGTGGGATTCCACGCCCGATCAGGCATTGCTCGAGGCTGCGAAATCCGGCGGCCTGGAGAACGAGGCCGGCGTAACGCGCGAGGCCGCGCGCCTGATGGCCTCGCCGCGCCTGGAAACGGGGATGCGCGCTTTCTTCAGCGATTTCCTGCAGCTGGACACGCTGGGCGCCATCACCAAGGACCCGACCATCTATCCCAAATACAGCGACGAGATCGCCGCGTCGGCCCGGGAAGAGACGTTGCGCACGGCCATCGCCATGACTCTGAAGACGGACGGTGATTTCCGGGAGATGTTCACCACCCGCCGCAGCGTCATAAACCGGCCGCTCGCGTGGGTCTATGATGTTCCATACAATCTGAACGGCGAATGGATGGACTATGAATTTCCGGCCCAGTCAGGCCGCAGCGGCATCGTCACCCAGGCAGCGATGCTCAGCATGTTCTCCCATCCGGGACGCAGTTCCCCCACCAAGCGCGGCGTGGCGCTGATGGACATCTTCCTGTGCGAGCCGACGCCGGCGCCGCCCGCCAATGTGGATTTTTCCATCGTCAATGACACCAACAATCCCAACCTTCGCACCGTGCGGGAGCGGTTGATGGCGCATGCCACGACCCCTTCCTGCGCCTCCTGCCACACCCATAGCGACCCGATCGGATTGAGCCTGGAAGAATTCGACAGCATCGGGGAGCGCCGCCTGATGGAGGGCGGCCGCAAGGTCGACGCCTCCGCCACCATCGGCGGCAAGCAATTTTCCGGCGGCGCAGGCCTCGGCCAGTATCTGCACGACAATCCGCGCGTTCCGGCCTGCTTTGCGCGCAAGCTCTATGCCTATGGCGTCGGCGCGAACAGCGAGGAGCTGGAAAAGGGAACCGTTCAGCCGCTCGTTGATGGATTTGGAGCCCAAGGCTATCGCGTCCAGCCCTTGTTGCGCGCCATCGTCGCCAGCCCGCAATTCTTCGCCGCGAGGCCGCCCGCGCCGTTGAAAACCGCCATGAACCCGCGAGGATAGTCCGATGCGCTTCACACGCCGGTTTCTTCTGCGCGGCGGGTCCGCCGTCGTGGCGCTGCCTTTTCTGGACTGCTTCCTGGACAGCAAGGGCAGGGCGCTTGCCGCCACCGGACAGGCGATCCCCACCCGCTTCGGGACGTTCTTCTGGGGTTGCGGCCTGACCAAAACGCTGTATCTGCCCAAGGCGACCGGTCCCAATTATGACGACACGCCGCAACTGGCGTCGCTGAAGCCTTACAAGAACAAGCTCAACCTGCTGAGCGGCTTTCGCGCCTATGTCGACGACAAGCCCAATATCCAGCACTGGACCGGCAATGCGGCGATCACCACCGGCATCGCGCCCGCCAACGATACCCAGTTCGACGCCAGGACGATTGACCAGACCATCGCGGAGACAATCGGCCATGGCGCGCGCTTCCGCTCCATCGAGGTGTCCTGCTCCGGCAACAAGCGTGAAAGCTATTCCAGCCTGGGCGGCAGCAACATCAATCCGCCGGAAACCTCTCCTTTAAGCCTCTATTCAAAACTGTTCGGGGCCGGTTTTCAGGATCCTTCCAAGGGAGACTGGAAGCCCGATCCAGACGTGGTGCTGCAGAAAAGCGTGCTGTCGGTGGTCGCCGATGACCGCAAGCTTCTGGAGATGGGCGTCGGCGCCGCCGACCGCGCCCGGCTGGACCAGTATTTCACTTCGGTGCGGGAACTGGAGCAGACCCTGGACGCCGAATTGCGGCGGCCGCAGATCGCGGCCCATGTCGCCATTCCCGATGCGCCGGACGAGATGGCGATGAACAAGTCCGTGCCCAATTTGCGCAAGGTGACGCCGGTGCTGGCGAAGCTGCTGGCGATCGGCCTGGCCACCGACCAGACGCGGGTCTTCAACATGGCCTTTTCCGAACCGGCCTCGACCATCTATGTGCCCGGCGATTCCCGGCCCTTCCACCAGTCCACCCATGAGGAACCGGTTGACGAAGCCGTAGGCTATCAGCCCATCACGTCGAAATTCAGCACCTACAGCATGGAAGGTTTTGCCGCGTTGCTGGCGGCCCTGGACGGCATTCCGGAAGGTGACGGCACCTTGCTGGATCACAGCCTGGTCTTTGCCTACACGGATACCAGCAATGCCAAGCTGCATGCGGTGGACGGCATTCCCATGCTGCTGGCAGGTTCGGCCAGCGGCCGGATGAAGACCGGCATCCATTATGCCGGCGCCGGCACGACGGTGGCGCGGGTAGGGCTGACGGTGCAGCAAGCGCTCGGCCTGCCGGTGGATCGCTGGGGCGCCGAGTCCAACCTGACCAACAAGCCGATTTCCGAAATCCTGGCCTAGGAAACCGCCGATCAGCTGACGGCAATATGGAATGGCGACCATTGGGCGCTGTCGGCGGCGCTCCAGGCGGTACCGTCAAAGGCGCGGACCTGCAGCATGTCGCCGGCGCTGCCGGTGAGGAAGCTGACCTGGGACAGATCGGATGCCGGTATCTCGATGAGGGTCCGTGCCGCCTGGGGCGCGCCATTGACGACAAAGTGACCGCTCAAGAGATCGGTGGTGGTGTCCCAGAACTGGTATTTGGTGATGGTGTCATTGTCCGCGTCGCTCACCATGAACAGGCTGGATGCCGTCAAGTTTTGGCCGGACATGATATTGATATCCGATGTGGTCACCACCGGGACATGGTCGGCAAGCGTCGCCGATGCGGTCACCACCGGCGCGTGATTGGGCGGTACTGCGATGGTGAAAGGAGCCCAGCGTATGTCGAGCGCCTCGCTCCAGTCTGTGCCGTCAAAGG
>JACCXK010000249.1 GCA_013697055.1 Alphaproteobacteria bacterium
CGGGACTGACTATTCCTTGGGCATTCAAACGGAGCCGCGCCGCCCAGCCCTAGGCACCCTGATTAAACGCCAGTAATATTGCCGCGCCGGCCGCACCAAAACCGACGTTTTCCGGCCAATCCATAAAAACAATCAGGAGAGGAACCATGAGAAGGCTCACCATACTTGCCCTGTTGTCGCTGGCGCCGCTGCCGGCCATTGGCCAGGGCGGCAGCCAGGCCGAAGCCCAGCGTGCCGCGGCGGCCGCGCGCACCACCCAGCTCGCCATCGAGGCAACCTCGCCCAAGCTGGCGGTGACCGAAGAAGTCCTGCCCCTGCGCATCCCCGGTCACACCATCGGCGAGACCGAAGGCGTCGCCAAGAACAAGGCCGGGCACCTGTTCGTCTATTCGCGCACCGGCTGGAGCGGCTCCTCGCGCGGCGGCAATGCGGCCCGGCTGTTCGAGTTCGACGACAAGCTAAAATACGTCAAGGAATGGCTGCCCGATTCCTATGGCGCTTCCTTTGCCCATGCCGTGCGCGTCGACCCCGAGCAGAATGTCTGGGTGGTGGATGAAGGCTCCAACACCGTGCAGAAGGTCGATCCCACCGGCTTGGTGAAGATGGTGCTGGGCCGCAAGCCTGAATCCATCGACTGGTGGGAAGAGTTCGTCGAACGCGGCGAGAAGGACACCAATCCCCATCCCACCGGCAACATGGGCACCTTCGGGCGTCCCACCGATGTCGCCTGGGGGCCGGACGGCACCATCTATGTCAGCGACGGCTATATCAATTCGCGCGTGGTGAAGATCAGCAAGGACGGCGTATGGCAGAAGGTCTACGGCACCTATGGCACCGGCGACGGCAACATGAAGATCCCGCATGGCATCACCGTGGGCGGCGGCCATGTCTATGTCGCGGACCGCAACAACAATCGCATCCAGGTCTTCGACATGGACCTGAATTTCCAGAAATACATTACCGGCATCGGTCAGCCCTGGTCGGTGCAATACACGCCGAAATATCTTTATAGCGGCGACGGTACCGGCAAGATTTACCGCCTGGACCATGACGGCAAGCTGCTGGGCTGGGCCCAGACCAGCCTGGGCCAGGGCCAGACCGGCTGCCTGATCCATTCGCTCCATGCCGAAAGCGACACCGTGCTCTACAAGGGCGCCTGCTCGCTGTGGAATGTGGAGAAGATCACGTTCACTAACTAATGATGTCATGGCCGGGCTTGACCGTGAGCTGCGGCGGCGAAGCCGTGAGCAGGTCCGGTGGACCTGCGAAAGCAGCGAACGCCGTGAGGTAAAGCGAACGGCAGGCCCCGGCGCGATGGATGGCGCGAATACGCTGTCGCCACGCGCCGGAGCCCGGCCATGACAGGGTGAGGTACTACTTCAACGGCACCGCATAGGCCTTGAAGGGCGCCGGGTCCTGGCCCTTCAGCTTGGGATCGCGCTGGTAGTTCAGCTTGGCTTCCAGCACATAGGCGGTGTTGCCGACCACGGTGACCGCGGTGGGCAGCATGTACTTGTCCTTGATCACCCGGATGGTGGCGGTGTCACCCGATACCGTGACTTCGTCCAGCCGGCCATTGCCGTCCTGGCCGCGGCCTTCCACCATCAGGATCTTGCCGCTCGCCGACAGGCGCATGCCGTCCGGCTGGTAGATGTCCATGGAGGTGGTGAGGTTCACGCCCTTGCCGGCCGAACCGTCGGCGTTCATGGGAATGCGGATCAGGTGATTGCCGTTATAGGTGTTGGTGTAGAGCGCATCGCCCTGCCACACCAAGCCGTCCAGCGAGGCATCGGACTTGTCGTTGGTATACCAGACGGTCAGCGCATCGCTGCCGGCGGCCAGCTTCAACACGCGGCCGCCCTTGGTGTCGGTGATATAGGCGTCGCGGCCCTTGAGGGCAATGTCGTTGCAGAAGCCGCCTCCCGGCAGTTCATAGGTCTTTTTCAGCGCGCCCGCCTTGAGCGAGAAGGTTTTCAGATAGGCATGATCGCCATTGTCGTCGCAGACCCACAGCGTATCGGTGGGCGTATCGGCCAAGACGCCCAGCACCAGCCCGAAATTGCCGGCCTGTTTGCTGATGAAGGGCTCGGCGGTACGCGCGCCCGGCAGGGCACGATAGATCGCGCCTTGCTGCAGGCTGCCGATATAGACCGTGCCGTTGGCGGTGGAGGTGAGGCTTTCGGGGAAAGCCATGGGCACGTTCAGGGTGATGTCGGTGGCCGCTGCCGCCGGTGTGGCAGCCAAGGCAAGCAGAGCAATGCTGGTGAGCAGTTTCATGGACGACACCCCTGTGGTTGGCCGCTGATCGACGCTGGTTGTTAGAGATATTTTAGCACGCCCCTTTGGCGGCTACCATCGGTCAGCGTTTGCTCTCTGCAAGAACGCCGACATTTTCGGCCCTTCGATAGTAGGTATCTGAAGCACAACAATTTACTGGCGTGTGCTTCAGATTCGTAGAAAAGCAAGTCGCAAGTGAAAAAGTGCTGCGCATCATTAACGGGGCCACGCTTCTTCAAATTGTGCCCTGCTTACCATTATGTCGAAGTAGATAATGTCCTGAGCCATGGAAGCGATTTTCGATGTATTGGCCCCTTCACGGAAAAGGTCCATGAAATTGACATGGTGGGCCTCCCAATATTCATGCGGTATTTTTACATGCGGCCCATAGTTTCGTTGTCGAGTGCCCCAAGTTTGCAATGAAGCATCACAGGCCAGTTGTTCAAACTTCTTGAGTTCATTGCCAACTCTTACAATGGGCTCGCCTTCCGTGTCCCAAAGCGCCTCTTTGTCCCATTTTCCCGTAACCGCATAGGCCAAAGCGACAGCTAGCTTAGTATCGCGCTCAACCTTTTGGATTGGCATCGGCCACTCTTCTAACACTTGCGCCTGATTTATCAGTATCTCTCGGTACTGGGTCTTATCGGGCGCGCTCAAGTCAGCTGGGGCGGCCTGTAGGACATTCCCGCCATCATCGTCCAACAGCCAAATATTCAGTTTCGCATGAAGCCAGTAACCTTCAGGAATGCCAGCTAGGGGCAATGTGCGAGAGGCGCCGATGGCGCGGCCCCAGGCCATTATCTGTCCAGTTGAAAGCTTGTCGATAATCTCATCTGCGATTGCGTCAAAGTCAGCTTGGCTTTTGGTCTGCAAGAGACTTGGCTTCAGATGGGAAAAGAGATTTCGAAGAGGCCAGTCAGGCTGGGATCGATCAGCTTGCGCCTGTTCTTGAATTGCCCCCATCTCGGCGACCATTCCGATGCCACTGAGTTGAACCGTAGCACTGCGGTGATGGACCACCTTAGGATTGCGACGGAAATCCCACAAAATCAGTAGTAGTCCGCCAATGACTAGCGGAAAAATTGTCCAAGCGGGCGGGCTGAACAGGAACGCCGAAACATGGCCGAGCCATGTCCGATCTTCGCCAGGCACGTGAGCCAGAACTGTGTCCACATATCCAATGGCGTCTAGAAGGCCACGCACAATGCCGTAGGCCGTCGCTAGTCCACCGACTATGGCCCGCCAGTGTGTTTTCGCCATGCCGCACCCTTCCCACCCCAGCGCTATAGAGTAGTCCCAGCAAAGGGTCTCGCAACGCACCGGTCCTAAAAGGAAAGCGGTTGCAAGTTGCCTCACGTCAAATTCTATTTTGTACTTGTTTTGTTCTTATTTGGGTTTATAGTCCCAAATATGACAGTCGTCCTGGACACCACCATCCGCCCGGAAGTCCTGCGTGGCCGCGGGGCCGTCTCTAATGCGGTGGGGCGGTTTGAAAAGCAGACCCGTGTGTTGCTGGATGACGGCTGGGACGATGGCTGGCGGGCCGATGACGACATCCCGCCCCCGATCCGCACCGAAGTCATCCACGATGCCACCCGGACCATCATCGCGCGCAACAAGTCGCCGGACATTTCCTTCGACCAGTCGATCAATCCCTATCGCGGCTGCGAGCATGGCTGCATCTATTGTTTCGCGCGGCCGTCCCACGCCTATCTGGGCATGTCGCCGGGGGTGGATTTTGAATCCCGCTTGTTCGCCAAGCCCAATGCGGCGGCGCTGCTGGCCAAGGAATTGAGCGCGCCCGGCTATGTGCCGAAGGTGATCGCCATGGGCACCAACACCGATCCCTATCAGCCGCTGGAAAAGAAGATGCGGATCACGCGCAGTATCCTGGAAGTACTGCGCGACTTCCGCCATCCTGTGGCTATTGTCACCAAGTCGCCGCTGATCCTGCGCGATCTGGATATCCTGTCCGAGATGGCGTCGATGGGCCTGGCGAAAGCCGCGCTGTCCATCACGACGCTGGATCGCAAGCTGGCGCGGGCCATGGAGCCCCGCGCCGGCACGCCGCAACGGCGGCTGCAGGCCATCCAGGGGCTGTCGGATGCCGGCGTTCCCGCAGGCGTGATGTTTGCTCCCGCCATTCCGGCGCTGAACGACCATGAGATGGAAGCGGTGCTGAGCGCCGCGGCCGGTTATGGCGCGCACAGCGCCGGTTATGTGCTGCTGCGCCTGCCGCTGGAGATCAAGGACCTGTTCCGCGAATGGCTGGAGATCAACACGCCAACCAAAGCCAAGCATGTCATGACCCTGGTGCGCCAGATGCGCGGCGGCAAGGATTACGATGCCAACTGGAACAGCCGCATGACCGGAACCGGGCCCTATGCCCAGGTGATGGCGCGCCGGTTCCACATGGCGGTGAAGCGGCTTGGGCTGAACCTTCCCCGTCCGCCGCTGGCCGTCCACAAGTTCAAGCGCCCGTCCCGGCTTGGCGACCAGCTCGCCTTGTTTTGACCATGCTACTGACGTTCCAAGCTCGATAGACTCGTCATACTATTGGCTTCATTCGACGGAGGCTAAAGTGGCAAAAAAAGCAAGGAGAGCGACGCGCAGCCGCAGTGCGGTGACAGGAAAATTCGTAACAAAATCTTATGCGAAGAAGCACAAGAGAACGACTGTGAACGAACGTGTGAAACCGAAACGCCGCAAATGAAGAGTTCGCCCTATTTTTGAAAGGTACCTTTCTTTAAAGAGAAGAGGCTTGCTCTCCTGGACGATACTGCCAACCCCAAGCCGGCAAGGGCATCAATGGCACCGGCGCGCCTTGATACAACGCTGATATCGCCACGAGGCGAAAAGCAATCGTATTCAGATCAGTCGTCATCAGATTGATTGTGTGCGGAGTGATTTCTTTTTTGCGTGTGTTCGCTAAAGCGTGCACCATCTGATCTGTGGCTATCATTTCAGTCTTATTAAATTGCACACCGTGATGAAGCAACAAATTCCGAACAGAATTGATTAGTTCGAGCTGTTCCAGTGTTACTTCTAGGTTAGGCTCCAAGTCTAAACCTCGGCTTGACCTTATCCGGCGCATTTCTGCGACAGCCTATTTAACGGTGTATCGACTGAACTTATTTGCATCATCTGTGTCAGTGCGATTTAAGATCACGAGAGCCCATTTAAGCGCAGTTTCAACTTCCGCGAATTTTTGCACAAACATTCCAAGCGCAAAAAAATAGCTGTTAATATTCTCGATTATTGCTGCAGAACTCGTTTCAGCAGTTTCCATACCGTCTCCATATATCTTTGAGCGCATGCGCAAACTAGCAATTCTGCCACGTCAAAGTTCGTAAATTGCGGATATCTCTATGGCTTGGCGCGCGCACGTGTCTCAGCTAAACCAAAGCAATGCCCCATTACATCTACGAGTCGCGCCTGTTGAAGACCATGCCCGGTCCGGTGTGCGGCGTGGATGAAGCCGGGCGCGGGCCGCTGGCGGGTCCTGTGGTGGCAGCGGCAGTCATTTTGGAACGTGGCCGCATCCCCAAGGGACTGAACGATTCCAAGCAACTGGACGAGGAAACGCGCGAAGAACTTTATCCCCGCATCATGGAAATGGCGGTGGCGGTGGGCGTCGGCCAGGCCAGCGTCGACGAGATCGACCTGGTGAATATCCGCCAGGCGACGCATCTGGCCATGGCGCGGGCGGTGCGGTCCTTGAGCATCGCGGCTGAGTTCGCGCTGGTGGACGGCAATGACGCCCCGGCTCTGCCCTGCAAGTGCGACACGCTGGTCAAGGGCGACGGGCGCAGCGTCTCCATCGCCGCCGCCTCGATCATCGCCAAGGTGACGCGCGACCGGCTGATGGCGCGGCTGCATGACGAGCATCCCGGCTACAACTGGAAGAGCAACAAGGGTTACGGCACGCCCGACCATTACAGCGGGCTGCGCCTGCATGGCGTGACGGTGCATCACCGCCGCAGCTTCGCCCCCGTCCGCCAGATTCTCACCGGCGGCGAACAGGTGATCGAAGCATTGGTGGCGACGGAAAAGGCCAGGCTGGCGCGGCTTTCGGAATAACCGTTCGACCCGTCGGCCTGAGTTACCGGCTCGGCTAGGCGCGCTTGCGGCGGGTGCGCAGGTGCTCGAAGAAATGATAGGAAAGCGCCGTGATGGCGCAGACCGCCAGGAACTGGGCGGACGTGTCGTACAGGAAGCCGTGCGTCTGGGTCTGCATGCTGCCGATCCCCGGAATGACGAACAGCAACAGGCTCCATGCCAGCTTCGCCATATCGGCATAAAACAGGTAGCCCAGGAAAATCCCCGCCGCCAAGGCGATAGGATCCAGCACTTGAACCGCCACCGCGCCGAGAAAGCCGAAAATCTCCATTCGCAATGATAGGACGGCGCGAATAAACGGGGTGTTACGCCAGAAATTTGCCCCCACCCACCACATCTTGTGTGGGGATGAATCCAGGGACTCAATTCATAACACTTTGATTCATCTGGACTCTTGACCGGGGGACTCCGGCGAATCACTGTGAATCCGCTGTGGACAAGTTGGGCGGGGACATGAGTGTTTTGAAGCTGGATCAGATCATCGAGGGCGATTGCGTCGAGCGCATGCGCGCCCTGCCCGCCGGCTGCGCCGACCTGGTGTTCGCCGACCCGCCCTACAACATGCAACTGCGCGGCGAGCTGCACCGTCCCGACCAGTCCAAGGTGGACGCGGTGGACGACCACTGGGACCAGTTCGGCAGTTTTGCCGCCTATGATAAGTTCACCCGCGACTGGCTGGGCGCCGCCCGCCATGTGCTGAGCGACAATGGCGCGATCTGGGTGATCGGCTCCTATCACAACATCTTCCGCGTCGGCGCCATCCTGCAGGACCTGGGCTTCTGGATTTTGAATGACGTGGTGTGGCGCAAGTCCAACCCCATGCCCAACTTCAAGGGCCGCCGCTTCACCAACGCGCATGAGACCTTGATCTGGGCCGGGAAGAACCAGGAGACCAAATACACCTTCAACTATGAAGCCATGAAGGCGCTGAATGACGAGCTGCAGATGCGCTCGGACTGGACCTTGCCGATCTGCACCGGCCATGAGCGCATAAAGGGCGCCGACGGCCAGAAAGCCCATTCCACCCAGAAGCCGGAATCGCTGCTGCACCGGGTGATCGTGTCGTCCACCAAGCCGGGCGATGTGATCCTGGATCCCTTCTTCGGCTCCGGCACCACCGGCGCCGTGGCCAAGCGCCTGGGCCGCCATTTCATCGGCATCGAGCGCGAGAAAACTTACGCCGATGTGGCGCGCGCGCGCGTTGCCGAGGTTGAGCCGGCCGACAGCGACG
This sequence comes from Alphaproteobacteria bacterium, assembly GCA_013697055.1. Classification (GTDB taxonomy): domain Bacteria; phylum Pseudomonadota; class Alphaproteobacteria; order Micropepsales; family Micropepsaceae; genus Rhizomicrobium. The sequence goes on from JACCXK010000249.1 coordinate 7,628, forward strand.
TGATCGAAGTGACCAAGTCCAAGCGCGCCGAGCCGCGCATTCCCTTCGGCTGGGTGGTGGAACGCGGCTTGTTGCCGGTCGGGACTGTTCTGCAAGGCACCCGCAAGCACCAGACCGCCAAGGTGCGCGCCGATGGCACCTTGGTCACCGCTAATGCCAGCGGCTCCATCCACCAGATGGGCGCCCATGTGCAAGGGCTGGACGCCTGCAATGGCTGGACCTTCTGGCAGTTCCAACTGCCGGGCGGTGGGCTGGCGCCGATCGACGTGCTGCGCCAGCAGTTACGGTCTGGGCTTTCGTAGCGCGAACAGCGGCCCGCCTTCATCGAGGCCATGCTCGACGATCTTGCGCATCACGGTGGGCAGTTCGACTTTGTACAGGTCGCCGGCATCAACCCACCTTGTCATTCCCGGCGAGGCGCGGGTTTCGCGCGCCGAGGGAAGGGAACCCAGGTGTTTGCCACCGGACTTGTGTTTCCGACCTGGGTCCCCTTCCCCTCGCGCGGCTGTCGCCGCGCTCTGCCGGGGATGACAGGGGTGTGTTGGCCGCTTGGCGATGTCAGCGACATACACCTCGATCTCCAATTCAAAATGCGTGAAGCCGTGGCGCACGATGCCGGGGCGCTTTTTCCAATCGGCTTCGAATGGCGCCTGTTTGATTGCTTGTGCGGTTGATGGAAATTTTTCCGTCCATGCCCCCAGCGGCGGTTCCAGCATCGACGCCAGCAATCCCTTGTCCGGACGCTTGACCAGCAGCACCGCGCCGGTCCGATCTCGCGCGACAAAGGCCGCGCCACGCTTCAAAGGCCGCACCATCTTGGGCGCCTTCACCGGCAACTGCTCCTGGAGGCCCAGCTTGCGTGCCTTGCAGTCCGGGGACAGTGGGCAGTTCTGACACGCTGCGCGCTTGGGCGTGCAGATGGCGCTGCCCAGGTCCATCAGCGCCTGGGCGAAATCCCCCGCCCGCTCCGGCACCAGCGCCATGCCCAGAACATGCAGTTCGGTCTTGGCCTTGGGCATCGGCGTCTTGACGGCATAAAGCCGCGCGATGACCCGTTCGGCATTGGCATCCATCGCCGCCTGTTTTTCGTCATAGGCGATGGCCGAGATCGCACCGGCGGTGTAGCCGCCGACGCCGGGCAACGCGCGCAATGTTTCGGCGGTGGGTGGAAACTCGCCCCCCATGTCATTGGCGACGATCTTCGCGGCGGCATGCAGGTTGCGGGCGCGGGCGTAATAGCCAAGCCCCGCCCAGGCGGCCAGCACCTCGTCCTGTTTGGCGGCCGCCAGCGCCTTCACGTCCGGCCACAGCGTTAGGAACTTGCGGTAATAGGCGCCCACCGCCTGAACCGTGGTCTGCTGCAGCATGATTTCCGACAGCCAGACCCGATAGGGATCGGCGCGTTTGCCCTTGGGCGCCCGCCAGGGCAGCACCCGGCGATGAATGTCGTACCAGGCGAGCAAACGCCGGCTCAGGTCGGTCTTTTTTGTTTGGCGCGCGGGAGGCATACTCGGACCATGGCCCGAACCCCGGAAGAGACACAACCACAGCGCCACAACTGGACACGGGTGATCGGCGCCGATGCCGGCTCGGTGGCGGGCACCGCCTTTGCCCGCGCCGGCTTCGCCGATCCCACCTTGGTGCTGCGCTGGAGCGAGATCGCCGGGCCCGAAGTGGCGCGCCTGGCCCAGCCGCTGAAATTCTCCGAAGGCCCTTCCGGTGGCACGCTCACTTTAAGGGCGCTGCCGGGCGCGGCGCTGTTCCTGGCCCATGAAAAGCGCGCGCTGTGCGAGCGCATCAATGCTTATCTGGGCAGGCCCGCCGTGGTGCAGATCAAGTTCAGCCAGGGCGCGCTCAGCCCGCGCCCGCCCGCATCCAAGCCGCAAAAGCCCGCCGGTCCCCTGCCGCCCTCCGATCCCAGCCGCCGCTATGACGGGCCCGAAGGTTTGGCCAGGGCATTACAGGCGCTGGCGCGTCGGCGATAGCCGGGCGTTAAAAAATTGCGCGGCGGCGCCAACTCTGGAACTATCTGAAAAACGCGAGGGGACGTCATGTCGGCCAAGACCTGGACTATCGTTGCCGTGATCATGGCGCTGGCCGCGGCCGGCGGGGCTTACTTCTATTTCAACCAAGGCGGATTGCAGAGCGCCGGCAATTCCGGCAGCGTCAACGCCAACTACGAAGCCCTGCCCACCGACCACACCATGGGCGACCCCAAGGCGAAGGTTGTGGTGATCGAGTATGCCTCCCCCACCTGCCCGGTCTGCGCCCATTTCATGACCGACCTCTTTCCCAAGGTGAAGAGCGACTATATCGACACCGGCAAGGTGTTCTGGGTCTATCGCACCTTCATGCGCGGCCCCGACGACGCCTCCGCCGAAAAAATCGCCCGCTGCATGCCCAAGGACAAGTACATGTCCTTCACCGACAGCCTGTACCGCAACCAGTCCAAATGGGATTACGAGTTCGGCATTCCCTCGCCCGATGGCGTCCATGCCGCACTGGTGGCATTGGCCGGCGAATCGGGGATGAGCGCCGCCGACGTCGACAAGTGCCTGGCCTCCACCAACGACGAGGCCGCCATCAACAAGGTGGGCGACGACGCCGTGGCCAAGTACCAGGTCAACGCCACCCCCACCTTTGTGGTGAACGGGCAGCCGGAGGCCGGATTCGAGCATCTCAATGCCCGTATCGACGCGGCCATCGCCGGAAAATAGGACAATTTCAAGGCCTTAGAGCATTGGACCGCCGCCGGATTCTCTGCCAAAAACGGCAGGCAAATTCCGGCGGAGATTCCCTTGTCGCGCAAAACCCTCTTTATCGTCCTGGGGCTGGTGGTGCTGATCGCCGCCGCCGGCATCGGCTGGAGCATGGGGCTCTTTGGTGAAGCAAGCGACGCGGCCACTGCCAAAGGCTATGAACTTGTCCCCAGCGATCGCCACCTGGGCAATCCCAAATCGCCCGTCGTCCTGATCGAGTATGCCGCGCCCAGCTGCCCGGTCTGCGCCGCCTTCAGCGTCCAGGCCTTCCCGCAGCTCAAGGCCAAGTATATCGACACCGGCAAGATCCATTACGTCTTCCGCGTCTTCCCCTTGCGCCCCGACGATGGCGAGGCCGAGAAAATCGCCCGCTGCCTGCCTGAGGATAAGTACTTCGCCTTCATTGACCTGTTGTTCAAGAATCAACCCAAATGGGACGTTGAGTATGGGGTCCAGGCGCCCGAGGGGGTTCATGAGGGTCTGGTCCTGCTGGGGCGCATCGCGGGGATGAGCCGGGAGCAGGTCGACCAGTGCATGGTGAACAAAGCTGAGGATGACCGGATCAACAAGGTGTCCGCCGACGGTGAAGCCCGCTACAGCATCACCGGCACGCCCACCTTCATTTTGAACGGCGTCAATGTCGGATCGGGCAACATCCCGTACGACACGATGGCGAAACTTTTGGATACCGAGCTCGCCAAACAGCATTAGGCGAGTCGTTTTACAGGGACATTACAGTTGAAGTTCACACGCCTCAGGCTTTCCGGTTTCAAGTCCTTCGTCGAACCGACGGAGCTTTTCGTCGAGCCCGGCCTTACCGCCGTGATCGGCCCGAACGGCTGCGGCAAGTCCAACCTGTTTGACGCCATGCGCTGGGTGATGGGCGAAACCCGTCCTTCCTCGGTGCGCGGCAGCGAAATGGACGATGTGATCTTCGCGGGCTCGGCCGGCCGGCCGGCGCGCAATGTCGCCGAAGTGACCCTGTTCATCGACAACACCGATCGCACCGCCGGCAGCGCCTTCAACGAGTTCGATACTATCGAGGTTTCGCGCCGCATCGAACGCGAAGCCGGCAGCGTCTATCGCATCAATGGCCGCGATGTGCGCCAGCGCGACGTGCAGATTTTCTTTGCCGACGCCTCATCGGGCGCGGGCTCCACCGCATTCGTGCGCCAGGGCCAGATCGGCCTGCTGATTTCGCAAAAGCCGCTGGCGCGCCGCGCCATCCTGGAAGAAGCCGCCGGCATCGGCGGACTTCACCAGCGCCGCCATGAAGCCGAATTGCGCCTGCGCGCGGCGGAAACCAACCTGTCGCGCCTGGAAGACGTCATCCGGGAAGTCGAAGGCCAGGTTGCCAGCCTGAAGCGCCAGGCGCGCCAGGCCTCGCGCTATCGCAATCTCTCCGGCCATATCCGCAAGGCTGAAGCCCTGGCGCATTATCTGCGCTGGACCGCCGCCGAGGCGCGTTCGGCCATCGCCGCCGAAGAATTGTCGTCCGCCGCCGCAACCGTGGCCGGCGCCACCGAAACCGCCGCCAAGGCCTCCACGGTACAGAGCGATGCCGCCGCCACCCTGCCGCCGCTGCGGCATACCGAAGCCGAACGCGGCGCCGCACACCATCGCTTGATCGCCCAGCGCGAACAGCTGGATGCCGAGGAAGCCCGCGCTCGCGAAGCCGCCCAGCGCATCCGCCAGTTGATCGCCCAGGGACAGGCCGACGCCGAACGCGAACAGTTGCTGGAGCATGATGCAGACAGCGCCCTGTCAGATCTCGACCGCGAAACCCGCACCCTCAACAGCGCCGCCGACAGCGCCGGCGAAGACTTGGCCACCGCGCAGCAACTGGCCGATGAAATGTCCGCCACCCTGGCGGAAACCGAAAACCTGCTGGAACGGCTGACCGCGGAACTCGCGGAATGGAATGCCAGGAAGTCCAGCCTGGAACGTGGCCAGACTTTGGCCACCGCCCTGCTCGATTCCAGCGTCAACCAGCTTTCCGACGCGCAAGCGCGCCTCGATGCAGCGCTGGAAAGCGCCAAGGACGCGCCCGACGTTCACGCCGCCGAAAGCGAAACCGAACGCGCCCGCGGGACATCGGAAGGCGCCCGCGCCGCAGCCGCCGAAGCCCGCGCCAGGTTCCAGGACGCCGAAGCCGGTGAAGCCGCCGCACGTACGCCGCTGGAAGCCGCCGAGCACGAAGTGCAGCGCCTCTCCGCCGAAGTGAAGGCGCTGGGCGAACTGTTGCATCCCGAAGGCGAAGGCCTGTTCCCGCCGCTGGTCGATGCGGTGACGGTACAGTCCGGCTACGAAGCCGCGCTGGCCGCCGCGCTGGGCGACGATTTGCAGGCGCCGCTGGACAGTAGCTCGCCGCATCACTGGCGCGATCTCGGCCCATTCAATATTAAAGATGGTGATTTCGATCCCGCCTTGCCCGCCGGCGCCAAGGCGCTGGGCGACTTCGTCAAGGCGCCCGCGGCGCTGGCGCGCCGCCTGGCCATGACCGGCCTTGTGTTCCCCGACCAGGGCGCCGCCCTGCAGTCGCAGCTCAAGCCCGGCCAGCGCCTGGTGTCGGCGCGCGGCGATCTGTGGCGCTGGGATGGCTTCATTGCAAGCGCCGATGCGCCCTCGGCCTCCGCCATCCGCCTGTCACAGCGCAATCGCCTGACCACGCTGGAAGTCGAAGCCGAGGAAGCCCGCACCCTGCGCGCCGCCCGCTTCAGCGAATATTCCTTCGCCAAGGATGCGCGCGAAGCCGCCCGTGAAGCCCTGCGCCAAGCCGAGGCCCAGGAACGCGGCGCCGAACAGGCGCTGATCGGTTCGCAGGACCAGGCCAACCGCGCCGCCCGCGCCGCCGCCGAACGCGCGTCGCAGCTTGCTTCGCTGGAATCGGAAATCCGCCGCCTCACCCAGTCGGTCGAAGCCGCCGAGGAATCCCAGCGCCAGGCCGTGTCTGGCCTGGAAGAATTGGGCGATGGCGTGGCGTTGAGCCAGAATGTGGCGGATGTGCGTGGGCGCACCGCCGACACGCGCACCAAGGCCAGCGAAGCGCGGGGTGCGCTGGAAGGCTTGCGCCGCGAAGGCGAAGCGCGGCAGCGCCGGCTTGCCACCATCGCCGACGAGCAGACCCGCTGGAATGCGCGCAAGGCCGATGCCAACACCCATGTCGCCGAACTGGTGCGCCGCCAGGAAGAACTGACCGGCGAACTCGGCACCGCCGAACAGGTGCCGCAAGCGATCGCCGAAAAGCGCAACGCCCTGCTGGATGCCATCGCCACCGCCGAGACCGCGCGCAATGAAGCCAGCGACGCCCGCCAGCAGGCCGAGACTTTGCTGACCGAAGCCGACAGGCATGCCAAGGCCGCCGACGCCGCCCTGTCCTCGGCGCGCGAGGAACGCGCCCGCGCCCAGGCCCTGTCGGAAGCAGCCAGCCAAAGGATCGAGGAACTCAAGACCCGCATTCACGATGAACTGGAATGCGCCCCGTCGGAACTGGCGATGCGCGCCGAGATCAAGGATGGCGAGGAATTGCCGCCCTTGGACCAGGCCGAAAAACGTGTCGAGCGCCTGAAGAACGAGCGCGAACAGCTTGGCGGCGTCAACCTGCGGGCCGAGGAAGAAGCGGTCGAACAGGAAACCCGTCTCACCACCCTGGTCGCCGACCGCGACGACCTGACCGGCGCCATCGACCGGCTGCGCCGCGGCATCCAGAGCCTGAACAAGGAAGGCCGCGAGCGGCTGCTCGCCTCGTTCGAGAAGGTCAACGCCAACTTCCAGGAGCTTTTCACCAAGCTGTTCGAAGGCGGCGAAGCCAAGCTGACCTTCACCGAATCCGAAGACCCGCTGGAAGCCGGCCTGGAAATCTTCGCCCGCCCGCCGGGCAAGCGGCTGCAATCCTTGGCCCTGTTGTCAGGCGGCGAACAGGCGCTCACCGCCATGGCGCTGATCTTCGCGGTGTTCCTGGTGAACCCCGCCCCCGTCTGCGTGCTGGACGAAGTGGACGCCCCCCTGGACGACGCCAATGTCGAGCGCTTCTGCAACATGCTGAACCGCATGGCCGAGATGTCGGGCACCCGCTTTCTGGTCATCACCCACCATGCCCTGACCATGAGCCGGATGGACCGCCTGTTCGGCGTCACCATGGCCGAGCGCGGCGTCAGCCAGCTGGTGTCGGTGTCCTTGGACGAAGCGGAAAAGATCGCGGCCGAGTGATTCTGCGCTTAAGGCCCTAAACCGCCTTGGCGTTTTGCCGCGCCTGCGATTTTCCCTTTTATGTCAGGTATTTGACGGCTTCTGACATTCTTGACACCCTCCGGGGGCGACCATATGGTCCCCCCGCCTTCGATGCGCCGGAGGCCCGGTTTTGGCGGCGGCTTTTCGGACTTTGGGAGACGATTTTGGCGGCTCCAGATCCCGACAGGCTCGACTCGCTGGGCAAGCGGCTCGCCGAGCTCCAGACGAAGCAGGCAGCAGGGCCCAAGCGCCAGCCGCCGAACCAGTCGGGAATTGCATTCCGCTTCGCCACCGAACTGGTCGCGTCGCTGGCGGTGGGGGGTGGCCTGGGATGGGGTATCGACTGGCTGTTCGGCCATTTCGGTTTTCACACCCGCCCGGTCTTCCTGATTGTGTTTTTCATGCTGGGCATCGTGGCGGGCATCCGCAACGTGATGCGCGCGGCAACCGAGATAAACGCCGAGATCGCAAGAACGCAGGTCTCGGAAACTGAAGACGGCAAGGAGAAATAGTCCGTGGCCCTGAACCCGATGGAGCAGTTCACCATCAAGCCGCTCATTGCTGAGCCGCTGTTCGCCCTTGCGGGCCATCCGATCTTTTTCACCAACCAGGCGTTGCTGATGATCATCGTGGTGGTGGCCTCGTCGCTGTTCCTGACCCTGGCGGTCAAGCCGGGACGGCTGGTGCCGACCCGCGGCCAGTCCATGGCCGAGATGTCCTACGAATTCGTCGCCAACATGATCCACACGGCGACCGGAGAGGACGGGCTGAAGTTCTTTCCCTTCGTCTTCACGCTGTTCATCTTCGTCTTGTGCAGCAATTTCTTCGGCATGATCCCGGGCAGCTTCACCGTCACCAGCCAGATCGCCGTCACCCTGGCGCTGGCCTGCATGGTGATGCTGATCGTGATCGTCACCGGCGTCGCCAAGCATGGCTGGCGCTTCATCATGCTGTTCATACCCAAGGCGCCGATCTACATCCTGCCCCTGTTGTTCCTGATCGAAGTCATCTCCTTCTGCTCGCGGCCCATCAGCCTTTCGGTGCGTCTGTTCGCCAACATGCTGGCCGGCCACACCATGCTGGCGGTGTTCGGCGGCTTTGTCGTGGCGCTGGGCAGCGCCGGCGGCGCGCTCAGCCTGCTGTCGGTGGCGCCCATGATGCTGATCGTCGGCATCCTGCTGCTCGAACTGCTGGTCGCCTTCCTGCAGGCCTATGTCTTCGCGATCCTGACCTGCATCTATATCAACGAAGCCCTTCATCTTCACGATCATCACTAACGCTCAAAAGGAACGGAAAAAATGGAAGTTGCAGCTGCAAAAATGATTGGTGCGGGCATCGCCTGTATCGCCCTGGTCGGCGCCGGCATCGGCATCGGCAACGTGTTCGGCTCCTACCTGTCGGGCGCGCTGCGCAATCCGGGCGCCGCCGCGACCCAGACCACCAACCTGCTGCTGGGCTTCGCCCTGTGCGAAGCGACCGGCCTGTTCGGCCTGGTCATCGCGCTGCTGATCCTGTTCGCGTTCTAAGAACCGGACATGGCCGAAGCACCCGCCACCACCGAAACGACGGAAGTCCCGGCCGGGCATGAGGCCGCGGGCTTTCCGCCGTTCAAGACGGAAACCTTCCCCAGCCAGTTGTTCTGGCTGGCGATCACGTTCGGGTTTCTGTTCACGGTGCTGTGGCGCGCGGCGGGCCCCAAGATCAACGCGGCCATCACCAACCGGCGGAACGCCATCAACGGCGCCATCGCCGAGGCCGCCAAGGCCCGGGCCGAAGCCGAGGCCGCCCAGGCCGGCTATGAAACGGCGCTGGCCCAGGCCCGCAAGCGCGGCAATGCCCTGGCCGAGGAAACCCGCCAGACCTTGAACGCAGAAATCGCCAAGGCCAAGGCGGATGCCGACGCCCAGGCGTCCGCGGCCATGGCGGCTGCCGAGGCCCGCATCGCCGGCACGCGGGAAACCGCCAAGGCGCATGTGAAGACGGCGGCGCGCGATGCCGCCATCGCCATTGTCGAACGTCTGACCGGCGACAAGGTCTCGGCCGAAGACGCCACCGCCGCGTTGGGGAACTGACATGGAAATGCTGCACGAACCGGAATTCTGGGTTGCTGTCGGTTTCTTGCTGGTGATCGCCCTGCTGGTCTGGAAGGGCGTGCCGGGGATGGTCGCCAGGATGCTGGACCAGCGCGCCGCGGTGATCTCCGCCGAGCTGGACGAAGCCAAACGCCTGCGCGCCGAAGCTGCCGCCCTGCTGGCCGACTACCAGAAGCGCGCTGCCGGCGCCGAAGCCGAAGCCCGCGCCATCGTGGACGCCGCCACTGCCGAAGCGGCCCAGTTCCAGAAAGATTCCCGCATCGCGCTGGAAGCACAAATCCAACGCCGCACACTTGCCGCCCAGGACAAGATCGCCCAGGCCGAAGCCGCCGCCCTCAACGAAATCCGCAGCCTGGCCGCCGATCATGCCGTGAATGCGGCCCAGAAGCTGATCGCCGCCCGCCTGGATGACAGCAGGGCCTCCAGCCTGATCGCCGAGAGCATCAAGGGCGTGGGCGAAAAGCTTAGCTAGATTTGCTGGCGGGATAAAAAACAAAAGGCGGCCAGTGGCCGCCTTTTTTAATACCTGTCATGATCCGTGGTAGGAACGCGCTAGTCGCCCTTGCTGCAGAAGGCTTCCACCTGCCCATGCTCCGGCGCGCCACCGGATATTCCCAGCTGACCGGCGAACCTCAAATTGCGCTGCGCGTTCCCCAAGATAAGAAATTCGATGCTGCGCGCACGATCCAGGTCGCCACGCAGCCGCAGCATGTCCGATGCCGTCAGCCCCGCCGGAAGATTTCTCAGCCCGCTCATTTTCGACCAGGTCGCGGCCTCTTCGCCCATCCAGTCCCGGAACGTTGGTATTTGTGCGTAATACTGGCTCATCAGGGCAAGTTCCTGCCGCGGGAAATGGACCAGGGCTTGCGAGGCGCGTTCGGACTCCCATTCCGATGCGCTGAGCGGCGCTCCGGCCCCATGGCTGTGAAAGGCGGTGAAGCCATTGGGCCTTTCCTTGTTTTCCAGAGCCAGCAGGATCGCCTGCGCTTCGTCCATCCGCCTGTCGATGCAAGGCGCGATCGCGATGCGGAATCTGTACCATTCATTGTGGGTGGCGATCTCCCCTGCAATCGCCTTGCGGCCGAGTTCGACTTCATGCCGCCAGTGGAAATATTCCACCGCCTGTTCGGCGCCCAGCGCGATGCAGACACCCAGCACGATGGTCCCGACCTCCTTCAGCAATTCACGCCAGCTGTGGATGGGCTTGGGCTTGTGGATATCCATCAGGGCGCCGTGCAGCTGAAGCTGGAAGCCTGGATGGCATCACCCGAACCGTTGTATTTGGGCCAGGCAGGATATTCGCACAGCGGCCGCTTGCGCCCCAAGGTGGCGGTGTTGGTGTCGGTGATGATTTGCGGGCCCGGCGCCTTGCCCTTGGTCACCCAGGCATCCAGCACACCCAGCGCATCCCAGCCGAGGCGGAAGTTTCCATTGCCGTGCCCGAAGCCCGGCGCCATGTAGAAGCGCGCGAACTGGGGCAGCTTCGTGCCATGTGCTGCCTGCAATCTTTCATACAAGACAACCGAGTTGCCGGGCGGGATCAGCATGTCCGACGTGCCGTGCATCAACAGCAGCTTGCCGCCGCGTTTGGCGAAGGGCACAAGCGCGCCGATGACGTCGCCCTCCTTCGACAATTGCTGCAGGCGGCCGGCATGCTGGGCGGGGTCGTAGGCCGTGGTATCGTAATTAGCATCCTGCATCACGATGAAGCGTGCGGCGCTGCTGCCCAGGGCGCCCAGGAAAGAATCATGGATGTCCGCGGTGCGGCCAAAGATGGTGCCGCTGGGCGGGATATCGGATTCCAGGAGTGGGTATGGCGCGAGCGTATCCATGCCCGAAAGCATCACCCCCGGTTTGCGCGGCGTCGCAGCCAGGCGCAGGGACGCCATTTGCGCGTCCGAGAGACATTCGACGCCCATGTCCGCCCCGCCGGCACAGCGCAGGGATGCCGGATCGAAAGCGGTGTCGCAGGCTTTGACGTTGCCAATGACACCATCCTTCAAGCCGTCAAGACCGTCGCAGGCCTCCAGGACCTTGACGGAAATATGGGAAAGCTTGGCGGGCGGTATCCAGGCGCCGGGCTGGCCGAAAATCACACGCGCCGCCGACATGTTCGCCGCGCCCAGAAGCTGCAGGTCGAATGCGGGGTGGACGGAGATGATGCCGTCATAATCGCCGGGCCGGCGTTCCGCCGCCAGCAGCGCCTCGCGCCCGCCGGTGGAGCTGCCCATGAAATAGCTGCGCCGGGGCCGGGCATGATACACGCGCTGAATCAGCGCCATCGCCAGGTCATGGGTTTTCTTCAGGTGCGCGCCCAGGTAATTGTTGAGGGCTTCCGCGTTCAGGCCAAAGCTGCCGTCTGCGCCGGTACCTTTATGGCCACTGTCGCTGCCGAAGGTGACATAGCCTTGGCTGAGCGGCATGGGCACCGCCGGATCGGGAAACACCGAGCGCTCGCCCGTGACCACGGTGCCGTTCAATCCGCCGCCGCCGAACTGCAGTGCCTTGCCGTTCCAATGCTCCGGCAGGTTGACCTGGAACAGTATGTCGGGCGCGCTGGTGTCCACCGGCTTGATGCCGCCTGTCAGCTTGCAATAGGTGCCATTGCGGGGATCGGTGACCAGGGAGGCTGATGCCACCACCGCGCCGGATGTCGGCAAGCCGATGGCGGACTTCGGAACGGCTGTGCCGGTAAGCGCGGTGCAGTCGAACGCCAGCGCGGGCGCGGAGCTCAGCAACAGGCCCAGTATCGCAATCGGTAAGGTACGCATGATTAGCCCCTTCTTATTGCTATCCATGGAATGGCGGCGCCAAGGCTACCCACAATGACGCCGACCTCCTTCAGGAGGAATTCGCGGAAGTTGTGAATGGGTTTGGGTTTGTGGATTTCCATCCGGTCAATCCGTTCTCCGCTTCCTCGCCTTCACAACCACGTCGGTGACGGCGGCGATCACCGCATCGGGGCGGTCGTTCTGGATGTTGTGGCCGGCATGGGGCACCACCCGCAGCTGGGAGTCGCTGGACAGGTCCATGGTCTCGACATGCATCTGCAGCCACAGGGCCTGGGCGCGCGCGCTGTCCTCCGGTGCGGCTTCCGGGAACGGCTGGGTGGGATCGCGGTTGAGCAGAATGAAGGGGATGGCGCCCAGGCTCTTCTTCTCCTGGTCCAGCAACTGCGAACTCACCCCCGCCATGCCGGCACCTTCCTCGCCGATCAGGCGGAACCAGGCCGGGGTCTGGGCGGCGTTGTACCAGCCGGCCAGTTCCGGCGGCATGTCGGCGGGCAAGGCGCGCAGGCATTTTTGGGCAAGCTCCGCCGGACGCGGCTCGGCGGCGCAGGCCTTGCGCTGCGCCGCCGCGTCTTCCTGCATCTTCACCGATGCCGGAGACGGCTGCGCCTTGGCGAAGCGGTCGTTCTGGTGTTCCGACGACGGATCGATCAGCACCAGCCCGGCCACATCCTGCAGGTGGCGGCCGGCATAGAGCCGGGCGATGTAGCCGCCATAGGAATGGGCCACGATCACATACGGCGCCGGCAATTTCGCCGCCTTCAGCAGGGCGGCCAGGTCGTCCGCCTCCGCGCCTGCATCGTGCGGGCCCGTGGCGGGGGGGCTGTCCCAATAACCGGCGCGGTCATAGGCGCAAGTTTTGGTGCGTTTGCCGATGGCGGTCTGCACCTTGCGCCAGGACGGGGTGGCGCCGCTCAACCCGGCCTCCATCATCACCACGGGGCTGCCCCTGCCCTCGCAATAGAGGCTGAGCTTCCTGCCGTCCGGCAGGCTGACCAGATGGGCGCCGGCGCGATAATTCTTCCACCAGTTTGCCAGGTCATCGCCGCGCGCCGGGATGGCGAGCAGCACCAGGGCCGTAAGGCTTGCGGCAATCTTGGGCATGGGGTGTTTCCTGTGTCCGGGTTCGGCGGCCGATCATGCCTGATACATGGTCTTTCCGCCTACCACGGTGCGCACAATTTTCACATCCTTGATCTTGTCGGGCGCAATGGCGTGCAGGTCTTCGGCCAGCACCAGAAAGTCGGCCAGCTTGCCGGTGGTGATGGAGCCCTTGTCCTTTTCCTCGCGGGAATTGTAGGCGCCGTTCCAGCTGTTGACCTTGATCGCCTCGTCCAGGGTGATTTTCTGGCTGGCACCCCAGGTCTCGCCGTTCCAGCCGGTGCGCGTGACCATCGCCTGGATCGCCATCAGCGGCGAGAAGGGCCCGGGCCCGAAATCCGAACCGGCCGATGCCACGATTCCGGCATCCAGCAGGGTGCGGAAGGCGATGGTGTGCTGCATCATTTCCTGGCCGTAGAAGTGGAACTTGTCGGAGTTGTAATAGGGATAGGTGTTGAACAAGGACGGCACGACATTCAGCGCCTTCATGCGGCGCACAAGATCGGGCGTGATCATGCTGCAATGGGTGATCTTGGGCCGCGCATCGGCCCGGGGGTACAGCTTCAGCGCCCGCTCATAGGCGGTCAGGGTGCGGTCGATGGCGATGTCGCCATTGGCGTGGCAGTTGAGCTGGATATGGGCGCGGTGCACCCGCTCGCACCAGCCATTCAGAACTTCCTGCGTCTCGGTGAGATTGCCGTGATAGGAGGCGGGCATGCCGATATAGGACTGGCTGATCGCCATGGTGCGTTCCGACAGCGAGCCGTCCACCGTGTGTTCGGCCGTCGCGCCAAGCCTGACCCACTCGTCGCCAAAGCCGCTCTCCAGGCCGTTCTTGATCATCGCTTCCAGGAGCTCGCCCCTAGCCTCATAGCTGACGCGGTGCTTGAGGTTGCCGCGCAGCCGCTGTTCCTGAAGGGCTTCGAGCGCGCCATCTTCATTGTGGTGGACCGTCGTCAGGCCATACCGGGCAAACATGCCGGAAATGAACGCGACGCCTTCCAGCGCGCGTTGCGCTCTCTGCGCCGGCGTGAACTCCTCGCGCTTGCCGGCGCCGGCGAAAGCGGCCATGGCGCGATCGGTGACCCGTCCGTTCAATTCGCCGCTCGCATCCTTGTCGAAAGTGCCGCCAAAGGGATCGGGTGTGGCCTTGGTTACGCCGGCCAGCTGGAAGGCCTTGCTGTTGACGAAGAAGGTATGGCCGCCACGATGGACCACGCCCACCGGATGGTCAGCCGACACCTTGTCGAGGTCCTGGACATTGAGCGGCCGCTTGTCGGCCAGCTTGGTGTCGTCAAGGAAGTCGCCGATCACCCAGGTCTCGGGTGGCAGGCTTGCCGCCTTTGCCTTCAGCTTGTCGATGATGCTGGAGATGGTGACCTGTTCCACCTCGTATGGGTTGCCGACATGTATGTCATAGAGCAACCCTTCGCCCCCGGCGTTGCCTGTTATGGCTGCGCCACCCGCGCCCGAGTGATTGTGGGTGTCGATGAAGCCGGGCACCACCATCATGCCCTTGGCGTCGTAAAGCTGGGTGCTCTTCGCGGCCAGGCTCTTTATGTCGTTGCTACCCACCGCGACAAAGCGGCCGGCCCGCACGGCAAAGGCTTCGGCCCGAGGCAGACCCGTGTCCACCGTATGAACGCTGGCATTGAAAACGATAAGGTCGGGCGCCTGCGGATCGGCGAAGGCGGCGCGGGAGCCGGCCATGCTCAGGGCGAGCCCGCTGGCGGTGAACGACAGAAAATCTCTGCGATGCCGGTTCATATCGTTTTCTCCAAACGTTGCTGCTGCGCCAATTCGGATTTTTCGGATGCGATAAGGTCGAGGGCGACGGAGTTTCGTTCAGACATCGGCGCCTACGGCCTTCTCGGCGGCGATGGCGGCCTTCCATTGGGCGAGAGCATCGGAATGGAGGCGCGGCTGGGTCTGTGCCAGTAGCTTGTCCATCACAGCCGCGAACTCTGGCACGAAGCCTGCCCGCTGCTGCCTCCATTGCACCCGCAGGCCCGGCTCGCAGGCCATCAGCTTGGTGCCTTTCAGGAAGCTTTCGTAATAGGCGTCGTTGGCCAGGCCTTCCTTGTGTTGAAAAAACTCTTCCTCGAAGTGGTAGAAGATGCCCCGGCAGATATAGTGAAACTGGATAAGCTGGGTTTCGGTGATGTCGTCGGCGCCGGCATAGCCTTTGGCAACGGCATCGGCGACAGCCGGATCGCCGCCGCTGAAACACATCATCACGATGCGGTCGGCGCGGCCCTGGCGGATAGCCGCCTGCTGGTGTCGCTTGGCCTGGCGCACCTGCAGGCCCAAATAGACCAGCGACACCAGCACAGCGATACCGGAAACGAAAGAACCGATAGAGGCCAGGTCAACGAGGCTCATGACGCTTTCGCCTTGATGTAGCGGTCGATAATGCCATCGAGAATGTCGAGCGGGACGGCACCGCTGTCCAGGCACGCCTCGTGGAAATCCTGATGTCGTATTTCGCGCCCAGCGCCTTGATCGCACGCGTCCGTCCGTTCGCGATGGTGTTGTGGCCCAGCTTGTAGCTGCAGGCTTGGCCCGGGAGCGTGCAGTAGCGTTCGACTTCCCGCGCGGCGGAGCCCGGTTCAAGGCCCGATTGCGTCACGAAATAGTCGATGGCTTTCTCGCGGCTCCAGTTCAGGTGGAACAGGCCCGGATCCACCACCAGGCGCGAGGCGCGGAAGAGCTGCCATTTGAGATAGCCGATGCGGCCCAAGGGATCGTCGTCATACATGCCCAACTCGTCGGCGAGCTGTTCGGCATACAGTCCCCAGCCTTCCGCATAGCCCGAGAAGCCGCTGGTCTTGCGGATCAGGGGCAGGCCCGTGTTGGAAAGCGCCAGGCCGCCCGCCAACTGATGTCCCGGCAGGCCTTCGTGAAACACCGTGGTGGCGAGATCGAATTTCGCCCACTGCGCGCTGTTCTGCAGGTTGAAATAGACCAGGCCGGGACGCGATCCGTCGAGCGCCGGCGCCTGGCTGAAAGCCAATGCAGCACCCGCCTCGGTCGCAAGCGGCACGCGGCGTACCTCGAAAGCGTAGGTCGGCAGGCGCTTAAAGGCGGCGGGCAGCTTGGGTCGGACGGCCGCAAGACGCGCATTGCAATAGGCGATGATCTCCACCTTGCCCGCATCGGTGTTGGGAAAAAGATAGCGCGGGTCATGGTTCATCTGCGTCAGGCGCTCGCCGATGGTGCCTTTGGTGAAGCCTTGCGCACGCATTTCCTTGTCCAGCCGCGCGCCGATTTCCTTGCTCTGTTCCAGGCCAAGGCGGTGAATCTCCTGCGGCGGCAGCCGGGTCGTGGTGTAATAATGCAGCGACGCGGCGTAATACTCCTTGCCGCCCTTGAAGCCGGAAAGGCTGGAATCATAATTGGCATGCGCGCGCAACGCCGTGAGGGTAGCAATCTGGCGGTCCAGCGCGGGGCCGATCTTGCCGGCATAGATGCGCGCGGCATCCTGCGCATAAGAGGGTGACAGGTTTTTTTCCATGGCGCGGCGCGCGATGGAGGTGACCAGCAGGGACCGGTCGGCCGGAACGCGCAGCTGGCCCAGTTGGGTCAATGACAGGTCCAGCACGAAATCCGGCAACGCCACGCCCAGGGCGCTGTCCTGGCGCAATTTTTCCGTGTCATTGTCAAGCTCGACGGCAAAGGATTCCAGGCGCGCAAGATAGGCATCGCAGTCCGGCGCCGCCGCAATCACATGCTTGGTGTCGAGAAAATCGGGCACCTCCTGATAGGCGCCGGAAAGCTGGCTGATGATATAGGGCGATGGGCCGAAGCCCGCGGGTGCGCCGAACGCGAAGGCCTGCACCCGGACTGAGGATTCCAGCGCGTAGACAACTGTGTCGTAGTTCACCCGGTCCAGGCCGGTCAGGCCCGATGCGTCGAAGGCCTTGAGGCGGCGCAACTGGTCGGTGGTGAGAGCCTTGGTGCGGGCGTAGCCTTCTGCCGATCCGTCTCGCAACTTCGCCTTGAGGTCCGCGTTCGGCCCCTTGTCGAGTCCCAACAGGGTCGCGCGCTCGGGTGTATCGCGCAAGCGTTCCTGGAACAACGTGTCGAACAGCAGGTTAAGTTCGGCTCCGCCCGGCGCTGCAGCGGCCGGCGCCGCCGACAGGGCTGCCGCCGCGGCAGCGGCGGAAGAGCACATCAGGTTTCGGCGCGTGATGGTCATGTCAATATCCTAGGTTGCTTTGCGCATTCATGGCGCCACGCGGGAAAGTTGGGCCCGGTCGGCCTTGGTGAGATCGAGCGCGGTGGCGCGGGCGAATTGCGCCTTCGCCTCATCTGGCTTGCCGGCATAGGCCAGCGCCTCACCCCATTTCAGGTGCAGGCGACCCCAGTTGGGGGCATATTTTTCGGCCTCTTTGAATTTCGCCAGCGCCAGGTGCGACTGGTTTTTCGCCATCAACGCCTCGCCCCAGCCTTCCAGCGGGTCGGCGAAGTGCGAGCCCTTTTGCTTGGCGAGCTTGAACTTCTCGATGGCCGCGTCCGGCTTGCCCCGCGCCAGCAAGGCTTCACCCCATTCTGTATGGGCGAAGGGCAGCGACGGGCCAATGGCAGCGGCGCGGGAGAACCACCAGTCGGCACGCGCCCTCTGGCCGCGCACTTCCGCGATGCGGGCGCGCTGGCGCAGGCACGGATAGCAATCGGCCGGGGTGGGCGCGATCAGCGCCTCGGCGGCAGCGATGTCGCCCAGTTTCGCCTGGGCATAGGCAAGCCGGGGATGCAACGTGGTGGGCAGACGCGACGCGGTGCCGGGCGTTTTCGCGGCGATGGTAGCCACAAGCTGCGCACGGGAAACAACACGCGCCCAATCCTCTAGCGCCCACGCCATGTCCAAATCAAAGTTGGGGCGCTGCAACAGCCCGCTGACCCCACCGAAGAAGCCGCCCGACGGTACGGGGTTCACGACGGCGGCGCGCGCACCGGCCAGGTCATGCGCGCCCATCTGAAGGGCGGCCAGGAGGTATGAGGCACTGTTGATCGACGTGTACCCCAGGCTGAGCGCAGCTTGCATGGAAGCCGCCGCATCGTGATAAGCGCCCAGCGCAGCGGACAGCCTGGCATCAGCGGATTTTAAAAGACCGGCGGCGAAAATGGGGTTTTGGCCATCGCTGCCGCCGCGCGCCAGTTCGTCGGCGCGCCTGAGATAAGTCAGGTAGAGTTCGTGCCGCCCCAGATCGAGTTCCGCGACCGCGAGATTGGTGGTGGTTCCCGCCACGGGATACGGCAGGGACTGGCGCAGCAATCTTTCGACTTCTTGAACCGGCGTACTGTCGGCTATCGCATTGCCCCAGCCGAGATAGGCCCAGCCCCGGTCGCTGGCGGCCCCGTTCAGCGCCAGGTACTTGTAGCGAGGCAGCGCCTCCGGCCGCCGGTCATTCCTGGTGAGGTAGACGGCGTAGCGATAAGGCTGGGTCTGGGCAAAGATGCTTTCGGCGGCGCGTTGCAGCAGGGCAGGAAGATCGGCGGCGGGCCCGGTGACGGTGGCGCCGCTGCCGCCGGTGACGCGAGCGGTAATGGCGATGCCGTTCTCGGTGCGCCAGACTTCGCCGGTGACATGGGTTTCCCGGCCCAGCCAGTTTTTCAGGAAGCGGTAGAGTTCGCCCACCGACATGCCGGTGTCGGGAATCTCGACCTTGAGATCGTCGCCCCAATTGTTGGCATAGCTCTGGGCAGCCCGGTTGGAACGCACCGCATTCATCACGGTGACCCGGTCCAGCACTTGGCCTGCGATCACCTGGCCGTTCATGCCGCGCGCCGCCATGTCCGGCGGCACGGTGAAGCTTTCGATCACCAGCCCGTCGCTGTGGGCGGCGTTCCACACCATCAGGCTGATGCCGGCAACCAGCACCAGGACCAGCAGGCCGATGGAGAGTTCAAACAGCGCCTTGGCCCAGCCGCTGAAACGGCGCAGGCGGAAGTGCGAGATTTCGTAAGGATTGCGCTGGCGCATCTCCTCCATCTGGAGATGCAACATCTGGCGCTGCTCGCGCAGGAAGGAGTCAGCCTCGGCGCGGCTGGCGCCGGCTAGTCCCAGTGCGACGGCCGCGGGATTACCGCCCGCAGCCGCAGGGCCGGATTCGGCCCCCTCGATCTTGTCCGACACCCCGGCCCCCACAGCCAATCTGGTACGAATTCAGACACAGATCGCTAACGCTGGCAACAAAGTGAACTCCCGTAAGGGAGTGTTTTGCGCCTATTTTGGGGGTACGGCGGTTGTTCAGGCCTTCTCGGGGTAAACAACCCTGAGATGCAGCTCCTTGAGCTGCTTGGCGTTGGCCGGGCTGGGCGCATTCATCAGCAGGTCCTGCGCCGACTGGGTCATGGGGAACATGGTCACCTCGCGCAGGTTCTCCTCGCCGGCCAGCAACATGACGATGCGGTCGATGCCCGGCGCGGTGCCGCCATGCGGCGGGGCGCCGTGGCGGAAGGCGTTGATCATGCCCTTGAACTTTTCCTCGGTCTCGGCGCGGGCATAGCCGGCGATCTCGAAAGCCTTGAGCATCACGTCCGGGTCATGGTTGCGGATGGCGCCCGACGACAATTCATAGCCGTTGCAGACGATGTCATACTGGTAGGCCTTGAGCCCCAGGATAGTGTCCTTGTCGGCCGGATCAAGCGCCAAGAATTTCTCGCGGTCGAACTGCGGCATGGAAAAGGGATTGTGGGAGAAGTCGATCTTCTTGTCGTCCTCGTTCCACTCATACATCGGGAAATCGACGATCCAGCAGAACTTGAACTCGGTATCCGGGATCAGGTTCAGCTCGCGCCCGATGCGGGTGCGGGCCATGCCGGCCAGGTTGGCGGCGCGGTCGGGTTTGGCGTCGGCACTGAAGAACAGCGCATCGCCGGCCTTGACGCCGGCCAGCTTGGCCATGTCGGTCAGCGCCGCGCCGGTGATGAACTTGGCGATGGGGCCCTTGCCCACCAAGGCGCCGCCGCCCGAAACTACGCTGTCGCTATCGGGCTCTTCAAACTGGATGTAACCCAGGCCCGCCGCGCCTTCGCCGCGCGCCCATTCGTTCAGCTTGTCGAAGAAGCTGCGCGGCTCTCGGCCGGCGCCCGGCGCGGGGATCGCGCGCACCGTCTTGGCCTTGAACGCCTTGAACTCGACTTCGGCGCGGCCGAAGATTTCCGACACGTCCACGATCTCGATCGGGTTGCGCAGGTCCGGCTTGTCGGTGCCGTATTTCAGCATCGCCTCGGCAAAGGGAATGCGCGGGAACTCGCCCGGCGCCGTCACGGCCTTGCCGCCGCCGAACTCCTCGAACACGCCGGCCAGAACGGGGGCCACGGCGGCGAAGACGTCGTCTTGCGTCACAAAGCTCATTTCCAGATCGAGCTGGTAGAACTCGCCCGGCGAACGGTCGGCGCGGCCATCCTCGTCGCGGAAACAGGGCGCGATCTGGAAGTAGCGGTCAAAGCCCGCCACCATGATCAGCTGCTTGAACTGCTGCGGCGCCTGCGGCA
>JACCXK010000250.1 GCA_013697055.1 Alphaproteobacteria bacterium
ATCGGCGCGCCGGTGAAGAAGGGCCAGTTGCTGGCCGAACTGGATACGCCCGATCTCGCCGGCCAGTCGGCACAGGGCCGCGCCAACCTGGTCAATGCCCAGGCCGCCCAGAAACTGTCGGAAGCCACCGCCAGGCGCTATGACGCGCTGTTCGCGCAAGGCGCCGTCGCGCGTCAGTCCAAGGACGAGAAGGACGCCGATCTGGCCGCCAAGAACGCGGCGGTGGCTGCCGCGCGCGCCGGGCTTTACAGCGTCTCCAGCCAGGAAAATTTCCGCCGCCTGGTGGCGCCGTTTGACGGGGTGGTGACCAGCCGTGCGGTGGATGTCGGCGCGCTGGTGACGGTGGGCACACCGGCCTCGACACCGCTGTTCACGGTGTCGGACCTGACAAAGCTGCGGGTCTATGTGCGGGTGCCGCAGAATTATGCCTCCTACATCCGCCCCGGCATGGAGGTGACCTTCTCGGTGCCCCAGCACCCGGGCAAGGTGTTCCACGCCGTCCTGGTCGCCAGCGCCGGCGCCGTGGCCAGTTCCACCGGCACCGTGCTGGTGCAGTTCGGCCTCGACAACACCGGCAATGAACTGCAGCCGGGCGCCTATGCCGAAGTGAAATTCCCGCTGCCGGCCGGGGCCAACGGCATCCGCGTGCCGGCCACCGCCTTGATGTTCCGCGATGAGGGCATGCAGGTGGCCACGGTGGACGCGACCAACCACGTCAAGCTCAAGACCGTGATCATCTCCCGCGACATGGGCGCCACGGTGGACGTGGGCGGCGGCATCGCGCCTGCGGACCGCATCATCGACAATCCCGCCGACGCGCTGCGCGACGGGGATGAGGTCAAGATCGCCAACGGCAACCAGTAGGCGGCCCGTCGCTCCGCCCTGTTTAAGGCTTGCTCCGCTTGCGGGGGCGGGATGAAGTCAAAATCGCGAACTAGCGCCGGTTGCCCCGGATCGCCTATAAAGGCGGCTCAACGTGGGGAAAAATCATGCGCGCCTTGAAGATACTGGCTCTTGTTCTCTTGCCGCTGGCCTCGCTGGCCGCCTGCGACAAGAAATCCGACGCCGCCACCAGCGGCAGCTATGACACCTCGCCGGACGGCAACAAACGCTTCCTGGCCGACTATGCCGCGCGCGCCGGCGTGAAAAAGCTCCCCGATGGCCTGATGTACCGCGTCATCAAGGCCGGCACCGGCCCCACGGTCCAGAAGAACAGCGACGTGGTGACGGTGTTCTACAAGGGCTCGCTGATCACCGGGAAGGTGTTCGACCAGACCAAGCCGGAAGAGCCCGCCCAGTTCCAGGCCGGCGGCCTGATTCCCGGCTGGGTCGAGGCCCTGAAGCTGATGAAGACCGGCGACACTTGGGAGATCGTGGTGCCTGCCGACCTGGGCTATGGCAGCGAGGGCGCCGGCGGCGACATCCCGCCGGACCAGACCCTGGTCTTCACCATGAGCCTCACCAAGGTCGAATACGCGCCATAGCGGCGGTCAGTATTCGTGAAACTGCGGCTGATCCTGGCGCTGCTTGTCGGCCTGGGCATCCTGGCCGTGGTGCTGGCGCGCTTTGACCTCGCCGCGGTGATGGCCTCGCTGTCGCGGGTCGGTCTTGGCGGATTCTTTGTGATCGTGGCGGCGGGCCTGGCTGCGGAAGTGGTGCTGGCGCTGGGTCTTGTCCCGCTCCTGCCCCATCCCGTGCCGCTCGGCATCGTGGTGGCATCACGGCAGCTGCGCGACAGCGCCGCCGACATTCTTCCCATCACCCAACTGGGCGGCATCGCCTTTGCCGCGCGGGCACTGGTGCTGGCGGGCGTCGCCACGCCGCTGGCCTCGGCGGCGGTGATCGCCGACCTCACCACCGAGACTTTCGCGCAAGGGCTCTATGTCCTGGTCGGCGTGGTGGCCAGCCTGTCACTGCTGGCGAAAAGCACGCTGCTGTCACCTTATGTCGGCGCCATGCTGGCCGGCGCGATCTTCCTGTCCTTGGGCAGCATGGGTTTTGCCCTGTTGCAGCTGGGCGGCAGCCGCTGGATCGAGCGGTTGAGCGAAAAGCTGTTTCCCGGCGCCGCAGCGCACACCCAGACGTTCCGCGAAGCGATCCACGGCATCTATCGCCGCCGCACGCGCGTCTTGCTCTCCATGCTGTTGCAACTGGCGGGCTGGATGGCCAGCGGCTTGTGGCTTTGGGTGATGCTGCAAGTGATGGGGCTTTCCACCGGTTTCTGGGCCGCGATCGCATTACAGACACTGGTGGAAGGCCTGCGCAGCGCCCTGGTGTTCATTCCGGCCGCCATCGGCGTGCAGGAAGCAGGCTATGCCGTGCTGTCGCCGCTGTTCGGCCTGCCGCCGGAAACCGGATTGGCGCTGTCGGTGTTGCGCCGCGCCCGCGACGTCGCCGTGGCGGTGCCGGTGCTGCTGGTGTGGCAGGCGGTGGAAGCGCGCCGCTCCGCCCGCGATGCTGGCTAGATGTCGCTTTGCGCCAACGTCCGCGCGTCATGGCACCCGCCGCCAACCCATGCTGGAGCATCAACCACGCTTCTTGATCTTGGCATAGGCTGTCCATAGCCGTGCGATGCGCGGCGTGACCGGCCCACCGCCTTTGACCTGCCCGAACGCCGCGACCGCGTCGTCATATTTGCCGTCTGCGGTCAACGCCTGGCCCAGCACCATCGGCGCTTCCGACGGATCAGGATTACCGCCCTTCTGGATCGCCAGCTTCGCCGCGGCTTCGGCCTCGCGGTACATGCCATAACCGTAGAGCGCCTCGGCCAGCTTGGCGTTGTAGGCGCCGTCCTGCGCCTGTTGCTGGGCGATTTGATCGGGCACGGTTTTCTTATCGCTGTCGGCACGCGGGGCAGGATCAGGTTCCACCTGGCCGCCATGGGCCTTGGCATTCACCGCATCGCCGAAGAAGCCGTGCTGGCTGGCGATTTGACCAACGGTACTGGCGTTCGTGGATGCGACCTGGGTGCCCACCACAAACAGCAAGCGACCCAGCCAGATGGAGTCCTGGTCACGCAGGCCGGGCGTGCCGAATGTGATGGCGATGATCTCGGCCCAATCGGCAGGATCGTCATAGTCGGCCGCTTCCTCTTCCAGTGTATCCGCCATGCCCGCTTCATCCTTGAGCTGGGATTGGGCGGAAAGCAGCATCTGAAGTGTATTGCGGTCCGGCACCCGGCCAGCCTTTTTGTCGGCCTCGATGCGCTGCTTCGCGACCTCCTTCGTGGCCTGGGGCGACATTTGCCCGGTAGGCGGCGGCGTCGGGCGATTGAGGCGCGAGAAATTATCGGACGACTGGCCAACCTGTGCGATTGCCGACGATGCAAACATCAATGTGAAGGCGGCCGCCGCCGCGCCGAGTTTCTTCTTCATCGGTCGTCATCCCGTACAAGGGTTGGTCCGTGAGGCTTAAACCATTTTGCGTTTCGTCAATGCGATTCAATCAGATCAGCTAGAACTTATACCCCAACGTCACGCCCGTCATGCGCGGCGCCAGCGGGATGCATTGCAGGACACCGGACGTGCCCGGCGAACCGAAGGTGCCGTTGGGCGCGGAGTTCAATACGCCGTTATATTCCGGCAGGCAGGCTTCGGTGTTGGCGACATTGTTCATGAACAGCGCCAGGTCGGCGCCGACATGGCCGATATCGGTGAACTCCAGCCGGAAATTCAGCAACCCATAAGCGAAGGTTCGCTGCAACGGATTGAAGGACCGCAGGTCCGCCAGATAACGGCTCTGCCAATAATAATGCGCCGTGAAGGTGGTATCGCCCAGCGGCAACCCGCCCAGGTCGGTGCCGAAATTGACCGTGGCGGTTTCATTGGTCTGCCAGGCCGGCACCGGAATCGGCGTCCCCGACAGGTTGGTGCCGCTCGCGGGCTGCAGATAGCCCGCCGGCACGATGAAGGTGAAATCGGTGTAGCGCGGATCAATATAGCTGCCCGAGGCATTCAGGGTCAGCCAGTCAGTAGGAATGGCGGTGATCTCCCATTCCACGCCGTAAATCTTCGCCGCCTTGGCGTTGAGGGTGACGTTCTCGTTCAGGAAGCCGACGCAATTGCCGGCATTGAACAGGGCTTGCGTGCATTGGCCGCCGCCGATGGCGGTGGCCAGGGTCACATTTGGCACCTGCTGCTGGACCTGGATGTTGTGATAGCTGGTTTCATACAGCGCGAAGTTGGTGCGCAGCGGAACGCCCGCAAGCTCCCAGTCCGACTTCACGCCGATTTCATAATCCTGCACCTGTTCCGGCAGCGCGGTCAGGGCGGAGATGTTCTGCGCCTGGGTGTTGATGCCGCCCGAGCGATAACCCGACCGCATGGTGGCATAGACCAGGGTGCCGTCCCACAGGTCGTGATCCAGCGCCAGGGTGTAAGTCGGCTTGTGGTAGCTCTTGCGAATATCCGCCGCGCATTGCGACAGGGGCAAGGTCACGCCATTGGCGTTGGTCAAGAGGCAGACATTGCTCTGTCCCGCATAACTGATGCCGTTATAGGTGAAGGATGCGGGATTGAAGACAGCATTGGTCAGGGTCGCATTGGTCGCCGGTGTCGCCGGGGTGCGGATCGATTGCGTCGCGATATGGGCAAAGCGCTCGTCATAGGTATAGCGCACGCCGGCCGTGAAGCGGGTATCGGACCAGATGCTGTAAGTCCCCTGGGCATAGGCGGCGTAGGAACTGTTTTCCTCGCTGTTGTTGCTCCAGTCGGTGATGCTGAACTGCTTGCCGGCGGCCGCGGTCGGCGGTCCTGCCGCGCCGGGCAGGAACTGATAGAGGAAGCCGCCGTCATTGGGGCTGCGCTCGTTGAAGTAGAACAGGCCCGTCGTCCATAGCAGCTTGTTATCCAGCGCCTTGCCGTTGACGGTCAGTTCCGACTGCCAGGATTCGTACTTGGGGAAATTGTAATTGTAGGTATTGCTCTCGAAGGGCAGGCCGCGGCTGACCGCCGTGCCGGTATTGTCGAAGGTGCGATAGGCCGCCATCAGGCGCACATCGATATCGTCGAAGCTCTTGTTCGCCGTGGCCGAATAGGTCTGGTAATGCCCCTGGCTGAGGTTGGAAATGTCCTGCTCCGCCGACCAGAACCCATAATTCTGCTCGCGCAGCACCGAAGCCAGGATCGCGTTATAGGCCTGGGGCGAGGGGTTGGGATTGCTGACGCTGGTCGCGGTGGAGGTCAGGTAATAGGGCTGCATCACCTGGCCGCGCAGGTCGGTGAAGGGAAGGCAGGTGACCGGGATGTTGCAGATCGACGTGCGGCCGTTGGACGCCACCGTGCCGGTGAAAAAGCCCAGGTCGTGATAGGTCGAACCGGTGTCATGCTCGCTCGACACATCGGCGCGCAGCACCAGATCAAATGTCTCGTCCGGCTGCCACTTGAGCGAAAAAATGCCCGCCAGCTTCTTGAAGCCAAACGCGGCCTGGGTGTTGCGCCGGCCCGAGGCGGGATC
The DNA here is from genome assembly GCA_013697055.1 of Alphaproteobacteria bacterium. Lineage (GTDB taxonomy): Bacteria > Pseudomonadota > Alphaproteobacteria > Micropepsales > Micropepsaceae > Rhizomicrobium. The sequence continues at coordinate 5,455 of JACCXK010000250.1, forward strand.
GAAGAAGAAGTTGTTGATATAGCCCTTCTGGTTTTCCGAATTCAGCGCCGCGCGGAAAAACACCGTGTCGCTCAAGGGCAGGTTCAGCGCGCCCTGAAGTCCGGCGCGGCCGTAATCGCCCACCGTCGCCTGGACATAGCCGCCCAGGTCGGGGCCTGGCGTGCGGCTGTTGTAGAGCACGGCGCCGCCGGTCGAGTTGCGGCCCACCAGTGTTCCTTGCGGACCCTTCAGCACCGCGACATTGTCCAGGTCGAACAGCGAGCCGGTCAGGCCCAGGGCGCGGGCGTAATAGACCCCGTCCTTGTAGACCGCCGAAGCGGTGTCGAAGGCCAGGCCCGGATTGCCGCCGCCCGAGGGCGCATCGAAATTGCGCTGGCCGCGGATGGTGATGTTCAGCGTGTCCTGCCGGAAGGCGGTGGGGGCGATATAGACCGAGGGAGAGACATACTTCAGGTCCTCGATAGTCTTGATGCTCAGCTTGTCGAGATCGGCCTGGTCCAGCGCGGTGATGGAGATCGGCACCGCCTGCTCGTCTTCCACGCGCTTGCGGGCGGTCACGGTGATTTTTTCCAGGGCGGCGACCTGGGGCTTGCTGCTGTCCGTTTGCGCCCAGGCCGGACCGGTGGCGGGCGCGCTAATGGCCAGAAAAGCCAGAGCCAAGGCTTTACGCATGAAAATCCCCTGCAATATAGAACCCGGCCCGGCGTGCTCCGGCGCCTCGGATCGGGCGGGCAACCTCTAACGGAAATATGAGGCCAAATAAAGCACGCCAAGCCCTGGATGCTGTTGCCTGTAAAGCCTTATGGAATCTATGGTTTGGCCATACGGGCAAGCCGTCATCAGGGGTGGAAGCACAGATGAACAAAATCGCAATGATCACCGGCGCGGGCAGCGGCGTCGGCCGGGCCACCGCCAAGGCTTTGGCCGCCGAGGGCTGGAGCTGCGTGCTGGTGGGCCGCAAAAAAGATGCGCTGGAGGAAACCGCCAAGATGCTGAAGGGCGATCATCTGGTGGCCTCCGGCGATGTCGGCGATCCCGCCCAGGTCAAAGCCATCTTCGCCCAGATCAAGGACAAGTTCGGCCGCCTGGACATGCTGTTCAACAATGCCGGCATGGGCACGCCCGCCGTGCCCATCGAGGAGCTGAGCTTTGAGCAGTGGCAGGCCATTGTCGGCGTCAATCTCACCGGCGCCTTCCTGTGCACCCAGGAAGCGGTGAGGATGATGAAGGCGCAGGCGCCGCGCGGCGGCCGCATCATCAACAATGGCTCGATCAGCGCCGACCGGCCGCGGCCGCACAGCGCGCCCTACACCGCCACCAAGCACGCCATCACGGGACTGACCAAGTCCACCATCCTGGACGGGCGGCCCTTTGACATCACCGCCGGCCAGATCGACATCGGCAATGCCGCCACCGAGATGACCCAGCGCATGACCCAGGGCGTGTTGCAGCCCGATGGCAGCCTCGCGGTCGAGCCGCGCATGGATGTGGATCATGTCGGCCAGCAAGTGGCCTTCATGGCCGGCCTGCCGCTGGAATCCAACGTGCCGTTTGTCACCATCATGGCCACCAAGATGCCGTTGTTCGGACGCGGATAGTGACCGCGCGCCGGACCGCCAGCGCGATTCTACTTGGCGGTACTGCCGTAATGCTGGCGCTGAACGCGCCGGGGCAGCTCACCTATGACTCGGTAGAGCAGCTCGCCAGTGGCCGCAGCGGCGCCTACAACAGCTGGCATCCTCCGGTCATGGCCTGGCTGCTGGGGCTGTTCGATTCCATCGTTCCCGGCACCTTGCTGTTCCTGCTCTTCCAAAGCTTGTTGCTGGTGGGCGCACTTTTGGCATTGGTCTGGCTGAGGCCGCGCAATGGATGGACGGCACTTGTGGCGCTGGCCATGGTGTTGACGCCGCAATTCTTGATGTTCCAAGGCCAGATCTGGAAAGACATATTGTGCGCCAATGCCGCAATTGCCGGCTTCGCGGCACTGGCGGTTTTTGCCAAAACCGGACGCAGGCGCTGGATTGTGACGGCGGCGCTGCTCTTGGCGCTGGCAGCGGGGGTGCGCCAGAACGCGGTGGTGCTGTTGCCTGTGGCGGCGCTGGCACTCGCTTGGCCCTGCAAACGCTGGCTGCTGGGCATTAGCTTTCTCGCCGTGACCGTGATCCTCGGACTGGGCACCAGTTTCTATCTGGTGGCACGCAGCGATGGTGGCGATGGGGCCGCCGCACAAATCCGGCTGGGCCAGGCCTATGACTTGGCCGGCGCGCTGGCGCGCGATCCCACTTTACCCCTGCCGTCGCTGGCGGCGGAAGACCCGGCTTTTGAAAAAGTCCTGCGCCAGAAAAGTCCGGCGCTTTACACGCCGCTGCGCAACGATCCTTTTGCCGCCGACCCGGCCATCAACCACGAACTGTCCAACGTGCCCGACGGCACGATGGGCCGAGCCTGGAAAGGGCTGGTGACCGGGCACCCCCTGCTCTATCTGCGCGTCCGGTTGGCCGCCTTTGGCGCGGTGCTGACCACACCCGACAGCGCGGTCTGCCATTTCTCCCATAACGGCATTGAGGGCCCGCCCGATCTCATCCGCCAGCTGGGCCTGACACCGGGCAAGCGGCCGCAAGACCGTGCCGTGGCCAATTATGCGCACCTGTTTTTCACCACGCCGGTCTATTCCCACATCGCCTGGGGGCTTCTGGCGTTGCTGGTCCTGGGGCTGCTGTTGCGGCGGGGCGAACCGGGTGACCTTGCGATTGCCGGACTGCTCGCCGGCGCGCTGGTGTTTACACTGACCTTCGCCGCGATCTCCATCGCCTGCGATTATCGCTACCTGATCCTGCTCGACCTGGCGGCCATGACGGGGATGCTGCACCTGACGGCAAGGAAATCTTGACCATGTCGTGATCCAGACGGCAGCGCTTTGCCGTATCGCGCTTTGGTACCGTCCATAGGGAAGGTCAAAAATGCGAGCTTGTTTTCTGGGACAGAATATCTGCGCGCTGGGCTTCGGGACCGCGACCTTGCAAGCCCCTCCCCTGGTTATGGGCAAGCCCGCGGAAGATCGAAATGTCACCAGTGATGGTTTTGGGGCGCCGCCCGGCACGGCTGTAGCAAATCCGCCACGGCTTGATCCGGCTGCACGCCCCGCCCGTATGTCCGTCATGTAATTGGGGTTTGTACGTCCGGGGCGTTCCTGTAAGAGAGGCAGGACGCCGCAGGGGGAGGTAATCGCCACCCCCTTGTGCCATGCGGCACGAATACCGATATTGAGCGTTAAGAGACTCGCCGTAAACGTTATTTTATTTAGAATCCTGTATTTGGTGGGGCATGAAACTCTCTTTCCCGGTCATTTCTGCGCTGGCTTTGGGCTTGACCCTGAGCGCATGCAGCACCCCCAGCCCGGAGTCGCTGGCCCAGAACGACCCCTGGGAAAGGACCAACCGCGACGTATTCGATTTCGACGTACGTCTGGACCATGCGGTGGCGCGTCCCCTCGCCGAGGGCTATCGCGCCGTGTTACCCGAACCCGTGCGCGACGGCATTCACAATGCCCTCAACAACCTGAATTCGCCGGTGGTGCTGGCCAATGACGTGCTGCAGGGCGACGGCGACAAGGCCGTGAACACCACGGGCCGCCTCTTGATCAATTCCACCGTCGGTTTGGGCGGCCTGATCGATGTCGCCAGCAAGATCGGTATCCCGAACCACGACAATGATTTCGGCATCACCCTGGGAAAGAACGGCATCGCCGAGGGCTCCTATCTGGTGCTGCCTTTCGCCGGTCCGCTGCCGCCCCGCGACCTCTTGGGCGTGGGCGTGGACCAGGCCTTCGATCCCCTGACCTACGTGCGTTTCCACGGCAAGGACACCTGGATGGTGGTGCGTTTCGGCATCGGCGTGCTGGATCTGCGCGCCTCCAATCTGGATTCGATAGAGACCATCGAGCGCTCGTCCATCGACTTTTATGCGACGACCCGCAACCTGTACCGCCAGAACCGCAACGCCAAGATCAATGACGGCAGGGCGCCTTCGGACGATCTTCCCAATCTCTAATCTCATACTTTCCGCTGTCATTCCCGCGTAAGCGGGAATCCAACTTCTTGATCTACACGTTGGATGGAAAGTTGGATGCCCGCTTCCGCGGGCATGACAAGTTCTATTCCGCTGGGCTCGGCTTCGGCGTCGGGATGTGATCTTCCGGCTTGTCGCCCATCAGGCCGTGATACCACTTGTTCCAGAAACCGCTCGTCCAGTTGCCGAACCGGTCCATGTACAGGAACATCACCGGCGTGGTGTAGAGCGTCAGGATCTGGCTGAGGAACAGCCCGCCCACGATGGAGATGCCCAGGGGCTGGCGCAGCTCCGAGCCCTCGCCCAACCCGATCGCCAGCGGCAGCGCGCCCAGGATGGCGCCGGTGGTTGTCATCATGATGGGCCGGAAGCGGAGCAGGCACGCCTTGTAGATGGCGTCGTGGGAGCTCAGCCCCTCCTTGCGCTCCAGGTCGATGGCGAAGTCGATCATGATGATGGCGTTCTTCTTGACGATGCCGATCAAGAGGATCACGCCGATGGTGGCGATCAGGTCGAACTGGGTGCGGAACATCAAGAGCGCCATCACCGCGCCCACACCAGCCGACGGCAGGGTGGAAATGATGGTGATGGGATGGATCAGGCTTTCATACAGGATGCCCAGGGTGATGTAAATGGTAAGGATCGCCGCCACCAGGAGGAAGGGCATGTTGGAAAAGCTCTTCTGGAAGAGCTGGGCGGTGCCGGCGGATTCGCCATGGACCGAAATCGGCACATTGATCCGGGTCATGGTGTTCTGGATGGCGTTCAGCGCTTCGCCGATTGCCACGCCCTTGGGCAGGCTGAACGAGAAGGTGGTGGCGACGAAAGGACCCTGGTGATTGACCGACAGGGGCGTGGTGCCGGGCCCGAAACTGGCGAAGGCCGAGAGCGGCACCATGGTTTCCACGCGTGTTGACACCGAGGCCCCGGTGGAAGAACCGCCGCGCGCACCGGTCGCCACGGCATTGATCTGCTGGTTGCGCACCGCGTCGGCGGCGATGGCGGCGGTGTCGGTGGCCGCCGTGCCGGTGTTGGTGCTCGTGCCGCTGCCGCCCGGCGCCGTGCCGGCAACAAACGCCCCGCCGGCCCCGGCGCTGGCCTGGGTGCCGCTGACCGAACCGCCGGAAGTCGAGATAAAGAGGTCGTGCAGGGTTTCGGGGCTCTGCCAGAAGGCGGGCGCCACCTCCATCACCACGTGATACTGGTTCTTGTCCTTGTAGATGGTCGAGACCTGGCGCTGGCCGAAGGCGTCATACAGGGCGTTGTCGATCTGGGCCGCATTCAGGCCCAGCCGCGCCGCGCTGACGCGGTCGATCTTCAAATCAACCTCAAGCCCCTTGTCCTGCTGGTCGGAATTGACGTCCTGCAACTCCGGCACGTCCTGCAACGCGTTGGTGATCTTGGGCACCCAGATGTTGAGATCCTCCAAGGTGTCGGCCTGGACGGTGTATTGGTAATCGCCATTGCCCTGGCGGCCGCCGGCGCGGATGCCGCCGCCCGATTGCAGGAACAGGCGCGCGCCCGCCACCTTGAGCAGCTTGGGGCTCATGCGCTGGATCACTTCTGGGGTGGAGAGACCGCGCTCGCGCCGCGATTTCAGGGTGACGAAGACATTGCCCGAATTGCTCGCCTGGCCGCCGGCGAACCCGCCCACCGTCAGCACCGCGGGATCGGACTTTACGATGTTGATGAATTGCAGGAATTTCTTCTGCATCGACTGGAACGAGATGCTCTGGTCACCGCGGATGCCGCCGAAGATCATGCCGTTGTCGACATCGGGGAAAAAGCCCTTGGGCACGATGCCCAGCAGGTAGAAATTCAGCCCCACCGCGACCAGCAGGGTCATCATGATGGTCTTGGGATTGCCCAGCGACCAGGTCAGGGTGCGGCGGTAGAAATCCTGCATCGCGTCGGTGGTGCGGCGCGACCAGCGCATCAGCCAGTTCTGGTCCTCGTTGACGGTGAAATCCAGATAGGCGCACATCATCGGCGTCACGGTCAGCGACACGATCATGGACATGATGATGGCCGTGGTGATGGTGACGGCGAATTCGTGGAAGATGCGCCCCACCAGCCCGCCGATCAGCAGCACCGGGAAGAACACCGCCACCAGCGAGATGCTCATCGAGAGGACGGTGAAACTGACCTCGCCCGCGCCCTTGCGCGCCGCGGTCAGGCGGTCTTCGCCATTTTCCAGGTGGCGGGTGACGTTCTCCAGCACCACGATGGTGTTGTCCACCACAAAACCGGTGGAGACGATCAGCGCCATCAGCGAGAAATTGTTCAGGCTAAAGCCCAGCATGTACATGACGCCGAAGGTGCCCAGCAGCGACAGCGGCACGCAGATGGTGGGCACCAGGGTTGCCTTGAAGTTCCGCAGGAACAGGAACACCACAAGGATCACCAGAATGGTTGAGAGGATCAGGCTGACCTCGACATCGTGCACGGCGTTGCGAATGGAGGTTGTGGTGTCGAACAGGATGCCCTGGTCGATGCTGACGGGCAGCGCGGCCTTGAGCTCAGGCAATTGCTGGCGGATGCTGTCCACCACCTCGATCACATTGGCGCCGGGCTGCTTGGTAATCTGCACCAGGATGGCGGGGTTGCCGTTGAAGGTGCCCATGTTGCGGACATTCTCGACGCCGTCATAGACCTCGGCCACATCCTGCAGCCTCACGGCCGAACCGTTGCGATAGGCCACGATCAGGGTCTGGTAGTCGCTGGCGAGGCCGGCGGAGTCGTTCGCATAGACCTGGAAGCTCTGGCCCTTTTGCTGGATGTCACCCTTGGGGCTGTTGGCGTTGGCGGAGCTGACGGCGGCGCGTACGTCTTCCAGCCCGATGCCATACTTGAACAAGGCGCGGGGGTTCAGTTCGATGCGGATGGCCGGCAGCGAGGCGCCGGTCAGCGAGACATCGCCCACCCCGGAAATCTGGGACAGCTTTTGCTGGATGATGTTGGAGGCCTGGTCGTAGATCTGCCCGGTGGACAGCGTCTTGGAGGTCAGGGCCAGGATCAGGACCGGCTGGTCCGCGGGATTGAACTTGCGGTAGGTGGGATTGGACCGCAGCGCCGCCGGCAGATCGGCCCGCGCCGCATTGATCGCCGCCTGCACGTCGCGCGCCGCGCCGTCGATGTCGCGCTTGATGTCGAACTGCATCACGATCTGGGTATTGTTGACGTTGCTGCGCGACGTCATCTCGGTGACCCCGGCTATGGCGCCCAGATGTCGCTCCAAAGGCGTCGCCACGCTGGACGACATGGTTTCGGGCGACGCGCCCGGCATGTTGGCGCTGATCGCGATGGTGGGAATGTCGATATTGGGATAGGGCGCGACCGGCAGCAGGAAATAGGCGACCAGCCCCGCCAGACCCAGACCCAGCGCCAGCAGGATCGTGGCGATCTTGCGTTGGATGAAGATCTGGGAAAAGTTCATTCCGCCGGCTCCGGTTCAGGTCCGGCATGGGCGGCCTTGCGGCGCGCGCGCCATTCGCGGATGTCCCGTCCCGCCGTGTCGAAATAGATATAGATGACGGGGGTGGTGAACAGGGTCAGGAGCTGGCTGACCAGCAATCCGCCCACGATGGAAATGCCCAGGGGATGGCGCAATTCCGAACCCATGCCCGAGCCCAGCATCAGCGGAAGTGCGCCGAACAGCGCCGCCACCGTGGTCATCAGGATGGGGCGGAAGCGCAGCAGCGCCGCCTGGTGAATCGCCTCTTCCGGCGACTTGCCTTCGTTGCGTTCGGCTTCCAGCGCAAAATCGATCATCATGATGGCGTTCTTCTTGACGATGCCGATCAGGAGGATGATGCCGATGATGGAAACGATGTTGAGGTCGTGACCGCTGACGATCAGCGCCAGCAGCGCGCCCACGCCCGCGGACGGCAGGGTGGACAGGATGGTCACCGGATGGATGAAACTCTCATACAAGACGCCCAGCACGATATAGACGGTGACGATGGCGGCCAGGATCAGCAGCACTTCATTGGAAAGCGCGGACTGGAACGCGAGCGCCGAGCCCTCAAACTGGGTAGTAATGCCGGGCGGCGGGCCGGCGATCTTTTCGGCGGCCTGGATGGCATCCACCGCCGCGCCCAGCGCATAGCCCGGCGCCACGTCGAAGGAGAAGGTGGCGGAGGGAAATTGCGACAGATGATCGATCTGCAACTGGGTGGCCCGCTCCTCGACCTTGGCGATGGCGGCCAGCGGCACCTGCCCGCCGCCGGCGGTGGGCAGGTAGATATCCTGCAGCGACTGCACCGAATTCTGCAGCTTGGGATCGGCTTCCAGGATCACCCGGCGCTGGTTGGACTGGGTGAAGATGGTGGAAATGATGCGCTGGCCGAAACTGTCATACAGCGCATTGTCGATGGTTGCCGAGGTGACGCCGAACCGTGCCGCGGTATCGCGGTCCACATTCACATAGGCTGACAGTCCCCTGTCCATGAAAGAGGTGGAGACATTGCGCAGCGCCTTCTGCTTGGCCAATTCCGCCACCAGCTTGGGCACATATTGGTTGAGCGAAGCGCTGGTCGCCGCCTGCAACACGAACTGGTACTGGGCGCGGGAGACCACCGAGTCCGTGGTCAGGTCCTGTACCGGCTGCAGGTAGAAGGTGATGCCGGGCACGGTATGGGCGTCCTCCATCAGCCGCTCCATCACCGTGGTGACACCGTCGCGCTGGTCCTTGGGCTTGAGGTTGATCAGGAAGCGGCCGCTGTTGACGGTGTTGTTGGTGCCGTCCACGCCGATGAAGGACGACAGGCTCGCCACATCGGGATCGGCAAGCAGCTTGGCGGCCAGTTGCTGCTGGCGCTTGGACATGGCGTCGAACGAAACGGTGGGACCGGCCTCGGTGATGGCCTGGATGAAGCCGGTATCCTGCAGGGGGAAGAAACCCTTGGGGATGGCGATATACATCAGCACCGTCAGCACCAGGGTGCCGACCGCCACCAGCAAAGTCAGTCTCTGGTGCTTGAGCACCCAGACCAGCAGCCGGTCATATTCGGCCACCAGGCGTTCGTAATAGCCCTCGATGCGCCTCTGGATGCCGCTTTCGCGCTTTTCATCCTCCGAATGGGTGCGCAGCAGTTTGGCGCACAGCATCGGCACCAGGGTCAGCGACACCACCGCAGAGATCAGGATGGTCACCGCCAGGGTGACGGCAAATTCGCGGAACAGCCGCCCCACCACTTCCTGCATGAACAGCAGCGGGATCAGCACCGCGATCAGGGACACGGTCAGCGATACGATGGTGAAGCCGATTTCGCCGGCGCCCTTCATAGCGGCGCTGTAGGGGGTTTCGCCCTTTTCGATATAGCGGCTGATATTCTCGATCATCACGATGGCGTCATCCACCACAAAGCCGGTGGAAATGGTCAGCGCCATCAAGGAGAGATTGTTGAGCGAATAGCCCATCAGGTACATCACCGCGAAGGTGCCCACGATGGACAGCGGCACCGAAAGCGACGGGATGAAGGTGGCGGGCAGGCTGCCCAGGAAGCAGTAGATCACGATCACCACCAGCACGACCGCCAGCATCAACTCGAATTCCACGTCCGCCACCGAGGCGCGGATGGTTTCGGTGCGGTCGGTCAGCGTCTTCACATCCACCGAGCGCGGTAACCCCGCCTGGATCTGGGGCAGCAGTTCCTTGATGGAATCCACCACCTGGATGACGTTGGCGCCCGGCTGGCGCTGCACATTGATCAGCACCGCCGGTGTCTTGTTCGCCCAGCTCGACAGCTTGCTGTTCTCGGCGCCCTGCACGACATTGGCGACATCGCGCAGAAAAACAGGAGCGCCGTTCTTGTAGGCCACCACGATGTTGTTATAGGCGTCGGCGTCCTGCAGCTGGTCGTTGGCGTTGATGGTGTAGGACTGGGCGGCGCCGTCAAAGCTGCCCTTGGGCGAATTGGAATTGTTGTTGGCGATGGTGGTGCGCAAATCGTCGATGTTCAGCCCCAGCGCCGCCAGCCTTTGCAGGTTGGCTTGCACCCGCACGGCCGGCTTCTGGCCGCCGGAAATGCTGACCAGGCCCACGCCGTAAAGCTGGGAAATCTTCTGGGCGATGCGCGTATCGGCCAGCTCCTCCACCGTGGTGATGGGCAGGCTCTTGGAACTGACGGCCAGGGTGATCACCGGCGCGTCGGCCGGATTGACCTTGGCATAGACCGGCGGCGCCGGCAGCAGGTTGTTGGGAAGAAGCTGGTTGGAGGCGTTGATCGCCGCCTGCACTTCCTGTTCGGCAATGTCCAGCGAGAGCGAAAGGTCAAACTGCAGGGTGATGACCGAGGAGCCGGCGGAGGAGATGGACGACATCTCCTTCAGGCCCGGCATCTGGCCGAATTGCTTTTCCAGCGGCGCGGTGACCGAGGTGGTCATCACGTCGGGACTGCCGCCCGGCAGGAAGGTCTGCACCTGGATGGTGGGATAATCCACTTCCGGCAGGGCCGACAGCGGCAGGAATTTGTAGCCCGACAGACCCACCAGCAGGATGGCGATCATCAGCAGCGAGGTCGCTACGGGGCGCTCGATGAAGGGCGCCGAGATATTGGCGCCGCTCTGGGGTTCAGGCGAAGGGCCCGTTGGCGTGACGGTCACGGCGCGGCGCCGCCGCCGCCCCCACGGCGTCCGCCGGCGCCGCCGCGGCGCATCTGCGACATCGCCTTGGAGCAATCTGCGCTGAGGTCATCGCGATTCTGGAACAGGCACATCCGCATCTCGCGGCTGCCCGGCTTGGCGTCGGGACACAGCTTCTTGAGATCCTCGCCGCAGGACTTGGTCACTGCGGCCTGCGTCTGGGCGCGGCGCGCGGCGCGGGCGGCGTCATCCTCGCCATTGCCGGACGGCGCGGTGATCTTGACGTTCTGGTTGGGGATCTCCACGTCGGCGCCATCGCGCAAACGGTCGGCGCCATCCACCACCACCGTGTCGCCGGGGTTTACGCCCGACAGGACCTGGATGTTGTTGCCGTCCTGCACGCCGGTCTTGACGTTGTGCTGGTTGACGGTCTTTTCCGGCGTCACCACGAAGACATAGCTGCCGTCGGCGCCGCGCTGGATGGCGGCCACCGGCACGACGGTGACGTTGTGCAACGTGTCCACCAGCAGTTTTACGTTTACGAACTGGGCGGGAAACAGCTTGCTGTCCTTGTTGCCGAACAAGGCGCGCAGCTTTACCGAGCCCGTGGTGGGATCCACCACCGTGTCCACCGCCGACAGGTTTCCGCTGGTGATCTTGTTGACCTGGGCGCGGTCATAGACATCCACCGGCAGGGTGGCGCCGCTGTTCACACGGGTCACGACCTGGGCGACCCGGTCCTCGGGAATGGTGAACAGCACGCTCATGGGATCGAGCTGGGTCACCACCACGATGCCATTGGACTGGCCCGCCTGCACGATATTGCCGATATCCACCAGATGAATGCCGGCGCGGCCCTCTACCGGCGAAACGATGTTGGTGTAGCCCAGGTTGATGCGGGCGGTTTCAACATTGGCTTGGTCGGAGACCACGATGCCCTCGGTGGAGCGCACCGTCGCGGCCTGGGTCGCCACCTGCTGCTGGGCGATGGCGTTCTGGGCCAGCAGCGCCTGGTAGCGCTGCAGGTCCACCTTGGCGTTGGCAAGGGTGGCGGCATCGCGCGCCAACTGGCCGCGCGCCTGGTCCAGCGACGCCTGATAGGGGCGCGGATCGATCTGGGCGAGCGTCTCGCCGGCCTTGACCATCTGGCCTTCGGTGAAGTTCAGCTTGATCAGCATGCCGCCAACCTGGGGGCGCACCGTGGCGGTCGAAAGCGGTGTCACCGTGCCCAGCGCGTTGAGAGTCACATTGATGTCGCCCGAGATGGCCTTGGCCACACCCACCGGCTGCGCGCCCGAGTTGATCTGGCCGCGGCGGGCCTGGTTCTTGGGAGGATAGATCGCCCAGATGATGCCGGCCAGAATCACCAGCGCGACCGCGAACCACACCACCCGCGACAGGCGGGGATTGCGCGAGCTCCAGCTTTTGACGCCGGCCCAGGTACGGCCCACGGGCCCCGGTGCGCCTGCGGCGGCGCGCTCAAAATCACCCGGAGAGCGATCGATATTCATCAGGTCAATCCGTGTCACAAAAGGGCCCTAAAGCCCAAGGAAACTTAATATGTCGAATGGGTTAGCACCGCGAAGCTGAACGCAGTGTGAACCTTATACCCTCAACGTCGTAGGGCTGATATAGCCGCCCTGTAAGGGAGAATTATGTCGCAAGTGTCCCAACAACTGGTACGGCAGGCGCAATAACGCTATGTCGGCCCCCAGCCTCCTGCCGGCGCGATAACAAGAACAGGCGACTTGGTGTTTCTCAATATTTTTCATTGGTTTGTTCACGATGCGCGGACCTGGGTCACCGTCACCGCCCAGACCCACCCCTATTGGGTCTTTCCCATCGCCTTCGCCATCGCCTTTTCGGAATCTTTCGTCGGCGTGTCGTTTCTCATTCCCGGCACCATCCTGCTGCTGACCATGGGCGGGGTGATCGGCGCCAGCCATATCGGCCTGTTTCCGGCCGTGTCGGGCGCGATCATCGGCTCGGTGCTGGGCGACTGGATCTCGTGGTGGATCGGCTATCACTATCATCACAAGATCGTCCATTCCTGGCTGTTCCGGCGCTTCGAGGAGCAGATTGAAAAGGGCCTGCATTTCTTTCATCGCTGGGGCACCTGGGCGATCTTCATCGGCCGCTTCATGGGGCCGTTCCGCGCCACCGTGCCCCTGGTGGCGGGCATGTCTGAACTGGAATTCTGGCCTTTCATGATTGCCAACGCCGCCTCTGCGGTGATCTGGGCCGTGGCGCTGCTGGCGTTCCCGGCCATGGCCGCACACTATCTTCTGACCTAAGCATATGATTTGAAAGTTATTTTTCGGTAAGGTCGGCACGCGCCGCCCGTCCGCAACCCCCATGCGCCCAAAATGGGACTAGGCTCACGGTTAATTGGCCTCAAGGCTGTCCCGCGGATGCAGGGCGGGTTCGTTTTGGCACCAAAAGGGCCAAAATGGCGGGTTCCCGCTGGCCCATCTCCTGCATCTGCCCCTCACGAAGCCATAGCCCCAAGGCTGAACGTGAGCAGGCATCTGACGTCCGAATCCGTGATGAAGGCGGTTTTCCCCGCCTTTGACGGCTTTGCCCTGACCGTCACCGGCCAATCCGAACGCATCGACACCAAGCGGTTGCTGGACGTGGTCCTGGCCGGCCTGTTGTTGGTGCTGTGCTTTCCCGTCCTGGCGCTGGTGTCGCTGGCGGTGGCTCTGGAATCGCCCGGTCCGGTGCTGTTCTGCCAGAAGCGCACCGGCCGATGCGGCAAGACCTTCCCGATCTTCAAATTCCGCTCCATGCACGTGATGGAGGATGACGCCCACATCAAGCAGGCGTGCAAGGGCGATGTCCGCATCACCCGCGTCGGCCGCGTCATCCGCAAGCTTTCGCTGGACGAACTGCCCCAGCTCATCAACGTTCTGTCCGGCGACATGTCGCTGGTCGGGCCCCGCCCGCATGCGGTGGCCCATGACATCGAATATGGCGCCGCGATCTCCAACTACGCCGTTCGTCAGCGGGTCAGGCCGGGTATCACCGGCTGGGCCCAGGTGAACGGCGCACGCGGCGCCACACCCACCATCCAGATCATGCAGGACCGCGTGAATCTGGACGCCTGGTATGTCGAACATGCCGGCCTGGCGCTGGACCTGACCATCCTGGCGCGCACGCCGCTGGAAGTGTTGCGCACGCGGAATGCGCACTGATGCGCGCCGCTCTTTCCATTCCCGCACAGTATGAAGCACCCGCCCAGCCGTTGCTGGAAGCGGCCAATGATTCCTATACCGAAGTCACGGTCGGCGGCATCGCCACCGCCTGCCTGTCGCGCGATGGCCTGGCCCGCATGATGCTGCAGGACTGCCTGGACGCGCGGTCCAATCCCTTTTCCCAGCCCAAGCTGGTGTTTGCCTCCAACGGCCATGCCATTGCGCTGGCCGCCCAGGACGAAACCTTCCGCTTCATTTTCGAACAGGCCGACATCATCCATGCCGACGGCCAGGCCGCGGTGTTTGCCTCGCGCATGACCGCGACCCCGATCCCGGAGCGCAGCGCCACCACCGATTTCATCCATGACGCCTCCAAGCTGGCGGCCGAACACGGGCTGCGCTTCTTCCTGTTGGGCGCCACCGAAGAGGCCAATGCGGAAGCCGCGCGCGTGTTGCGCGAAACCTATCCCGGCCTGCAGATCGTGGGCCGCCACCATGGCTATTTCGGCCGCGCCGACGAAGACGATATCTGCGACGAGATCAACCTGACCCAGCCGGACGTGGTGTGGGTCGGCCTGTCGGTGCCGCTGGAGTATGAATTCGCCGTCCGCAACAAGACCCGGCTCAAAGCCGGCTGGCTGGTGACCTGCGGCGGCTGCTACAATTTCGTCACTGGCGCCTACAGCAGAGCCCCCGGCTGGATGCAGGTTTGCGGCCTGGAATGGCTGTTCCGACTGGTGAAAGAGCCCAAAAGGCTGTTCTGGCGCTATGCCGTGACCAACCCGCTTGCGATTTTTTTACTTTTGACGCGCACAAGTTCCCTGCAGGCAGCGCCATAGGACGTCCATGACGGTTTCCGACATCGCGCGCACCAACGGGTTTCGGGCGCCCGCATGGGCAGGCACGGTGCTGCGCTATGGCGCGTCGGCGGCGGGCCCGGTGGCAGTCTCGGCCGCCCATTTCATCGCTTCACTGATCTTCCTGCGCGGGCTTCCCGCGCAGGAGTTCGGCCTGTTCTCTTTTGTCATGGTGGTGGTGTCGTTCGGCATGAGCCTGAACGTGTCGCTGATCGTGGTGCCCATCACCCGCAACCTGGTGACCGGCGAAGCGGTGCCGCGCAAGATCTGCTTCCAGATGAACTGGCTGGTGTGCGGCGGCTTCGGCCTTGTGCTGTTCGCAGCCCTTCTGGCCGGCGGTGCGCCGCTGCGCGAAGCGGGCCTGTTGGCGCTGTTCGCCGGCGCCTTCACCTTTCGCTGGTTCTCGCGCTGCGTCGCCTATGTCAACGGCCGCATGGCCAATGCCATCACCTCCGACATCACCTATAGCCTGCTGGTGATCGGGACGCTGGGCATCCTCGCCCTGACGCAGCATGTGAACTTCACCCTGGGCAGCGAGATGATGCTGCTATCGGCGCTGGCGGCGCTGGTGCCTTTCGGCGCCGGCTTTTTCCGCGAGCAGGTGGCGGCACTGCGCGGCAATCCCTTGGCCTATTGGCCGGTGTTCAAGGATCTCACCCGCTGGTCGCTGATGGGTGTGATCCTCACCGAGCTGACGGTGAACGCCCATGCGTACTTGGTCACCTTCATCGCCGGGCCCGACGCCTTCGCGCTGCTGGCGCTGGGCATGCTGTTGATGCGGCCCGCCGCCCTGATGCAGTCTGCCCTGCCCGACCTGGAACGCCCCGCCATGTCGCGCGCCATCGCCGCCAAGAACATGGACGCGCTGTCGCGCATCCAGCGCCATTTCACCTTCGGGCTGGGTGCTGCTTGGGCCGGCAACATGCTGCTCTGCGCCGCACTGCTGCTGTTCTTCCCCGCCCTGCTGCTGAAGAAAGGCTATGCCCTGCACGATGTGATCGTGGTGGCGCTGGTCTCCGCCCTGATCATGGCGATCCGCGCCCTGCGCACGCCGTTTGCCGTGTTGCTGCAGGCGGCGGGACAGTTCAAGCAACTGGCCGGCATCGGCACGGTATCGGCCGTGATCTCCGTCGCCGTCACCCTGGTGTTGCTGATGGCCTTCGGTCCCGTCCCTTCGCTGGGCGGTATCGTGCTGGGCGAATTGGTGATCCTGCTCAAGGTGCGCACCATGGCGAGCGACTGGAAGCACGCCAATGCGTGACAGCGTCATCATCTGTATCCCGACCTTTAAACGCCCGAAAATGCTGGCGCGTCTGCTGGACAAGGTCGCCGCGCTGGAAACGGACGCCGATGTGTCCGTGCTGGTGGCCGACAATGACGCCGAGGGCCAGGCCGGGTTCGACCTGTGCAACGCCATGCAAGGCTATCGCTGGCCGCTGACAGCGGTGATCGCGGAAAAGCGCGGCATCGCCCAGGTGCGCAACACATTGATTGAACATGCGTTGAAAACCGACGCTCGCTTCATCGCCATGATCGATGATGACGAATGGCCGCAAAAGGACTGGATCAGCCAGTTCCTGAAGGGCGCGCATGAAACCCGGGCCGATGTGCTGCAAGGCTCCATCCTGTTCGGACAGGAGAGCGCCGCCGACGGCCATGGCGACATCCGCCGCCCCACCGGCCCGATTGCCATGCTGCAGGGCGCCGGCAACCTGCTTATTCGCCGCGCCGTGCTGACCGAAATGACCGCGCCCTGGTTCGATCCCCAGTTCGCCTTGTCGGGCGGCGAGGACCAGGACTTCTTTTTCCGCCTGCAACGCGCCGGCAAGCGTTTCGCGTGGGTTGACGAGGCCCGCGCCCATGGCGATGTGCCCGACACCCGCGCCAACTTGGGCTGGCTGCTGCGCCGGGCTTATTCGGTGGGCAATTCCGACATGCGCGTGCTGCTCAAGCACCAGCCCGGCCCCGCCCGCCTGGCCGCCGAAATCATGAAAATCGCAGGCTCACTCTTGTTGTCGCCGCCGGCCGCCGCCATCCTCGCGATTAGCCCGAATCGCAGGGCCATCCCGCTGCAGAAGCTTTTCCGCGCGGCGGGAAAGCTCAGCGCGATGTTCGGTGCGCGCTACAACGAGTATGCCGTGGTCCATGGCGAATGAGTACGCTCTAGCTTACGCCCCTCCCCGCGAGATTGACCGCAGCCTGCTGCCGGTCCTGGCCTTTATCGGGCTGCTGCTGCTGATCTTTGTCGGGCTCGACGCATTCTCGCCGCCGCCGCTGGTGGCGCAGTTCGGCGGCGTGCGCGAAGCCTCGCGCAGCGACGCGCTGCGCCAGGTCGCCTATCTGAGCGTGGCCGCCATGATCGGCATCGCCGCCCTGCAGCGTTTCGGCATCGGCATGTTGCGCGCCGTGCCTGTCAGCATGGGATTGCTTTTGGCCTGGTGCCTGTCCAGCGCCCTTTGGGCGCCCGAATCCAGCATCGTGCTGCGCCGCGCCGGGTTGGAAGTGATCGTGGTGGTGTCGCTGATGCTCAGCGTCGAGACCATCGGCCCGATGCGCGCCTTCACCATCTGGCGCTGGATCTTGGCGGCGGTGCTGCTGGTCAATTTCCTGTCCATCCCGCTGATCCCCGCGGCCCGCCATGCCGCCGGCGAGATCGATCCGGCACTGGTGGGCAACTGGCGCGGGCTTTACGGCCACAAGAATGTCGCCGGCGCGGTCTGCGCCATCACCGCCATGCTGTTCCTGTTCACGCGCAACGGCGCGCGCAACTGGATGGGCATCGCCATCGCCCTGGCGGCGTGCCTGTTCCTGGCCATGACCCATTCCAAGTCCTCCGCCGGTTTCCTAGTGGTCGCGCTGGGGTGCGGACTTTTGTATCACCATGGCTGGCGCGACGGCCTCAGCCGCGCCGTGCTGGTGACAGGTGCCGCTCTTCTGGTCGTGGTGCTGGCGGTCTTTGTGCTGCTGGATGCCGACGCCCTCGCCCGCAAGCTGGAAGACCCCAGTGAATTCACCGGCCGCTCGGCGATCTGGGCGGCGGAGCTGCACTATATCGCCGATCATCCGCTGCTGGGTTCGGGCTTCGGCACTTTCACCGACACCAAGAGCCAGTCACCGCTGCACAATTATGTCAGCGGCTCCTGGGTGGATGCGGTCAGCCACGGCCATAACGGTTACCTGCAAGTGCTTGTCACCATCGGCGGCATCGGCTTTGCGCTGACCGTGCTGGCCGCCATGGTGGCGCCGATGCGCCGCTTCTGGGCCCTGGATCATGGCGACGCTTTCAAGCCCATGCTGATGGCCCTGTTCGTCTTCTCCATCCTGCACAATTTCATGGAAAGCGATTTCCTGGAGGGCGACGGCGTCACCTGGGTATCGCTTTTGCTGGTCATCGCGGCGCTGAACGCCGCGGCGCGGCGCCATTCATTAACGAGCCGCTAACGGGCGCAGTCCTAGACTGGCGGCCATGTCGGCACCGTTCTTCAGCGTCATCATTCCGGTCTATAACCGCAAGCTCGCCCTGGTCCGCGCCATCGAATCCGTGCGCGCCCAGACCTGCCAGGATTTCGAAATCGTGGTGGTGGATGACGGCTCTCACGACGATCCGGGCGCCGCAGTGGCGGCCCTTGGCGATCCGCGCATTCGCTTTTACCGCCAAGACAATGGCGGCGGGGGCAAGGCGCGCAACACCGCCATCGACCACGCCTGCGGCCGCTTCATCGCACCCTTGGATTCCGACGACATCTTCCTGCAGCATCACCTGGCCAGCATGAAAGCCTTGCTGGAACATAGTAGCGGCACGGTCGGATATGCACGGGTGCAGGTGGACCGTGGGCACGGCCGCGTTTTCTTGAAACCGCCGCGCGCCATCCGCGCAGGCGAAGACATGGCGACTTATCTGTTGTGCGACCGCGGTTTTGTACCAACCATCACCGTGGTGGTGCCGCGCGAAGCGGCCGCGCGGGTGCGCTATGCCGAAAATCTGCGCCCCGCCGAGGATACCGATTTCGCCATCCGCCTGGCGCTGGACGGCTATCAATTCCGCATGCTGGAAGAGGCCGGCGCGGTGTGGCAGGACGGTTTCGATCCTACCCGTGTCTCCGCCAGCGCGGGCGGCGCCAAGCTGGGCGCCTGGCTGGAAAAAATGCGCCCCCACATTCCCTCCCTCGCCTATCATGGCGCACGCGGCTGGGCCTATGCCAAGCTGGTAGCGCCCAAGCATCCGCTGCTGGCGCTGTCGCTTTATCTCAACGCCGTGCTGCGGGGCTGCTATCGACCCTCGCTGGCAGGGGTCATTTTCCTGCAGATATTCCTGGGGCGGGGCGCCTATCGCCGCCTGGCCGATCGTGCCATCGGCTGGTTGCGCATCGGCATCGTGGAGCGCGAGGAAAAGGCGCCCTCTTCGAAACAAGGTTCACGCAAGCTGGAGCGGGCGTGATTTCACGCCGTGCGATGCTGACTGCAGGCGCCAGCGCACTGGCCTTTCCCGCATCCGCGCAGGATATGCGCAGCCTGAAGGCCATTGCCGCCGCCAAGGGTTTTGTCTTTGGCAGCGCCGCCGCCAGTTATGAATTGAAGGACGGCGATTTCGCGCCCCTGCTGGCGCGCGAGGCCGCCCAGCTGGTGCCCGAATATGAAATGAAGCGCGATGCGCTGGAAACAAAGCCCGGCTTTTACGACTTTGCCGCCCTGGATTCCCTGTTCGCCTTCGCCGCCAAAAACCGCCTCTCCATGCGCGGCCATACGCTGTGCTGGTATTACGCCAATCCGCCCTGGCTTGTGTCGATGCTGGCGGCCAAGCGGGACGAAAAGCTTCTGACCAGCCACATCCAGACGGTGCTGCGGCGCTATCCCATGGATTCGGTGGATGTGGTCAACGAAGCGCTGGCGCCGCCCGGCACCGCAGCCCGCGCCGACAGCCTGCGCCCTTCGCTATGGCTCGATGCCTTCGGCCCCGGTTATATCGACATGGCGTTCCATGCCGCGCGCGCCGCCGATCCCAAGGTCAAGCTGGTCTATAACGACTGGGGCTTTGAGCAGGGCGCGGCTGAAAATGACCGCTTTCGCAGCGCCACCTTGCGCCTGCTGGACGGGATGCTGAAGCGGAAGACCCCGATCGACGCCCTGGGTATCCAGGGCCACCTCTCCGCCTTCGGCAACAGGATCGACCAGCGCAAGCTGCGCGCCTTTCTGCAGGAAATCCGTGACCGCGGCCTGATCATCCTGATCACCGAACTGGATGTCGATGACACGGGCGGGCCTCACGACAGTGTTTCGCGCGATCGGGCCGTGGCGGATGAAGCGAGGCGTTTCCTGGACGTGGCGCTGGACAATCCCGCCACGCAAGCGGTGCTGACCTGGAACCTGTCGGACCGCTATGTCGATCCGCCTGACGAATGGAAGCTCAAGCTGCTGGGCTGGCGCCTGCGCAAGACGCCGTATAACGCGCAAATGCGGCGCAAGCCGCTTTGGAACGCCATGGCTCAAGCCTTCTCAGACCGTAGAATCTTTTATTGAATGGTCGCGCCGGACGGCCCTGCGCGGCTGCGCCGCTCCGGGTCGCCGGTCGCTCCCGGGGATGCGATGGCGCAAGCCTTCGCGGGACGAAAAATCTCTTTCTGATTTTATGGTCGCGCCGGCAAGCCGGACGCTCTAGGCGACCTTGCGAGCCTTGCTCGCGGTCTTGACCAAGTGCGCCGTCAGCCGCGGCGCGGCATATTCCGCGCCCACCATGAAGCGCATCGGCGGGCCGAAGGTGTTGGCCGCCAGAATGCCCACGGCATAGAGGCCCGGCGCACTGGTCTCGAAATTGTCGGACAGGCGCGGCGCATGCTCCAGATGGGAAATCTGATCACGCAGGTCCGATGCCAAGAAGGGAAGCCGGCGAAGGTCGGGCTTGAAGCCGGTGCCGGCAATGATGTGATCGGCA
Organism: Alphaproteobacteria bacterium; assembly: GCA_013697055.1. GTDB lineage: Bacteria > Pseudomonadota > Alphaproteobacteria > Micropepsales > Micropepsaceae > Rhizomicrobium. Next base: position 26,088 of record JACCXK010000250.1, read on the forward strand.
GCGATCTCGATGCGGCCGCCCTCGCTGTTGCGGGCAACCAGCACGGCGCGGTCCCCTTCGGCGCGCGCGCCTTCGATGCCATGGCCCAGATACTGCTGCGCCGTCAGCTTGCCGCGCATATACCAGCCGGATTCCGGTCCGAGATGGCGCTTGATGGCGCGCAGGCGCAGGGCGTCCGGCATGCGGCGGAACAGGCGCGGCGCATTGGTGCACAGGAAGGAACGCCAGCCCGGGCCGATGCCGCTGGAGGGATGGGTGATGGCGCGAAGCCAGGACACCGCGTCCGGATCGGGAGGGGTGTGGAACTGGATTTCAGGAACGCGCGTCAACAAAGCGACATCGACGCCATCTTGCTGCGCCATCACCGCCGCGTTTACCGCAGACGCGCCCGCGCCCAGCACCAGCACGCGCTTGCCGGAGAACTGGGTCAGCTCCCGATGGCCAAAGGAATGGGACAGCAGCTCGCGCGGAAGGGCGCTGAGCGAAGCGGGAATATTCTGGAACCACGGAATGCCGACGGCCAGCACGACATTGGCCGCTTCCAGGCTCATCCCATTGTCCAGCCACAGGGTGAAGCCACGGCTGCTTTTGGCGACCGAGATCACCTGATGTTCTTCCAGGCTGGGCACGTAGCGCTTCTGGAACCAGCTGGAATAGTCCACGAACACCGACAGCGGTACGGGAATATATTCATCGTCATAGTCCACGCCGCCTTCGGCGCACCACGCCTTGAGCGTGGAGGCGGGATCGGGCGAAGACAGGTTGGAGGCAAAGCCATCCGACTTCAGCATCATGCCCTTGGGCATGTTCTGGCGCCAACTGGTCAGCGGCTTGCCGAAAATGCGGAAGTCCGCGCCGGCCGCATTCAGATGCGCGGCCAGTGAAAGGCCATAGGGGCCTGCGCCGATAATGGCGGTATCAATCACGACTTTGCCCCACAGAACCTTATCGGTGTCCCAATTTGAAACGCTATTGCTGAATTGCCTGCCTGAATTGTCTGTAAGTTAGCATCCAAGACGTTCACCGATGGTTGACGACGAGCGCATTAAACTTCCCGTCATGTCCGCGCACGTTCTGCTTGTTACAACCACGAGCTGGCCTTTTCCGGCCCAGCTTGCGGCCGCCTTTGCCGGCACCGGCGCGCAAGTCGAAGCCCTGTGCCCGCCCAGCGCCATGCTGGCGCTGTCGTGTCATCCCGTGCGGCTGCATCGCTACAATCCCATGACCGCGATGGACTCGCTGGCGCGCGCCACCGCTGCCGCGCGCCCTGACATGATCATTCCCTGCGACGACCAGGCGGCCAAGATGGTGACCCGGACCCGCGGCCGCACCGCCATCGGCCGCATGGAATTTCTGGACGCCGCCGCCGGATGCGGCGCGCCGGTCCCCGCCTCGCTGGCGCTGGAAAATGAAGGCCAGCTGGAAGACGCCATGCACCGGCTGGGCCTGCCGCTGGTCATCAAATCCGATCACAGCTGGGGCGGCGAAGGCGTGGTAATCGCCGTAACCCGCGACGAGGCGCGCACCGCCTTCCACCGCATGAGCAACCCTTCACGGCTGCGCGACATGGCCCGCGCCCTGCGCGGCCGGGGCACGCATTTTCTCACCCGCGCCCTTGCGCCCGCAGGGGCCCGCATCAGCGCTCAGGCCTTTGTCGAAGGCGTGCCGGCCACCAGCTCCATCGCCTGCTGGCAGGGCGAGGTGGTGGGCGCCCATCATTTCGATGTCGTGCTGTCCAGCACACCGACCAGTCCCGCCAGCGTGATTGCCGCCGTGCCATGCCCCCAGATGGCGGCGTCGGCCAAGGCGGTGGTGCGCGCGCTCAATCTGTCCGGGCTGATTGGCCTCGACTACATCCGCGATACACGCGGCCAGGTGCACCTGCTGGAAATGAATGCCCGCGCCACACCCACCGCGCATCTGGCGCTGGATGAAGACCTGCCCGCATCGCTGCTGAAGGCTGCGGGCCTGCCGGCCCGGACCCGGCCGCCGGTCACGGACGCCTCGGAAATCGCGCTTTTCCCCCGCGAATGGCTGCGCGATCCCGCCAGTCCCTGGCTGGCCCGCGCCTTCCATGACGTGCCCTGGGACGACCCCAAGGTGGTGCGGGCCTGTGTCCGCAACGCCCCGGCAGCGGCCCAAGCCATGCTGGAAAGCACCCAGGAGCCGGCTTTAACCTCAAAAAGCCCGGTTTTCGGGACCTGACCGGCCCGTCCGCCCCACGGCGTTAACCATTCGTCAGGCACCCCCCGGTAAAAGTTAAAGCCTTGGGGGGCTTAAGATTCGCCGCCCTCAGAGGGCTGCTCGCACGAATGTCACCCTATCGGCCGCACACCAGTCTGAGCCCGGCGCAGTATGTGCCGCGCGGATTTGCGCCGCCGCCCTATGCGCCCGCCACTTTCCAGATGGCCGACTTCATCCGCCTCTTGGATGCGCGCCGCACCCTGATCCTGAAAATCCTGCTGGCCACCGTGTTGTGTGCCCTGGCCACAGCGCTGGTGCTGCCCACCACCTATTCCAGTTCGGCGGTGGTGATCCTGGACCCGCGCAAGAACAACGTCACCGACCTGTCGGCGGTGCTGACACCCTTGGGCAACGATCCGGCCGCGGTGCAGAACCAGATCCAGATCATCACCTCGCGCGGTCTGGCCTCCACCGTGGTGGACCGGCTGAAGCTGTATGACGATCCGGAATTCAATCCCGGCCTGGCCCAGCCCAGCCTGGTGGACCTGGTCGGCGAAATGTTTTCGCTGCTGAACCCCAAGAACTGGTTCGAGAATATCACCCCCACAAACGGTACTCTGAGCCGCGACCGGGTGGTGGACACGCTGCAGAAGCATGTCTGGGCGGACACGCAAGGGCTTTCCACCACCATCACCATCAGCGCGTCGTCGCGCGAGGCCGGCAAGGCGGCCCTGATCGCCAACACATTGGCCGATGCCTATGTCAAATCCCAGGTCGCCGCCAAGGTCGGCGCCACCACCGCCACCACCGACTGGCTGAACCGCCGGCTGCAGGACCTGTCGCAGCAGCTGCAGATCCAGCAGGAAGCCATCCAGCGCTACAAGGCCGAGCACAATCTCAACGATTCCGCGCCGGGCAATTCGATTGTCGACCAGCAGATGGTGGGCATTTCCGCACAAGTCGTGGCGGCGCGTTCGGTGCTGGCGGAAAAAAACGCCATCAACGACCGCATCGGTCAGTTGGTGTCGTCGGGCAATCCCGCCGATGTCGCCCAGATCGTGTCCTCGCCGCTGATCGTGGGCTTGCGCACCCAGCAGGCGACCTTGCTGGCGCAGGAATCGGAAGCCAACACCAAATACGGTCCGCTGCATCCCAAGCTGCAGATCATCCAGGAACAGAAGCGCGACCTGAGCTTCAAGATCACCCAGGAAGTGAACCGGTTGGCCGCCAGCGCTGCCAACGATGTGCTGGTGGCGCGTGCCCAGCTGAATTCGCTGCAAGGCAGCCTGGGCGGCACCGAAGGCACCGCCCGCACCCAGAACATGGCGCGGGTGCAGTTGCAGGCGATGGAATCCAACGCCACTTCCACCCGCACCATGTACGAGGCCTTTGTCCAGCGCCTGCGCCAGAGCCAGAACCTGGATGATGTGCAGGTGCCGGAAAGCCGCATCATCTCCAGCGCCTCCGTTCCCCGGGCGCCCGCCGGCCCCAAGCGCATGTTGATCCTAGGTGCCTCGCTGCCGCTGGGCCTTATCCTGGGCGTGCTGGCGGCGCTGATTGTCGAGAAGCTGGGACCGTTGATGCCGATGCGAGTCAATGGCGCGCGCCGCGCGACAATCGTGCCGCCCATTGCGCGTCCCATGCGGCGCGCTGCGAAACCCAGATCCCCTGTCGCTGTGTGGAGCGGACCGCCGATCCTGGGCGAGATCAACGACACCGCCCAGTTGCGGGCGGCCGATTTTGTGCTGGACTATCCGGCCAGCCGATATTCCCACGCCATTGCCGCGCTGGTACGCCAGTTGGAAGCCAAGGATAGCAAAGGCGGCGCCGCCATCGTGGCCATCACCTCGGTCGATGCCGGCGAAAGCCGCAGCGCCATCGCGGTGAGCCTGGCGCGCGCGGCCTCGAAGATGGGCAAGAAGGCGATCATCGTGGATTGCGCGCCCCAGCGCCTGGTATCCAAGGCGATCAAGGCCCCCACCAAGACCGGACTCTATGACGTGCTGACCGGCGCGGTACCGCTGAACCAGGCGCTGGCCAAGGATCCGCGAGGCGAAACCTATCTGCTGGCCACGCCCAAGCGGCCGAAGAATGCCGTCACCATGTTCCAGTCGCGCCCCATGGAGCGGCTGGTCTCGGTGCTGCGCGGCGGCGCCGATTTCGTGGTGATCGATTGCGGACCGGTGAGCCGGGGCTCGGATGCGGCGGTGATCGCGCGGCTGGCCGATGCCACCGTGCTGGTGTCAAAACGCCAGGCGCTGCACAGCCCGCTGATCGCGCAAGCCGCGCGCGCGCTGGAAAACGCCAAGGCGGCGCCGCTCGGGATCGTGATTACAAAATAAAATTGTCATCCCCGGCGAGCGCAAACCGAAGGTTTGCGCGAGGGAGTTCGTAGCGACAGCGTGCGAACGACCCAGGTGGCTAGATCACGCCCGGTCTCTCCACCTTGGTTCCCTTCCCCTCGCATTGCGGTCGCAATGCTCGGCCGGGAATGACAGATGAGTTACCGCGGCAGCTCCGACGAGCCCATCAGGAACTCATCGACCCCACGGGCGCACTGGCGGCCTTCGCGGATCGCCCACACCACCAGCGACTGGCCGCGGCGCATGTCGCCGCAGGCGAAGATCTTGGTCTTGCTGGTCTGGTAGTTGGTCAGCGGCGCCTTGACGTTGCCGCGCGCATCCAGCTCGACGCCGGACTGTTCCACCAGGCCGGCCTTGCGCGGACCGACGAAACCCATCGCCAGCAGCACCAGATCGGCCTTGAGGGTGAATTCGCTGCCCGGTACTTCCACCAGGTTCATCTTGCCGCCATCGCCCAACTGCCAGTCCACCCGCACGCATTCCAGCGCCGTGATCTTGCCCCCCTTGCCATCATCAGTGTCGCCGATGGCGCGCTTGGTCTGGACCGACCAGTCGCGCTCGCAACCTTCCTGGTGCGAGGAAGAAGTGCGCAGCTTCATCGGCCAGTCCGGCCACACCAGCTGCTTGTTTTCCTTCGCCGGGGGCTGGGGCATGATTTCGAACTGGGTCACCGAGGCCGCGCCATGGCGGTTGGAGGTGCCGACGCAATCCGAACCGGTATCGCCGCCGCCGATAACCACCACATGCTTGCCCTTGGCCGAAAGCGTGCCGCCCGGCGCAGCCTTGGCTTCCGCATCGCCGGCGACGCGCTTGTTCTGCTGCACCAGAAAATCCATGGCGAAATGGATGCCGTCCATCTCGCGGCCCGTGACGGCCAGATCGCGCGGGTCTTCGGCGCCGCCCGACAGCACCACCGCGTCATAATCGGCCGTCAGCATGGCCATCGAGACGGTGACGCCGACTTCGACATTGGTGCGGAACACCACGCCTTCGGCTTCCATCTGGCGCATACGCCGGTCGATCAGATGCTTTTCCATCTTGAAGTCGGGAATGCCGTAACGCAGCAACCCGCCGATGCGGTCGGTCTTTTCAAACAAGGTGACGCTGTGACCGGCGCGCGCCAATTGCTGGGCCGCCGCCATGCCGGCGGGGCCCGAGCCCACCACCGCCACGGTCTTGCCGGTTTTCTTCGGCGCCATGACCGGCTGAATCCAGCCTTCTTCCCAGGCGCGGTCCACGATCTGGCATTCGATGGTCTTGATGGTGACCGGGGTGTCTATGATGTTGAGGGTGCAGCTGGCCTCGCAAGGCGCGGGGCAGATGCGGCCGGTGAATTCGGGAAAATTGTTGGTGGAGTGCAAACTCTCCGACGCGGTGCGCCACTGGTCGCGATAGACCAGGTTGTTCCAGTCGGGGATCAGGTTATTGACCGGGCAGCCATTGTGGCAAAAGGGAATGCCGCAATCCATGCAGCGCGCCGCCTGCTTGCTGACTTCCGGCGCCGGCAGGTTATGGACGAACTCTTTATAATTGTGGACGCGCACGTCCGGCTTTTCGGCGGTGCGTTCCGCGCGTTCGATTTCCAGAAAGCCTGTGATCTTGCCCATGTCTCTTATTCCGCGGCGATGGCGGCGCGCGCCTTCATGTCGGTCAGCGCCTTGGCATAGTCGGACGGCATCACCTTGACGAATTTCGCCAGGCTAGCGTCCCAATTGTCCAGGATCTGCCTGGCGCGGGCGCTGCCCGTATGCAGCAGGTGGCGTTCCACCAGGATGCGCAGCCGCTCGGCGTCGAAGCGCAACAAATCGCCCATGCCCGGATCGGCCACGCTGACGGAGCGCTGCCTGGGAAGGTCGGGATGGTCGCCGCCTTCGCTGGCGCCGATCTTTTCCAGCTTGACCATGGCGTGGTTGCAGCGATGTTCGAAGCTGCCATCCTCATCGAAGACATAGGCGACGCCGCCCGACATGCCGGCGGCAAAATTGCGTCCGGTCTTGCCCAGCACGGCGACGACGCCGCCCGTCATATATTCGCAGCCATGATCGCCGGTGCCTTCCACCACGCATACGGCGCCGGAATTGCGCACGGCAAAGCGCTCCCCCGCCACGCCGTGGAAATAGGCTTCGCCGGCAATGGCGCCGTAGAGGACGGTGTTGCCGACGATGATGTTCTCGGTGGGATCGCGGGCAAGGCCGGCCGGCGGCTTGACCACAATGCGTCCGCCCGACAGGCCCTTGCCGACATAGTCGTTGGCATCGCCGGTGAGCTCGATGGAAACGCCCCGCGCCAGGAAGGCGCCGAACGACTGGCCCGCCGTGCCGGTGAACTTCACGCTGATCGTATCCTCGGGCAGGCCGGCATGGCCGTGGCGCCTGGCCACTTCGCCCGACAGCATGGCGCCGATGGTGCGGTCGACATTGCGCACGCTGCGCTCCAGCCGCACCGGCTGGCCGTTCTCGATGGACGGCAGGCTGGCGGCTATCAGGTCGTGATCCAGCGCCGATTCCAACCCGTGATTCTGCTTTTCCCGGTGATGGATGGCGACGCCGGGCTTGGGTGTGACGCTGTAGAGAATACGCGCCAGGTCGACGCCCTTGGCCTTCCAGTGCGAAACCGCCTTGTTCATGTTGAGCTTGTCCACCCGGCCGATCATCTCGTTCAGGGTGCGGAAGCCCAGATTGGCCATGATGACGCGCAGTTCCTCGGCCACGAAGAAGAAGTAGTTGATCACATGCTCGGGCTGGCCGGTGAAGCGCTTGCGCAGCACCGGGTCCTGGGTGGCGACACCGACCGGGCAGGTGTTGAGATGGCACTTGCGCATCATGATGCAGCCCGAGGCGATCAGGGGCGCGGTGGCGAAGCCGAACTCGTCGGCGCCCAGCAAGGCCCCGATGGCGACGTCGCGGCCGGTACGAAGCCCGCCGTCCACCTGCACGGCGACGCGGCCGCGCAAGCCATTCAAGACAAGCGTCTGCTGGGTTTCGGCCAGGCCGATTTCCCAGGGACTGCCGGCATGGGTCAGCGAGGTCAGGGGGGACGCGCCGGTGCCGCCTTCAAAGCCGGAAATGGTGATGTGATCGGCGCGGCACTTGGCGACGCCGGCGGCGACGGTGCCGACACCCACTTCCGACACCAGCTTGACCGAGATGCGCGCCTTCTGGTTGACGCTCTTCAAGTCTCGGATCAGCTGCGCCAGGTCCTCGATGGAATAGATGTCGTGATGCGGCGGCGGCGAGATCAGGCCGACACCGGGCGTGGAATGACGCACCTTGGCGATGTTGGCATCGACTTTGTGGCCGGGCAGCTGGCCGCCTTCGCCGGGCTTGGCGCCCTGCGCCATCTTGATCTGGATGTCGTCGGCATTGACCAGGTACTCGGCGGTGACGCCGAAGCGGCCTGACGCCACCTGCTTGATCGCCGAGCGCATGGAATCGCCATTGGCCATCGGCTTGAAGCGGTCGGATTCTTCGCCACCTTCGCCGGTGTTGGAACGCCCGCCGATGCGGTTCATGGCAATGGCGAGGTTGGTGTGCGCTTCGCGGGAAATCGACCCGAAGCTCATGGCGCCGGTGGAAAAGCGCTTGACGATCTCGTTGGCGGGCTCGACCTCGTCCAGCGGCACGCTGTCGCCGGCCTTGAACTGCATCAGGCCGCGCAGGGTGAGCAGCCGCTCGCTCTGTTCGTTGATCTGCTGGGCGAACAAATCATATTCCGCCGGATTGTTGCCGCGCACCGCATGTTGCAGGCGGGAGACCGAATCCGGCGTCCAGGCATGGTCCTCGCCGCGCAGGCGGAAGGCATAGTCGCCGCCCACATCCAGCATGTTGCGGTAGATGGGGTTGTCGCCGAACGCGTCCTTGTGACGGCGCACGCTTTCTTCGGCGATCTCCTTCAGGCCGATGCCCTCAATGGTCGAGGCGGTGCCGGTGAAATATTTCTGGATGAAGTCGGTGGACAGGCCCACCGCATCGAAGATCTGGGCGCCGCAATAGGACTGGTAGGTGGAAATGCCCATCTTGGACATCACCTTCAGCACGCCTTTGCCGATGGCCTTGATGTAGTTCTTCTGCACTTCATAGGGCTTGAGCGCCAAGCCCGAGCGCACCCGGATCTGCTCCAGCGTCTCGAACGCCAGATACGGATTGATGGCTTCGGCGCCGTAACCGGCCAGGACGCAGAAATGATGCACTTCGCGGGCTTCGCCGGTTTCCACCACCAGCCCGGTCTGCATGCGCAGGCCTTGGCGCACCAGGTGATGATGCACCGCCGCCGTCGCCAGCGCGGCCGGGATCGGAATGCGGTCGGCGCTGACGGCGCGGTCCGACAGGATCAGGATGTTGTTGTCTGCCAGCACGGCGTCGGTGGCGTTCAGGCAGATGCGCTGCACGGCATTGCTGAGGCCCTCGGCGCCTTCGGACGCTGGCCAGGTGCAGTCGATGGTGCCGGTGCGGAACGCGCCGTCCACCAGGGTCGATATCGAGCGAATCTTTTCCACATCGGTGTTGGTCAATACCGGCTGCGAAACTTCCAGCCGCTTGTGGGCGCCGGCATCGCGGCCCAGCAGATTGGGACGCGGCCCGATCATGGACACCAGGCTCATCACCAGCTCCTCGCGGATCGGATCGATCGGCGGATTGGTGACCTGGGCGAAGTTCTGCTTGAAGTAATTGTAGAGCAGCTTGGGCTTGCTCGACAGCACCGCTATGGGCGTGTCCGCGCCCATGGAGCCCAGCGGATCATCGCCCGCGGTCGCCATCGGCTCCAGGAAGAACTGGATGTCTTCCTGGGTGTAGCCAAAGGCCTGCTGCTGATCGAGCAGCAGCGAAGGATTATTGGCCGCGGGCCGGTGATCTTCGGGCAGGTCGGGCAAATCGCCCAACTTGAACTGGGCGGCTTTCAGCCAATCCTCATAAGGCTCGGCGGCGGAGAATTTCTTCTTGATCTCCTCGTCCTCGACGATGCGGCCTTCCTCGAAATCGATCAGCAACATCTTGCCGGGCTGCAACCGCCACTTGCGCTTGATCTTGTCCTCCGGCACCGGGATCACGCCCGATTCCGAAGCCAGGATGACCAGATCGTCGGCGGTTTCGATATAGCGCGCGGGCCGCAAGCCGTTGCGGTCCAGGGTGGCGCCAATCTGGCGGCCATCGGTGAAGGCGATCGCGGCGGGGCCGTCCCACGGCTCCATCAGCGCGGCGTGATATTCGTAGAAAGCCTTGCGCTTGGCATCCATGCTCTTGTTGCCGGCCCAGGCTTCGGGGATCAGCATCATCACGGCATGGGCCAGCGGATAGCCGCCGGCCACCAAAAGCTCCAGTGCATTGTCCAGACAGGCGGTGTCAGACTGGCCGTGCGGAATCAGCGGCCACATCTTGTCGAGGTCCGGACCCAGCAGTTCGGACTGCATGCCGCGGCGGCGCGCATTCATCCAGTTGACGTTGCCGCGCACCGTGTTGATCTCGCCGTTATGGGCGATATAGCGGTACGGATGCGCCAGTTTCCAAGACGGGAAAGTGTTGGTGGAGAAACGCTGATGCACCAGCGCCACCGCCGAGACACTCAACGGATTCTGCAGGTCGCGATAGAAGCGGCCCACATCATGCGCCAGCAGCAGGCCCTTATAGACCACGGTGCGGGTGGACATGCTGGGAATGTAAAGCTGCTGGATGGCGGGCAGCTTGTGCTTCTTGGCGAGGTCGGCCAGCGGGTTCTGCGCCTGCTTGCGGATGGTCAGCAGCTTGCGCTCGAACTGATCCTGCTCGCGGATGTGCGGGCCCGCCGCGATGATCGCCTGGCGGATCAGCGGCATGCCATCCAGCACGGTCTTGCCCAGGCCGGCGGAATCGGTCGGCACGTCGCGCCAGCCCAGAAGCTTCTGGCCTTCCAACTTGATGAAATGCTCGAACTGCTTGACCACGATCTCGCGCGCCTTGGCCTCGCGCGGCAGGAAACACATGGCCACGGCATATTTGCCCGGCTCGGGAAGATTGACGCCCGTTTCCTTGGCCCATTCGCGGAACAGGGGATCGGGAATCTGGATCAGAATGCCGGCGCCATCGCCCACCAGCGGATCGGCGCCCACCGCGCCGCGATGATCCAAGTTGATCAGAAGCTGCAGGCCCAGCCCGATGATCTCATGGGACTTGGCGCCCTTGATGTTTGCGACAAAGCCGACGCCGCAGGCGTCATGCTCATTCGCGGGGTCATAAAGACCCTGTTTTGGCGGCAAACCCATTCAAACCCCAACCGTACTGATCAGACACGATCCCCCCGCCCTCGCCCCTTCACAAGAAGGAATGGGGGAAAGCCAAGGAAACCTTCGTTTCTTATAGAATTACCCAGCATCGAAACACGCCACCAGTTGCGGCGCAACATGTCAGAGTTGCGTGTGGCAAATGAGGTGCCATGCAAATTGAGAGTCATTCACAACAAGCAAAGTGGCTTGACTCCCTAGAGTGCCGGAGCATTATAGAACATAACATGAACAATACAGCAAAAATCGCGGAATTACGTCATATTTTGGCGCGTTATGGCCTGCCGCCGGACCGGGCGCCGGTGGCGCTGGGCCATGCCCAGGCCGATGCGGTTTTGGGTGGAGGATTGCGGCCCGGTTCCCTGCACGAAGTATTTGCACAGGAATGGAGCGGCGGAGGTTTTGCCGCAGCCTTGGCGGTGCGGATGACCGGGGCAAAACCGCTGTTCTGGGTGCGCCCCGATTACGAGGCATTGGAGTATGGCGCGGTGTCGCCCAATGGGTTTTTGGAACTGGGAGGCGACCCTCGGCAGCTGATCCAGGTGCGCGCCCGCAAACCCGACGATGCCCTGTCGGCGGCCGCCGATATTCTGGGTTGCCCGCATGTGGGCGCGCTGCTGCTGGAGCTGGGCGGCATGCCCAAATGCCTGGACCTGGTGGCAAGCCGCCGGCTGGCTTTCGCGGCGAATGAAAGCGGCGTGACAGTGATCCTGCTGCGCGAAGGCGCAAACGTCGAACCCAGCGCGGCGCTGACGCGCTGGCAGGTAGCAAGCGCACCGTCGCGCGCCGATGACGATGACTGGGGCAATCCGGTCTTTGACGCATCCTTGGTCCGCCATCGTGCCGGCGGGCTGGGGCATTTTCTGATGCAATGGAATCCCGAACATGCGGTCTTCAAGACGCATCCTGGCGCTGTGGTTGCCGCGCCTGCCCACCGACCGGCTTACCCGCAAGAACAAAGGCGCGCCATTTAAGGCGCCGTTGGTCGTCAGCGGAAAAAGCGGCAACGCCCTCCATGTCCATGCACTGGAGGCCCGTGCGGCCAGACTCGGACTCTATAAAGGCCAGCCCTTGGCCAATGCCCGCGCCATGGTGCAGCCGCTCTCCATCTTGCCGGCGGACGAAAAAGCCGATGCCGCACTGCTGGAGGCAATCGCCGACTGGTGCGACCGCTTCACCCCATTGGTGAGTTTGGATCCGCCGGACGGGTTGCTCCTGGACATTACCGGCGCGGCACATCTGTTCGGCGGCGAATCCGCGATGCTGGTGCATGTCACGGGACTGATCGCAAAACAGGGCTTTGTCATACGCAGCGCCATCGCCGGCACCTCGCTGGCGGCACATGCGCTGGCGCGATTTGCGCCTGCCATCGTGCCGGCGGGCTGCGAAGCCGCAGCAGTGGCGCCACTGCCCATCACCGCGCTGGACTGTGACGACAAGATCTTGCGAGCCCTGCGTCATGCCGGGCTCAAGACTGTCGGCACGGTGGCGGAACGCTTGCACAGCGAATTGTCGGAACGGCTGGGCAAAAGCTTTGTCACGCGGCTGAAAGTGATGCTGGGGGCGGAAGAACAGCCGCTGACGCCACGCCGCGCCCTGCCCGACCTGATGGCGGAGCGGCACTTCGCCGAATCCGTCGTCACCCGGGACGCCATCGCCGCCGCGCTGCTGGGCCTGGCGCAATCCTTTAGCGAAATTCTAGAGCGCGAGGGACGTGGCGCGCGGATACTGGAATCCGTCTTCTTCCGCGCCGACGGCAAGGTCGATCGCATCGCCATCAAGACCGGCGAGCCGTTGCGCGATCCGAAGATCATCATGCGGCTTTTGAACCAGAAGCTGGAGACTCTGGCTGACCCGCTGGATCCGGGTTTCGGCTTCGATCTCGTCCGGCTGGAAGCCCTGCTGGCGGAAGAGACCAAGCCTGGCACCATCAGCTTCGACCATGACGAGAATGCCCGCCGCCAGATCGCTTTTCTGATCGACCGTCTGTCGGTGCGCTTCGGCGAGCATCGGGTGCAGCGCTTCATGCCCCAGGACACCCATATTCCCGAAGCCGCAGGCGCCGCCGTGCCGGCCCAGGACCGCGATTTAGCGCCCGAAAACTGGACCTTAAAGCGCCGTCCCGGCGATCCGCCGCGCCGTCCGCTGCGGCTGTTGCAGAAGCCGGAAGAAGTCAGCGCCATGGCCTCGGTCCCCGATGGACCGCCGATGCGTTTTCGCTGGCGGCAATGCCTTCACGAAGTGGTGCGCGCCGAAGGCCCTGAACGCATCGCGATGGATTGGTGGCGCCGGAGCGTCGGCGAGAGCCGGAGCGACCATCAAAAAAGCGCCGGACTGACACGTGATTACTTCCGTGTCGAAACAAGCAACGGCCAACGTCTCTGGCTCTATCGCGACGGCCTGTACCGTGATCTGGGACAGAACACCCGCTGGTATCTGCAAGGCCTGTTTGCATGAGTCAGCCCATCACGCTTTCCGAATTTCGCACGCCCAGAAGGGAAGCAGAAAAACCGGTTTTTCACTACGCCGAGCTAGCCGTCACGACTAACTTTTCCTTCCTGCGCGGCGCTTCTCATCCGCAGGACTTTGTCACGCGAGCGGCCGAGCAGGGCTACACCGCGATTGGTATCGCCGACCGCAACAGCCTGGCCGGCGTGGTCCGTGCCTATGATCAGTGGCAGCAACTGGATAGTGAAAAGCCGCGCCTACTGATCGGCACACGGCTGGTGTTTCGTGACGGCACACCGGATATATTGGCCTATCCGCGCAATCGTCGTGGTTATGCCTGGCTGTCGCGGCTGATCTCGATCGGCAAACAGCGGGCAACAAAAGGCGAATGCCTGCTGGACTTGGCAGACCTGCTGGAATGGCGGCGCGGTCTGCTTCTCATCGTCATGCCAGCCGCCGATCCGGCAGAAGCCAAGCCGGTGCTGCAACGGCTGGGCCGCGACACATGGCTGGGCGCATCCATGCTTTACACTGGAGAAGACCGCCGCCGCTTGCGCGATCTAAAAAAACTGTCACGCCAGACGGGCGCGCCGCTGATCGCGGTAAACGATGTGTTGTACGACAAACCCGAACAACGCGACCTGCAGGATGTGGTCACCTGCATTCGTGAACACCTTAACCTGAAGGACTGCGGCAAGCGCCTGGAAGCCAATGCCGAGCGTCATCTGAAAACGCCGGAAGAAATGGCGCGACTGTTCCGCGAGGCGCCCAATGCCGTGGATGAGACATTGCGTTTTGCGCACCGCATCGACTTTCATCTGGGGCAACTGGGCCAACGCTACCCGCGCGAACCGGTGCCGCGCGGCAAGACGCCGGACACGCATTTGCGCGATCTCACCGAGGCGGGATTGAAATGGCGCTATCCGAATGGCGTGCCGCCCAAGGTAGCCGCCTTGGTAGAAAAAGAACTGGCTTTCATCGCCGACGGCAAGATCGCCCATTACTTCCTAACCGTTCACGACATTGTGAAATTTGCGCGAAGCCAGAACATCCTTTGCCAAGGCCGCGGCTCCGCTGCCAACTCCGTGATCTGCTACGCCTTGGACGTTACCGCCGTAGATCCCAACGAGATCGATGTGCTGTTTGAGCGATTTCTCAATACCAACCGCAAAGAGCCGCCTGACATTGACGTGGACTTCGAGCATGAGCGCCGCGAGGAAGTCATCCAATATATCTATCGCCGCTATGGCCTGCGCCGCGCCGCCTTGACCGCAACCGTCATCCATTACCGGCCGCGCAGCGCAATTCGGGAAGTGGGCAAGGTTTTCGGACTGACCGAGGACATCACCGGCAAGCTGGCAGACACCGTATGGGGCCACCATGGCGACGACCTGGAAAAGCACCAGATCATCCAGGGCGAATGTGATCCTGAGAATGTCACGGTGGACAGAGCGGTGGCATTCGCAAAACGGATCATGGGTTTCCCCCGCCATTTGTCCCAGCATGTGGGCGGCTTCGTGCTGACCCGCGACCGGCTGGACTGGACCGTGCCCATCGGGCCGGCCGCCATGGACGATCGTTATTTTATTGAATGGGACAAGGACGATCTCGACACGCTGGCAATCATGAAAGTCGATGTGCTGGCACTGGGGATGCTGACCTGCATCCGCAAGGCCTTCGACCTGATCCATGCCTTCCCCAAAAGCAGCAAGGACAAAAAATTGCTTCTGGCCACGGTGCCGCAGAACGACGCGGCGACGTATGACATGCTGTGCAAAGCCGACAGTATCGGCGTATTTCAGGTGGAAAGCCGCGCCCAAATGAGCATGTTGCCGCGGCTGCAGCCGCGCAACCAATATGACCTGACCATCGAGGTGGCGATTGTGCGACCCGGCCCGATCCAGGGCGACATGGTCAATCCCTATCTCAAGCGACGCGCCATGTTGCGCGCAAACCCGGATGCTGAGTTTCCTTTTCCCGCCCCCTCACCCGAGCATGGCCGCCCCAACGAGTTGCACCAGATTTTAAAACGGACCTTAGGCGTGCCGTTGTTCCAGGAACAGGCCATGAAAATGGCGATCGATGCCGCGAAGTTCACCTCGGAGGAAGCCAATGGCCTGCGTCGCGCCATGGCAACGTTCCGCAAGGTCGGCACCATGCCGACCTTCGAAAAAAAGTTCGTCGAAGGCATGACGGTACGCGGTTATGACCGTGAGTTCGCGGAAAACTGCTTCAACCAGATTCGCGGCTTTGGTTCCTACGGCTTTCCCGAAAGCCATGCCGCCAGCTTTGCGCTGCTTGTCTACATCTCGGCATGGATCAAGTGTCACCATCCCGCTGCCTTCGCCGCGGCGTTGTTGAACTCCCAACCCATGGGTTTCTACGCACCGGCCGAAATCGTGCGCTGCGCGCGCGAGAACGGCAAAGTGACCGTGTTGCCGCCCGATGTGGCCTTCAGTAATTGGGATTGCACTCTGGAACGCAACGAACAGAAGGATATTTGCCTCAGGCTGGGCTTTCGGCAGATTGACGGTCTGCGTGAGGAAAACGGACTCGCGATCATGGCCAAGCGCGGCGATGGCTTTCACGGCTTTGCCGATTTCGCGCGCCGCACCGGGCTGTCCAAGCGCGCGCTGGTGACGTTGGCGGAAGCCGATGCCTTTCGCAGTTTTGGCCTGGACCGACGCGAAGGGTTGTGGGCGGTGCGCCGGTTGCCGGACGATGATCCCTTGCCGCTGTTTGCGCCGCGTGCCGCACCGGAGCTGGGCACCGAGACCATCGCACCGCTGCCCGCCATGCCGCTGAGCGAACATGTGCTGGCCGATTACCAGACCATGCGCCTGTCGCTGAAGGGTTATCCCACCCAGTTCCTGCGTCCCGGCCTGGACGCGGAAGGAATCGTGCCCTGCGGCGCGCTGAAGGACATGAAGGATGGCGCACCCGTGCGCTGCGCCGGCGTGGTGCTGGTGCGCCAGTGTCCGGGCGAAGGCACCACCGTCTTCATCACCCTCAGCGACGAGACTGGCGTCTGCAACGTGGTGATCTGGGAACGCGTCTTCCGCCTGTTCCGGAAAGAAGCGATGGGGTCACGCCTGCTCTTGGCCGAAGGCCTGGTGCAAAAAAGCCCCGAAGGGGTAATCCACCTGATGGCCCACACCCTGATCGACCGCAGCGCCGACCTGAAACAGCTGTCCGGCGATGCGATGCCCCGCCACCCGTCCGGCCATCGCCATCCCCGCAATGTGCGCGTGCTGCCGCCCTCACGCGATTTTCACTGAAATCGCGCCGTCAAAAAGCTGAGATTTTCACTGACCGGACTCCGATTGCCGCAAAGGCGGCGGGGCGGCCATCGCCACCCGCTCGACCACGACTTGCGGCGTCTTCAGATACCCCGCCGCCAGCAACTGCCGCAGCTTGTCCTGGAAGGCCGGCGGACTGAGTCCGGCCGCCGGTACCGTGCCCAACATCGCCATGTGGACATTGCCGTCACTGTTCACCATAAAGCCGCCGCTGAGCTCCTCCTCCCCCGCCACGATGATGCGCAGGGCGTCGCCGGGCTTCAGCACATCGGCCTGCGCCACAGGCGGTGCATCGGGGGCCGACAGGCAGCCACCCAACACCAGGCACAAAGACAGGAAAATAGGCCGCATCACAGAATCGTGACCAAAACGAATCGTTTCCCCTAGTATCGCGGCGCGCGAAGCAGGGGACAACGAGCCGAATGGCCTGGGAACGGGATTGGGCGCCGCGGCACTGGACCGGTTTCACCCTGGTCGCTGCCGCCCTGATGCTCGCCGCCCCGCTGTGGAGCGTGTGGGCGCCAGCCATGCCCGATTACCCGGCGCACTTGGCCAGCTTCGCCATGATCCGGCAAGGCGATGCGGCGCTCTATCACCTGCATTGGAGCTTTGTGCCCAATCTGGCGTCGGAAGTGCTGGTGCCGCTGCTGGCGCGGCTGACCGGCGTGGTGGCGGCGACCAAGCTGTTCCTGACCGCCGCGATCTTCCTCTGGGTGGTGGGGCCGGGCGCCATTCACCGCGCTTTATATGGCCGCACCGGCATCTCGCCCCTGTTCGGGTCCTTCTTCGCCTACAACGCCAATTTCATCTGGGGCTTTTTCAATTATTATTTCGCCGCCGGATTGAGCTTCGCCATCTTCGCCGGCTGGATTGCAACAGACAGACGCAACGGGCCGGCGCGGCTTGCCGGCTTCGCATTGGCCGTCACCGCGCTTTACTTCTGCCACATCTTTGCAGCCGCCAGCCTGCTCTTGATGCTGACGGGGTTCGAAGTGGCGCAGAACATCCGCCAAGACAATCGCAGCTTGACGGCGCTCGCCCGCCGCGCCGCAGCCGTGGCGCTGATTTACGTTCCCGCCGCCCTGGCCTTTGTGCTGCTGCGGCCCCGCAGCAACGAAGACGGCAGCGTGGAGTTCAACCTGGCCGATACGATGCTCGACCGGTTCGAAAGCCTGATGCAGCACGCTTTCGATGCCAGCGATTATGCATTGCCGCTGATCCTGTTCGGCGGATTGGCGTTGGCGCTGGTGTTGCGCAAGGCGCGGCTGCATCCCGCCATGTGGGGCGCCTTGGGCCTGCTGCTGCTGGGCGCGGTGAGCGCGCCGGAATGGGCGCTGGGCGGCTGGGCGGTGCATTTGCGCCTGCCCGCGGTGTTCGGCGCACTGTTGTTCGCCTCTGCCGAGCTGCGCATGAAGCCGCCGGTGCGGGCCAGTCTGGCTGCATTCGCGCTGATGATGATCGCCGCCAACGCCATCCTCCTGGCACAAAGCTGGATGGGCTATGACCGGCATTACCGCGAATTCCAGGCGGCGCTGGGGGAAGTGCCGCGCGGATCGCGCCTCTTGACGGTGCTGGACGGCAACGCCATTGGCGGGCGTTCCGACCAGCCTTACTGGCACATGAGCGAGTTCGCCATTCCCGAACGCGGTGTCTTCACCCCGCTGCTGTTCACCACCAAGGGCCAGCATGTGGTGCAATGGAACCAGCCCTATGCGCGCTACGCCGCCAAAACGGCGCAGCAGGGCTCACCCCCCGACATCGACGAACTGGAATTTCTTGCCCGCGGCCGGATGGACGCGGATGCAGCGATGAAAGAGTCCGTGCCCTATCTTGATCACTTCCAGTGCCATTTCGACATTGCGGTGCTGGTGCATCTGGACGGCAAACGCAGTCCCGTGCCCTCCATGCTGCGGCTTCGCCATGCCGGCAGTTTCTTTTCCCTCTACGACATCCTTCCCGGGCCCGAGCATCGGACAGGCGAACGCAGTGAGCCGTCGTCCGTGCGACCATCCAATGCGTGCCGGCGATGAACCAGCGCGTTCTCGACACGATCCTCTGGAGCGTGCTGGGCATCACCGCGCTGGCGGTGTTGTGGCTCCTGACCCGCAATATCCTGACGATCCCGGCGCATGTCCCGCTGGATCCCAATGAAGGTTGGAACGCCGCCCATGCGCTTGCCCCTTCGCTTTACCCGCCGCCGCAAAGCCTGATGGCCAACAATTACCCGCCGCTGTCCTTTTATCTCATCCGCGCCCTGATCCGGCATGGCGGCGATCCGGTGATTGCGGGACGCTGGCTTTCGCTGGCCGCCTTCCTGGGCATCGGCGCGGGAATCGCGGCGGTGTTGCGCCTGATGGATTGCAGTTCGCGCGGCATCGCCCTGGCGGTGCTGTTCTTCGCCGCCTTGCTGTTGATCGCCAGCGATTATGTGGGCATGGACGATCCCCAGTTTCTGGGCCATGCGCTGCAGGTCGCCGCCCTCATCCTGCTGCTGCACGAACGGCTCATGGTTTCGGCGCTCCTGTTCGCCGCCAGCCTGTTCATCAAGCACAACCTCCTGGCCCTGCCGCTGGCATCGGCGGCCTGGCTGGTGCTGCTGGATCGCCGCACGGGGCTGGAATTCTTGTTCTGGGGCATGGCCTTTGTGCTGGCGGGCCTGATCGCTTTCCAGCTCGGTTTCGGCACCAGCCTGCTGGACCAGTTGGCCTCGCCCCGGATGTGGTCCTTCGCCAACCTCGGCGACGCCGCCAGCCATCTGTGGTGGGCGCTGCTGCCGGCCGCGGCCATGGCCGGGCTCTGGCCCGACCGCGCCAGCCTGCTCTGGGCGCTTTACGCCGGCGCGGCCCTGATGCTGGGACTGGTGTTCGCCGCCGGCGACGGCGTGGATGCCAACGCTTTTTTCGATCTCGCCATCGCCCTGTCCTTGGGCCTGGGACTGACGGTGGACCGCAGCCGCTGGCCCATCCTGGCGGCCGCATCCACCCTGCCGCTGCTGATCTTTCTGGCCTTCCGCTTCCAAGACAACAATTACTTCTTCACCCGCAGCTTCGCCGCCGAATCGGCGCGCGACATCGCCTTCCTGCAATCGCGTCCCGGCCCCGCGCTGTGCGACCAGCTGTCCCTGTGCCTGTGGGCCGGCAAGCCGGCAGAGGTGGATGTCTTCAACATCGGTGAGCAGATCAAGACAGGCGCCCGCGATCCCAAACCGCTCACGCAACTGATCGCGGCGCATCAATTCGCGGTGCTGCAATTGTGGGATTTGGACGCGCTGGGCCCCGCGGTTGGGAACGCGATCCGGACAAATTATCGCGCCGACCACACGGACGATAACGGCACGTTCTTCACGCCCGTAAATTAAGCACGGGCCTTGACGGTACCATGGCGCTCCAGCTTGCCCCAGCCGACAAAGGGTCCGCGCAGCGCCGTCCACAAGGAACGCACCACCACATAATACATTATCTGGCGATAGCCGAAGCGCTGCAGCGGCAGCCATAACAGCAGCCGCCAGTCCTCGCCCTTTTCCATCACAAAACCCACCATCGCGGCGAGCAGATCCACCACGATGAAGACCGCATAATAAAGACCGACAATCTCAAGATTGTTGCCGGTGTAGGTGCCGACATGCTGGGCATAGTTGATGTACTCAGCGACGAGCTGCCACAGCAGCAGCAGGTCCGCCACCGGCGCCAGGGTGGTCAGCAGGATCTGGAACAGCCACACCTGCGGCAGCGCCACCAGGCCCAACTCGCCATACTCGGCGTTGAAGGTGATGCCGCGATACTTCCACAGGCATTGCAAAGTGCCATAGGCCCAGCGGAAGCGCTGCTTGGCCAGGCCCCCCACCGTGGCGGGGGCCTCGGTCCAGGCGACCGCGGTGGAATCGAAATGCACCCGGTAGCCTTCGGTCTGGATGTGGATGGTCAGGTCCTGGTCTTCCGCCAAGGTGTCGGCGGGAAAGCCGCCCAGTTCGCGCAACACATCGCGCCTCCAGGCGCCCACCGCGCCCGGCACCACCGTCAGCGTATCCAGCGCCGACAGTGCGCGGCGCTCCAAATTCTGCGCCACGATATATTCCAGCGCCTGCCAGCGGGTGATCATGTTGATGCGATTGCCGACCTTGGCGTTGCCCGCCACCGCCCCGATGCTGGGATCGGTAAACCAGCGCACCAGCCGCGAGATGGTGGTGCTTTCAAACTGGGTGTCGGCATCCAGCGCCACCACCACTTCGCCTTTGGCATTCTCCAGTCCGACATTCAAGGCGTTGGCCTTACCGCCATTGGGAATGGAGATCACGCCGACACGCGGCTCATTCATGAAATGCGACTTGACGATATAGGCGGTGTGATCCTTGGAGCCGTCATCGATCACCAGCACTTCCATGTTGGGATAGTCGCTGGCCAGAATCCGCTCCACGGTGGTGACGATCACTTTTTCTTCGTTGAAGGCGGGGATCAACACCGTCACTTTCTGTGCGGTGTCGCCGCCGGGCATAGGCGTGCCCGGCCCCTGCGCCCGTTTCCACAGCGCCAGCCCCGCCAGGGCGAACAGCCGCGCCACGCCCAGCACAATGGCGCCCAGGAAACAGTAGTAAAGAAACTGCGAAAGATAACTGATGGTCAGGAACACGGCGCGGTCGGCATAGAGCGACATGGTGAAAGGCAGCGGCGGCATCACCTCGTCTCGCTTGAAACCGCCCAGCTCGGACAGGGGCACGAATGTGTAGCCCTTGGCCCGCAAGCTATCGATCAACTGGGGCAACAGCACCAGCGTCTTGCTGCGGTCGCCGCCGGAGTCATGCATCAGGATGACATTGCCGCGCAGGTCGAGATTCTGGTTGTTCAGGCCCTTGTTCACCAGCGCCAGCATTTGCGGCACGGTGTAATTCTCCCAATCCAGGGTATCGAGATTGGCGGTGACCTCGATATAGCCCAACGCCTGGGCCGCCTTGATCGGCTCGATCTCGTCGGCATCCGACGGGCTGGCATCGCTGAGATAGGGCGAACGGAAGAAGCGCATCGAGCGCCCGGTCAGCGCCTGGAACAGCCGCTGGGTGGCGTTCAGTTCCAGCCGCACCGCCGCGGCGGGAACGTCGGCCAGGTTGGGATGCGTGTAGGTGTGGTTGCCGACTTCGTGGCCTTCGGCCAGCACGCGCTGCGTCAGGCCGGGATGGGCCTCCATCGCCGAGCCGATCATGAAGAAGGTGGCCGGCGCTTTTTTCTCTTTCAGGATTTTCAAGATTCCCGGCGTCCAGTCCGGATCGGGCCCATCATCGAAAGTCAGCGCCAGTTTCTTAGGCAAAGCGCCGGCGCGGCGGATCACATAGCTGGTTGGCAGGCTGTCATAGCGTTCGTCCACGATGTCGCCGGTGGCGGCTTCCATGGTCAGGCTGCGCTTGCCCAGCGCCGGATCGCTTTCCACCCGCAGGATTTCGCCGAACCCGTCATAGTCCGGATTCTCCAGGTCGTTGGCGATGCGCTTGAGGCTCTCCGGCGGCGGCGCGCCGTAGCGCTGGCCCATCAGGGGCAGGATCGACGGGTCCTCATAGCCCAGCTTCCACAAGGCATAGCCGGCCGGACGATAAGGATCGGCGGCATGGATCTGGTTGAAGGCGGTGACGCCGTCCAGGAACCAGACCTGGTGTTCGCCATCCACATCATTGTAGCTGAAGTGCGGATTGTTGGTGGCGGGATCGAACAGCACCGTGGCGCTGTTGTCGCGCGCCGTGGCCATGGCGTATTCGAAACTCAAGATATTGGCAGGCTTCTTGCTGGCCCAGTCATAGGCCCAGGACCCCAGGGTCACGATGGTGCTGTCGGCGGGAAGCTGGCGCATGCGCTTGTCCAGCGTCTTTTCGTACCAGTCCTGGGCGGCGATGGAGCCGGCCGGGCCATCCTGGTCCACTTGGTCGTATGCCATCAGCATCGTGTAATCGACGATGTCGGCGAAGGTACGATAAGGCCAGTCGTCGTCATCGAACGCCACGGCCTGGGCGATGATCCAGTCATGCGGTGCAAATTCCGCCGACATGCGGGTGAGAAAAGCCTCCAAGTCCTTGTGGGCGCTCTTGGGCACTTCCTCGAAATCGACGGTGACGCCCTGCAGCTTGTTGGCGGCGATAAAGGTCATAATGTCGTTCAGCAGTTTTTCCGAACGCGCCGGATCAGCCAGCAGCTTGGCCAGCCCCGCGCCATCCCAGCGGCCGGCACGATAATTCTGCACAACTGGCAATACCGCGACGCTTGGTTTGTTGGTCCGGATGAAATCCAGCGCGCGCCGGTCCATCCAGTGGGTCGCCAAGTGCATGTCATCGCCATCAAGGGTCATCCAGACCGGTAGCACCCAGTCCAAAGTCTTCAGCGAGCGCTTCAAGGACGGCCAGGCCGGATCAGCCTTGCCCTGAAAGTTGGTATAAAAGCCGATGGCCAGGGCGCGGCCATCCTGCGGCTTGAGGATGGCGGGCAGCGCGCGGCTGGGCAGCGCGCTTTGGGCTTTGCGCAGACGGGCGATGTCTTCCAGCCGGCGCTTCTGCGCCGCCGCCGCCAGCCGCTGGGCGCGGGCGAGCAAGCCCGGCTTCTGGGCCCGCTTGAGCACATTGGGTGGGGTTGCGGCCACGCCCCGGCCCGGCAAGTCCAGCCCGGTGACCGGCGGGGCCAGCGCCAGGCTGGTGACAAAGCCCACCAGGATCACCAGGGCAGCGATGCCCACCACCCAGGCAATGACCTTGATGCGGGCGGCACGGCGCCCGGACGCGTCAAAGAAGATCGGCTTGTTGGCCATTGTCTTTAGATACAACGCGGGAGGCCTGACGCGAAGAGGGTGCGCGTCATGGCGTCGCCACCCCACAATATTTGGGCGGGATACACATGGCGGTCCCGCACGTTCATGCTAAGAGGCGGTGAGCGATTCAGGTGGTTCCAACGTGGCGTCTTACAATTGTGCAAACTGCCCCGGCTATTGCTGCTCCTATCCCCTGATCCCCCTGACCAAGCGTGACGTTGAGCGGCTGGCCAAGCATTTCGGCCTGGACTTCGAAGCCGCCAAGAAGAAATTCACCAAGGTGGATGCCGAGGCCAAATACGCCATGCGGCGCAAGGCCGATCCGCACTTCGGCAAGATCTGCCAATTCTTCGACACCACCAAGCGCTGCTGCACCATCTATCACGCCCGCCCCACCATCTGCCGGGAGTATCCGGGCGGCGGCTGCGGCTATTACGGGTTCCTGATGGCGGAGCGCAATTCGCAGGAAGACAAGACCCACGTCGCTTCGACCTGGAATGCCTGAACGCGGTTCCTCCCCGACGCGCGCGAAGCGCGCTTGCATGGGGAGGTGGCCGTAGCTGGCTCTCGAGCCAGCGAAGGCCGGAGGGGCGATGCTGCGCTGCAACAGCTAACTCCCGGACTTTCTTCATAAAATTGCACTGGGCGGCATGACAGGACGCGTTTTCCTGCTCTAAGGTCGCCATCACTGGGGAACCGCCCGGCTTTCGGGCGGCATCATTGGGGGACTGCTGCATGCTCGGCTGGGCGCAAAATTACGATCCGTTCAACAATCCGCTGCTCTCGGCCTTGGTGGCCGCGATCCCCATGGTCCTCTTGCTGGCGATCATCGCCACCAACAAGATCACCGCCCATACCGCATCGGTCATCGCCATTGTGGTGGCGATCCTGGTGGTCATTTTCGCCTTCGGCATGCCCGCCGAACTGGCCTTCAAAGTCACCGGCCTGGGCGTGATCTCCGGCCTGTTCCCCATCGGCTGGATCATCCTGAACGTCATCTTCCTCTACCGCCTGACGGTGGACAAAGGGTTGTTCGCCGTCTTCCAGCATTCGCTGGGCTCCATCACCCCCGACCGGCGCCTGCAGCTTCTCCTGATCGCCTTCTGCTTCGGCGCCTTTTTCGAAGGCGCCGCCGGTTTCGGCACCCCCGTGGCGGTGACCGCCGCCATGCTGATGGGCCTGGGCTTCAGCCCCCTCGCCGCCGCTGGCCTGTCGTTGATCGCCGACACCGCCACCGTGGCCTTTGGCGCTCTGGGTACCCCGATCCAAGCCCTGGCCGCCTCCACCGGCTATGACCCCTTCATCCTGGGCCAGATTATCGGGCGCCAGTCATCCTTCTTCGCCCTGCTCATTCCATTCTGGCTGGTGTTCGCCCTGGTCGGCTGGCGGAAGATGTGGGACGTGTGGCCCGCCATCCTGGTCGCGGGCCTGAGCTTCGCCATCCCGCAATATCTGATCTCCAACTACATCAATCCCTGGATTGTGGACATCGCCGCCGGCGGCATTGCCATGGCCTGCCTGATCCTGTTTCTGCGCGTCTGGCAGCCCAAGGAAATCTGGACCTCGACCAAGCTGTGGGGCACCAATGACACATCCGCGGAAGGAAGGCCCGCGCCTGTGGCGCTGGCGCAGCTGCCCACGCCCGGCGAAGTGTTCAAGGCCTGGGTGCCGTGGCTGATCCTCTGCGTCGTGCTGGGCCTCTGGGCCACCGGCTGGTGGAAGGGCCTGGTCAATCCCCTGTTCTCGCCCACCTATCACGTGCCGGGTCTGGACAAGATGATCCATCGCGTGCCGCCCATCGTGGCCAAGGCGACCGACGAGCCGGCGGTGTTCGCCTTCACCTTCCTGTCCTACAGCGGCACCGGCATCCTGCTGACCTCGCTGATCGCCGGTTTGCTGATGGGCTACAAGCCGATCGAGCTGGTGCGCAACTACATCAAGACCATGTGGGTGGTGCGCTATTCCATCATCACCATCGCGGCGATGCTGGCGCTGGGCACGCTGACGCGCTTTTCGGGCGTCGACGGCACGCTGGGCCTGGCGTTCGCCCGCACCGGCTGGCTCTATCCCTTCTTCGGCACTGTGCTGGGCTGGGTTGGTGTGGCGGCGACCGGATCGGACACCGCCGCCAATGTGCTGTTCGGCGGCCTGCAGAAGATCACCGCCCAGCAGCTGGGCCTCAATCCCGTGCTGATGGCGGCTGCCAACTCCACCGGCGGCGTGATGGGCAAGATGATCGACACCCAGTCCATCGTGGTGGCGGCCACCGCCACCGGCTGGTACGGCCATGAAGGCTCCATCCTGCGCTTTGTGTTCTGGCACTCCATCATTCTGGTCAGCCTGGTCGGCATCATGGTGATGCTGCAGGCCTATGTGCCGCTCTTCCAGATGACGGTGCCGGTGGTGCCGCTGTAAGGCTTGCGACAAACACGACATGATCAGGCCGGACCGCAAGGTCCGGCCTTTTCGTTTGGGGCCTGTCGCTTTAGGCTGATGGCAACCCTTTCAAAGAAGAGCGTCATGGTGGAGAGAGTTTCGGTTTACGGCTTGTCGGTCGCGCGCCCGCTGCATGATTTCATCACCCAAAAGGCCCTGCCCGGCAGCGGCGTGGGTGCGGAGAAATTCTGGTCCGGCTTCGCCGCCCTGGCCACCCGGCTGATGCCGCAAAACAAGGCACTTCTGGCCGAGCGCGACCGGCTGCAAGCGGCCATCGATGACTGGCACAAGGCCAATCCTGCGCGCCCGATCGATGCCGCCGCCTACACCGCCGTCTTGAAAGAAATCGGTTATCTGGTGCCCGAAGGCGCCGATTTCCAGATCGGCACCGCCAATGTCGATCCGGAAATCGCCACCATCGCCGGACCGCAGCTGGTGGTGCCGCTGACCAATGCGCGCTTTGCCCTGAATGCCGCCAATGCCCGCTGGGGCAGCCTGTATGACGCGCTATATGGCACCGACGCGATTTCGCAGGACGGCGAACTGGCGGCCGGCAAGGGTTACAACCCCAAGCGCGGCGGACGCGTCATCGCCCTTGCCCGTGATGTGCTGGACGGGGCGGCCGCGCTGGCGAGCGGTTCGTGGAAAGACGCCGGCGCGCTGTCGGTCGAAGGTGGCGCGCTCAAGCCGGCGTTGAAGGATGCCTCCCAGTTCAAGGGTTACATTGGCGAAGCGGCGTCACCGTCGGTGATCCTGCTGGCCCACAACAACCTGCATATCGAAATCCATATCGACCGCACCACCGCCATCGGCAAGACCGACGCGGCTGGCATCAGCGATGTGGTGCTGGAATCGGCCATCACCACCATCATGGACTGCGAAGATTCCATCGCCGCGGTGGATGCCGAAGACAAAGTCGACGCCTATTCCAACTGGCTGGGCCTGATGAACGGCAGCCTGAGCGCCAGTTTCGAAAAGGGCGGCAAAACGCTGGAGCGCAAGGCCAACCCGGACCGCAGCTATACCGCACCGGACGGAAGCACACTCACCCTGCCCGGCCGCAGCCTGCTTTTCATCCGCAATGTCGGCCATCTGATGACCAGCGACGCGATCCTGTTGCCCGATGGCAGTGAGATCGGCGAAGGCCTGATGGACGGCGTCGTTACTTCCTTGGTGTCGCTGCATGACATCAAGGGCAAGCGCGCCAACAGCCGCAAGGGCAGCATCTATATCGTCAAGCCCAAGATGCACGGCCCCGCCGAGGTCGCTTTCACCAACACCATGTTCGACGGCATCGAGGACCTGTTGGGCCTGGAGCGTCACACCATCAAGATGGGGGTGATGGACGAGGAACGCCGCACTTCCACCAACCTCAAGGAATGCATTCGCGCCGCCAGGGACCGCATCGTCTTCATCAACACCGGATTCCTCGACCGCACCGGCGATGAGATGCACACCTCGATGTATGCCGGGCCGATGGTTCTGAAGGGTGAGATGAAGACCTCCAAGTGGCTGTCCGCCTATGAAGACCAGAATGTCGATATCGGCCTGGCTTGCGGTTTTCAGGGCAAGGCGCAGATCGGCAAGGGCATGTGGGCCATGCCCGACAAGATGGCCGACATGCTGAAGGCCAAGATCGGCCATCCCAAGGCGGGCGCGTCTTGCGCCTGGGTGCCGTCACCCACCGCCGCGACCTTGCATGCGCTGCATTATCACCAGATCAATGTGAAAGAACGGCAGGACGAATTGAAACCGCGCCCGCGCGCCAAGCTGTCCGACATTCTCACTATCCCGCTGGCCGACCGGCCCAACTGGAGCCCGGACGAAGTACAGCAGGAGCTGGACAACAATGCGCAAGGAATCCTGGGCTATGTCGTGCGCTGGGTGGACCAGGGCGTCGGCTGCTCCAAGGTGCCGGACATTCACAATGTCGGCCTGATGGAAGACCGCGCCACCTTGCGCATTTCCAGCCAGCACATCGCCAACTGGGTGCAACACGGCATCTGCAAACCGGAACAGGTCACCGAAACCCTGGAGCGCATGGCCAAGGTGGTGGACCAGCAGAATGAAGGCGATCCGCTGTATCAGCCCATGGCGCCCGGCTACGACGGCATCGCCTTCAAGGCCGCCAGCGATCTGGTGTTCAAGGGCAAGGAACAGCCGTCGGGCTATACCGAGCCTCTGCTGCATCAGGCGCGTAGAGATTTGAAGGGCGACTAACTCCGTTGTCATGGCCGCCCTTGAGGCGGCCATCCAGTACGCGTAGCGCCATTAAAAAGATGGATGGC
>JACCXK010000147.1 GCA_013697055.1 Alphaproteobacteria bacterium
GCGGAAGATATTGCCGCCACCCACCACCATGCAGATTTCGGTGCCGGCTTCGTGTGCTTCCTTCACATCGCGGGCGATGCGATCAACCACGTCGATGTTGATGCCGAAGGCGTCGTCGCCCATCAACGCCTCGCCGGAGACCTTGAGCAGGACCCGGCGGTACTTCGGCGCGGTTGGCATAAGGGTAGACCTTCGGTTAGCGGGTGCCTGCCATCTGGGCGACTTCATCGGCGAAGTCGGCTTCGGCCTTCTCGATGCCTTCGCCCACCTGGAAGCGGACAAAGCCTTCGATCTCGACCGGCGCGCCCAGATCCTTGGACGCCTTCTCGATCAGCTTGGCGATCGGGGTCTCGTTGTCCAGCATGTAAACCTGCTGCATCAGCACCACGTCCTCGTAATACTTGCGCATGCGGCCTTCCATCATCTTCTCGACGACAGCTTCCGGCTTGCCCGACTGCAGCGCGATGTCCTTCTGGACATTGTATTCGCGCTCGATCAACGCCTTGTCGAGATGCTCCTTGGTCAGCGCCAGCGGCGAGGCGGCGGCGACATGCATGGCCAAATTCTTGGCCAGGGCTGCCAGCTTGTCCTTGTCGGCGGTGGACTTCAGGCCCACCAGCACGCCGATCTTGCCCAATTCAGGCGAAGCGGCATTGTGCACGTAAGCGGCGACCACACCGGGATTGACCGACAGGGCGGCGGCGCGGCGCACCGACATGTTCTCGCCGATCTTGGCGATCATCTCGGTCAGGGTTTGCTGCACGGTGGAGGAACCCATCGGATGCGCCAGGAGCTTCTCCAAATCGCCGCCCTGCTTCAGGGCCAGCTTGGAGGCATCCTTCACGAAGGTCTTGAACTCTTCATTCTTGGCGACAAAGTCGGTTTCGGCATTCACTTCCAGCAGCACGCCGGTATTGGCATCCACGGCGACACCCACCAGGCCTTCGGCGGCGGCGCGGCCGGCCTTCTTGGCGGCCTTGGAGATACCCTTCTTGCGCAGCCAATCGATGGCCGCTTCCATGTCGCCGCCCGTTTCGGTCAGCGCGTTCTTGCAGTCCATCATGCCGGCGCCGGTCTTGTCGCGCAGGTCCTTCACCATGGAAGCGGTGATGTTCGACATTGCAGTCTCCATTCAGGCCCGCACACTTTGTGAAGCGCGCGGGCGTCAATCGTATGAACGTTAAGCGGTGGCCGGTTCGGCTTCGATCGGCTGCGGGCCGCTGTCGACGATGTCCTCGGCTTCACCAAGGTCCACACCGGCATCGGTCTGGCCCTGGCCGAGACCGTCGATCACCGCACGGGCCGCCAAGTCGCAATAGAGCGCGATGGCGCGGGCGGCGTCGTCATTGCCGGGAATCGGGAAGGCGATGCCGTCCGGATCGGAATTGGAATCCAGGATCGCCATGACCGGGATGCCCAGCTTCTTGGCTTCGGCGATGGCGATGGCTTCCTTGTTGGTGTCGACCACGAACAGCAGGTTCGGCACGCCGCCCATTTCCTTGATGCCGCCCAAGCTCCGTTCCAGCTTGTCCTGCTCACGCAGCAGGCCCAGCAATTCCTTCTTGGTCAGGCCGGATTCGCCGGCGCTGGTCAGGGTTTCTTCGATGGTGCGCAGGCGCTTGATCGAATGGCTGATGGTCTGCCAGTTGGTGAGCGTGCCGCCCAGCCAGCGATGATTGACGTAATATTGGGCGCAGCGCTTGGCGGCCGCGGCGACCGGCTCGGAAGCCTGGCGCTTGGTGCCGACAAACAGGATGCGTCCGCCGCCGGCAGCGGTTTCGCGCAAGGTCACCAGCGCGCGATGCAACAGCGGCACGGTCTGGGTCAGGTCGAGAATGTGGATGTCGTTGCGCTGCCCATAGATGAAGGGCGCCATCTTCGGATTCCAGCGCTGCTGGCGGTGGCCGAAATGGGCGCCGGACTCGAGCAGTTGGCGCATGGAAAATTCTGGCAAAGCCATAAGTCAGTCTCCTTTACCGGTTAGCCAGATGCGCGGGTTATCCCCTTACTGAGACACCGGACGGCGACAGCGGAACACCCGCGGAAAGCCACCCGCACATGCGAGATGGCGGGGCTTATACGAAGCTAACCCTTGGCTTGCAAGGGTTTTTGGCCGCCAAACAGGCCCAAAAAGCCCGCCAGAAGCGCCAAAATCACCAAAGGCGTGGCCAGGCCCAGCGGCAGCACCCGGGGCGGATTGTAAAGCGGGGCCAGCCAGGCCGCCAAGGGCAGGATCAGGGCCAGGGGTCGGGAACTTTCGGGCAGCGCCTGGACCACCAGCAGGGCGGCAATGGCCAGCAGGATCAGGTCGTAATTGGAGACATGCGGGCTGGCCAGCAGGGCGGCGCACAGCAGCACCGCCAACCGGGCCGGATGGGCGATCCGGAAAGCGCGCCACACGGCGGTGACGGCGATCAATACCGCGGCAGCCTGCGCTGCCATCGCCAAAGCCTCGGGCGCACCCAGCAATGCCAGACAGGTCGAGACGCTTTCATCCCAGCTATGGCCCCAGTCGGTCCCGTTCACTCCGGCCACCGCTTGCGGGTGCAGATAGACATTGAACCAGTCCAGCCACAGCGAGGGACCGAACAGCGCCACGCTCAGCAAGGTCAGGACCGCGGCGCTAGCGATCATGCCGGCCAGGGCCCTCGTCTGCCGCGCCGCCAGCAACGCCAGCGGCAGCAACACAAAGAATTGCGGCTTGAAGATCACCACCCCCAGCAGCGCGCCCGCCAGCAACGGTTTGCTTTCCAGCAACGCCATGCCGCCCACGATCAGCGCTGCGACCAGCACCGCATTGGATCCGGCCAACACATTGTTGGAAGCGGCCGGCGCCAGCACGGCGCCGATCAGAAAGAACAAATACGATTTGTCCGGCGCCAGCTTGCGCAACGCCCAGGCCAGGGCGGTGAACTGCAACAACTGGCTCAGCAGCAGCGATGCACCCGCCGACAGTTTGGCGAAGGGCAGCACCAGCAGCAGGAAGACCGGCGGATAGGGAAACAGCGGAAAGGGCAAAGGCTCGGATAGCCAATACGCAAACTGGCCGTTGGTGCTCTGGGTGATCCAGGCCTGGTTGTAGATATGGACGAGATCGCCGGTGAAATAGGCGCGTCCCGCCGCCTGGAAGATCACCCAGTCCGCGCCCAGGGCATTAAAGCGCGGCCCGATCAGCCCGTCATGGCCGCTGCCAGTGGCCACCACCAGCGCCCAGCCATACAGCCCGAACAGCAGCGCGGCCACCGCGAGCGGCGCATGGCGTCTGAGAACGGGCGGCAGCGAATCCATGCCGCATTATGGGCCGGGAAAGATTTCGGTGATATTGACGGCTGATGACTCGCAAAAGCCCCGTCCGCACCGTCATCGCCGCGCTGGAGCCCAGCGGCATCACCAAGGTCACCGCCTTGGGGCTGGGCAATCCCGACATATTGCCGCTGTGGTTCGGCGAGACCGATCTGGTCACCCCGCCCTTCATCCGGCAGGCCGCCGCCAAGGCGCTGGAAGACGGCCGCACCTTCTACACCAATGCGCGCGGCATCCTGCCCCTGCGCGAGGCCATCCGCGATTTCCACAAGCGCACCATCGGCGCCGACATTCCGGTGGAGCGCATCACCATTCCCGGGGCCGCCATGCTGGCGGTGGTGACGGCGCTGCAGATGGTGTGCGAAGGCGGCGACAATGTGGTGATCGTCTCGCCCATCTGGCCCAACATCTTCCAGGCCACCAAAGTCGTGGGCGCCGAGCCCCGGCTGGTGCGGCTGGACGAAGATTGGAATGCCGGCCGCTGGCATCTGGACCTCGACAAGCTGTTCGATGCCTGTGACGGCGCTACCCGGGCGATGTTCCTCGCCTCGCCGGGCAATCCCACCGGCTGGATGCTGACGGCGGACGAGCAGAAGAAAATTCTGGATTTCACGCGGGAACGCGGCATCGCCATCATTGCCGACGAAGTCTATGGCACGCTTGTTTACGACGGCGCAGCGCATGCGCCTTCGTTCCTCTCCATCGCCGATGATGAAGACGCGGTGTTCGCCATCAACAGCTTCTCCAAGCCCTGGGCGATGACGGGCTGGCGCATCGGCTGGCTGGTGCATCCCAAAAGCGTGGAAGGCGCCGCCGCCGCCATGGCCCAGTGCAACAACACCGGCGCCACCCACTTCCTGCAGTATGGCGCGCTGGCCGCGCTGTCGCCGGAAGGCGACGCCTTTCGCGGCACCCTGCTGGAGCGCTGCCGCGCCGGGCGCGAGGTGGTGGAAGGCTGGATCGGCCGCCAGAATCGGGTGCGCTGGTTCAAGCCCGATGGCGCGTTCTACGGCTTCCTGCACGTCGATGGCCTGAAAGACAGTCTGGGCTTCTGCCAAGACATGGTGCGCAACGACAAAGTCGGCGTCTCGCCGGGCTGGGCCTTCAGCCTGGGGGATGCCCGCGACGATTCCTATGTGCGCATCTGCTTTGCGCAGGACACCACCAAACTGTCCAACGCACTGGCGCGGCTGGAAGGCGCCATTCGCAAACTATGAGTTCACCCTCCCCTTGAGGGAGGGTCGGATGAGTTAAACGGCTTCGACCATCGCCACACCAGGCAGCGCCGCAATGCGGCTGCGCAAGGTCGCGGTCACGGCGATGCGCTTCTTGAGTTCGATCTCCACTTCCTCGCCATTGGCGCCGGGCACCACAATGTTCACCAGCCCCTTGCCGGCCTGGCTCAGCTCCGCAGCCAACGCGCCCAGCGATGAAGAATCGCGCAATCGCACCACCATGCCCTCGCCGGCTTGCGCGGCCGCAGCATCCAGGTCGATGATCGAGGCGGCGCGCAGTTTCAGCTCGTCGCCGTCCCATTCCGCGCTGGCGGTGATCAGCAGCGACTTGCCGGATTCCAGCAGCGGACGGCTGGCCGCCAGCACTTCGGGAAACAGCATGATCTCGAACATGCCGGTGGGATCGGAGAAGGAGACAAAGGCATACATCTGGTCGTTGCGGCCGCGCCGCTCGGATTTCTTGATCAGGGTGCCGGCGATCTTGGCCTTGAAGCCGCCGCGGCGGCGGTCTTCCAGCAGCGCCGCATAGGTGGACGCGCCCAGCCGTTTCAGTGCCGGACCATAGGCGTCCAGCGGATGGCCCGAGAGATAAAAGCCCATGGCGGAGAATTCCTCGGCCAGCCGCTCATGCACCGGCCAGTCCGGCATCGCCTGCAGCCGGATTTCTTCCGCCGGGCCGTTGTCGCCCCCGGCGCCGGAGGCGCCAATAGTTGAGAACATGGAGACCTGGCCGCTTTCGCGCTCGCGTTGTGCGGCCTGCGCCCCGCCCAGGATGCGGTCGGAATTTTCCACCACCTGGCGGCGATTGGGATTGAGGCTGTCGAACGCTCCAGCCCGCGCCAGATTCTCGAACGCCCGCTTGTTGACCAGCCGCGGGTCCACCCTTCGGGCGAAATCCGACAGCGACTTGAACTTGCCGCCGGCGATGCGGGCTTCGACGACATGGTCCATCGCCTGTTTGCCCACACCCTTCACCGCCGCCAAGGCATAGAACACCGTGTTGGCCGCCGCATCGCAGGTGAACACCGCTTCGCTGACATTGATGTTGGGCGGGGCGATGGTCACGCCCAGCCGCTGGGATTCCTGGCGGAAGATGTTCAGCCGGTCGGTGTTGCCGATATCCAGGGTCATGGAGGCGGCAAGAAATTCGACCGGGTAGTTCGCCTTCAAAAAAGCGGTCTGGTAGGCGACCTGGGCGTAAGCGGCGGCATGGCCCTTGTTGAAGCCGTAACCGGCGAATTTTTCCGCCTGCTCGAAAATGGTTTCGGCGACGTTCCTGGTGATGCCGCGTTCCGCCGCACCCTTCATGAACTTTTCCCGCTGCGGGATCATTTCGGCGGGGATTTTCTTGCCCATGGCGCGGCGCAGGATGTCGGCCTCGCCCATGGTGTAGCCGGCGAGCTCGCGGGCGATGCGCATGACATCGTCCTGATAGGTCATCACGCCATAGGTTTCGCTGAGGATCGGCTCCAGGGCGGGATGCAGATACTCCACCAGCTCCTTGCCGTTCTTGCGCGCGATATAGGTGGGGATGGCGTCCATCGGGCCCGGGCGATACAGCGCCACCAGCGCCACCAGGTCGTTGATGTGGTTCGGCTTCATCTTGCGCAAGAGGTCGCGCATGCCGGCGCCTTCCATCTGGAACACGCCGACGCTGTCGCCATGGCTCAGCATCTCGAAGGTGCCGGTATCGTCAAAATCGATGGTCTGGGTATGCAGGGCGATGTCGCGCCGCTTCAGCAGCTCCTCGGCCTTGGCGATGACGGTAAGGGTCTTGAGGCCCAGAAAGTCGAACTTCACCAGCCCGGCTTTTTCCGCATCCTCATAGTCGAACTGGGTCACCGGCATGTCGGAGCGCGGATCGCGGTAGAGCGGCAGGATTTCATCCAGCGGCCGGTCGCCGATCACCACGCCGGCCGGATGGGTGGAAGCGTGGCGATACAGACCCTCGATCTTCTCGGTGATCTCGAACAGGCGCTGGGCGATGGGTTCCTGCTCGGCGATCTGCTGCAGGCGCGGCTCGCTCGCCACCGCCTCCTTCAGCGAAATGGATTTGCCCGGCGGATTGGGGATCAGCTTGGCGATACGGTCCACCAGCCCCAGCGGCATCTGCAGCACGCGCCCCGCATCGCGTACCGCGGCGCGCGCCTGAAGCGATCCCAGCGCGATGATCTGCGCCACCCGGTCGGCGCCATATTTATTCCGCACATAGCGCACCACTTCGTCGCGCCGCTCCTGGCAGAAATCGATATCGAAGTCCGGCATGGACAGGCGTTCGGGATTGAGAAAACGCTCGAAGAACAGGCCGAAGCGCAAAGGGTCCAGGTTGGTGATGTCCAGCGCCCAGGCCACCAGCGAAGAGGCGCCGGAACCACGCACGCCGACGGGAATGCCCTGCCCGCGCGTCCACTTCATAAAGTCGGACACGATCAGGAAGTAACCGGGAAACCCCATGCGATTGATGATGCCCAACTCATAGTCCAGCCGTTCGTCGTAAGTCTTGCGCGTCGCCGACAGCTTGGCGCCGGTCAGGCGGCGCTCCAACCCTTCCAGCGCTTGCGCCTTCAGTTCCTCTTCGGCGGTCTTGCCGGACTCCGGCACAAACACCGGCAGGATGGGCTTGCGCTTCATCGGGCGGAAGGCGCAGCGGCGCGCGATCTCGACGGTATTCTCGATTGCCTCGGGCAGGTCGGCGAACTTGGCCTGCATTTCGGACGCCGTCTTGAAACGATGCTCACGGGTCAGGCGGCGGCGATCATCCTGGCTGACAAAGGCGCCATCGGCGATGCACAAGAGCGCGTCATGCGCCTCATACATTTTCGCCCGGCCGAAATGCACGTCATTGGTGGCGACCAGCGGCAACCCGCGCGTATAGGCCATGTCCAGCAGCGCATCCTCGGCGGCGCGTTCTTCCGCCAGGTCATGGCGCTGCAATTCGACATAAAGCCGCCCGGCAAAGGCGCCAGCGAATTTTTCCAGGATCCCGTCGGCCGCCTCGCGCTGGCCATCCACCAGGAGCTGGTTGA
Organism: Alphaproteobacteria bacterium; assembly: GCA_013697055.1. GTDB lineage: Bacteria > Pseudomonadota > Alphaproteobacteria > Micropepsales > Micropepsaceae > Rhizomicrobium. Next base: position 7,565 of record JACCXK010000147.1, read on the forward strand.
CCACCCCGCCGGGCCCGCCGGTCAGAAGTATCAGGCCATCAGAATGCGCGAAAAGCTTCTCGGCCTTCACATGCGGCCAATCACCGGCTTCCACGTCCAGGTAAGCGGCGGAGAGCAGTTTGGTGAGGTTCTGGTAGCCCAGCTGGTTCTGCACCAGCAGCGCGACATGCGGCGGCTTCTTGCGCGATCCGGTCTGGTGGACGCTGCGGGCCGAAACCTCCACCGACAGCAGCGCCCCGACGATGGGCTGGATGCCGCCCTTGGCCAGGGTGTCGGCGATCTCATAGACCCCGAACAGGTTGTTGACGTCGGTGACCGCCACCGCCGGGGTCCCGGCGTCCCGCGCCAGTTCGACCAACTCGCTGGGGCGGACTGCGCCTTCCAGCAGTGAATAGGCGCTCTTGACGCGCAAATGTACGAAGGAAGCCATGGCCGTTCCGGGGGGATTCAGGGGACCAGTATCGCCTGCCCGCGCCCCCGATGGGGCGCCGGCAGGCCCCTATCCACAGCGTTCAGATGGCGTAGCTCAACACGGCATGGGCGCCGCTGGCCAGCACAAAGGCCGATACCATGAAAAGAATAAGTCCCGCGCCCGCCGCCGCATCGTTGGCCCACATGATCACGCTCTCCCGCTTGGTTGAGTTTTGTTCTACTTTGGTTCCATCCAGAACACAAGAACAAATCGTGATCGAATTACCGCTCACTTTGACGGCACGGGTCCAATAATGGGGGTCGCACTGATAGCTCATGAAAAGACAAGTGGTCCGCCCACGGATCAGTTTCAATCGTTCCCGAAGAAAATGACGTTAACTTTTGACGGCGCAAAATCTTAACGCGGGGTTTGCGTGCCTTCGATGAGCTTGCCCTGGTGCAGCAAGAGGGCCCGGTCCATGCGTGACGCCAATTCGAAATTGTGGGTGGCGATCAGCGCCGCCAGGCCCTCGGCGCGGGTGATGGCGATCAGGGCCTCGAATACTCCGCCTGAAGTCTTGGGGTCGAGGTTGCCGGTGGGCTCATCGGCCAGCAGCAGCCGCGGCTTGTTGGCCAGGGCGCGGGCGATGGCGACGCGCTGCTGCTCGCCGCCGGAAAGCTGCGAGGGACGGTGCGTCAGCCGTTGCGCCAGACCCAGCACGCCCAGCAAACGCGTGCCTTCCGTCACCGCATCGGCGCGGCTCCTGCCGGCGATCATCTGCGGCAGCACCACATTCTCCAGCGCGTCGAATTCCGGCAAGAGGTGATGGGCCTGGTAGACAAAGCCGATGGTCTCGCGGCGGATGCGGGTACGCTCTGCGTCATTGAGCCTGGAAGTGGCGGCGCCCGCGATGGTGATCTCGCCACTGGTGGGCGCTTCCAACAGGCCGGCGATATGCAGCAGCGAGGATTTGCCCGAGCCCGACGGCCCCACCAGCGCCACGATCTCGCCCGGCTTCAGGGCCATGGACAGGCCACTGAACACTTCCAGCTTTCCCTCGCCCTCGCGGTAATGGCGGGTGATATTCTCCAGCCGCAGCACTTCACTCATAGCGAAGCGCCTCAACCGGATCGAGCCTTGCGGCGCGCCATGACGGGTACAGGGTCGCCAGGAAGGTCAGCACCAGCGCCATAATCACCACCGAAGCAACCTGCATGGGCGCCATTTCGGCCGGCATGCGCGACAGGAAATAGACCGTGGGATCGAACAGGGTAGTGCCGGTCAGTTTCGACAGGCCCTGGCGGATATTCTCAATGTTGGCGCAGAACAGCACCCCGATAGCGAACCCGATCACAGTGCCCGACACACCGATACTGGCGCCGGAAATAAAGAAGATACGCATCACCGCACCGCGGGTGGCGCCCATGGTGCGCAGGATGGCGATATCGGCCGACTTGTCCTTCACCAGCATGATCAGGCCGGAGACGATGTTCAGCGCCGCCACCAGGATGATCAGCGACAGGATCAGGAACATCACATTGCTCTCGACCTGGATGGCCTCGAAAAAGGCGCTGTTGAGATCCTGCCACGGCACTGTGCGCATCATCGGGCCCGCCGCCTTGCCCAGGTCCGGCAACAGCGCAATGTCGGCCTCCGGATCGTTGAGCATCACTTCAACACCGCTGACCCTATTGCCAAGATCAAAATAGTTCTGCGCCTCGCCCAGCGGCATGAAGATGTAGTTGTTGTCGTAGAGCGTGTTGCCGAGGCGGAAGACGCTGATGACATGATAGGTCTTGACTCGGGGCTGCACGCCGAACGGTGTTACATTGCCCTTAGGCGCGATCAGGGTGATTTCACCGTCCACCCGCACACCCAGCTTGGCGGCGAGTCCGGCGCCCACGATCACCACGTCATCGCCATCGAAATAGCGCAGCGAACCGGCGCGCAGCTTTTCGGCCACCGCCAGCTTGCCCAGGTCTCCGGCGCGAATGCCGCGCACGATGACGCCCAGGTTGACGTTGCCCTGGCTCGCCATCACCTGGCCGTCCACCACCGGCGCGGCGCGCACCACACCGGGCACTTTTGCGATCCGCGCCGTCACCGCGTCGTAATCGGCCATGTTGCCCAGTTGCGACTGGATAGTGACATGGCCCGACAGGCCCAGGATGCTCTTGAGCAGCTCGACCTTGAAGCCGTTCATCACCGACATCACGATGATCAGGGTGGCGACACCCAGCGCGATGCCGATCAGCGAAAACAGCGAGATCACCGAGATGAAGCTTTCCTGGCGCTTGGCGCGCAGGTAGCGGGCGGCGATCATCCACTCGAAAGGCGCGAAAATACCGGTTTTGGCTCGGTGCGATTCTGGCATGGGCCGAACCTACGGTCCTTCCGCGAATCCGTCCATGACAAACGGGGCCATAAAGCCTTGCGCGGCGGTTTGGCCCGCCCCATACCGGTTCCATGACCGAGTCCCAAATCCGCGCAGACATCACGGGCCTGCGCCGGATCGAACTGATCGCCCTGTTCGGGGTCCTGACGGTCTTCACCCCCATCGGCATCGACCTCTATTTGCCCGCGCTGCCCACCATCGCGCGGGAGTTCGGCACCCCCATCGCCGAAATCGAACATTCGCTGGCCGCTTTCTTCCTCGGGCTGTGCGTGGGCCAGGTGATGATCGGGCCACTGTCTGACCGCTTCGGGCGGCGCTGGCCCATCCTGATCGGGCTCTTGCTCTACATCGCCGGCGCAGCCGCCTGCGCCCTGGCGCAAGGACCGCTCACCCTGGACGCCGCGCGATTTGCCCAGGCGATTGGCGCTTGCGTCCCCACGGTGCTGGCGCGCGCCTGCGTTCGCGACCTGTTCCCGCCGCAGCAGGCGGCGCGCATCTTCGCCCAGATGCTGCTGATCCTGTCGGTGTCGCCGCTGTTCGCGCCCTTCGTCGGCGGCTGGCTGTTGCCGCTGACCGGCTGGCGCAGCCTGTTCTGGCTGCAAGTCGGCGCCGCGGCACTGACCTGGGGCTTTGTCTGGTGGCTGCTCCCCGAAAGCCATCCCGGCTCGGACCGGCGGCTGCACCCCCTGCATGTGCTGAGCGATTACTGGATCATCGTGCGCGACCGGCGCTTCTTCCGCTTCGTCATTCCCGCCATGCTGACCAATGCGGGCCTGTTTGTTTTCCTCACCGGCTGGCCGCATGTGGTGATCGACCTCTACCATGTGCCTCCGGAATATTTCGGCTTCACCTTTGTGCTGAACGGCATCGGCCTGATCGTCTTCAGCCAGAGCGCCGCGCGCTGGCTGAAAACCCATCCCGGCGAGCCTCTGTTCTGCGCCGTCCTGCTCGCCAATGCGGCCGCAGGCGTGCTGGCCCTGGCGTTCGGCTTTACCGGCTGGGGCGGGCTGCTGGGCCTGCTGCCCTTCACCTTCGTCTATTGCGCCATGATCGGCACCATCAACGCCACCGGTTCGGGCCTCTCCATGCACCATTTCGGACATGCCGCCGGCATGGCTTCCGCCCTGATCGGCGTTTTGCTGTATGGCGGCGGCGCCCTGGCCTCGGCCCTGATGGGCGCCTTTGTCACCCCTACTACGCCGGTGCCCCTGACCGGGCTGATGGCCCTGTTCGGGACCCTTGGCGCGGCCACTTACCTGCTGTTCAGGCCCCGGCAGCCGCGCTAAACACGCTTTTTCCCTCGGAGCATCGACATGCAGCGCGCCCTCGACATCAACCGCAGCCGGTTCGCCGACTGGTACCAGGCGGTGGTGCGCGATGCTGACATGGCCGAGACCAGCCCCGTGCGCGGCGCCATGGTCATCAAGCCCTGGGGCTATGGCGTGTGGGAACAGATCCAGCAGGAGCTGGACCGCCGCATCAAGGCGACCGGCCATGAGAATTGCTACTTCCCCATGTTCATCCCGCTCTCCTTCATCGCCAAGGAGGCCGAGCACGTCGAAGGCTTCGCCAAGGAAATGGCGGTGGTCACCCATCACCGGCTGAAGAATATCGACGGCAAGCTGCAGCCCGATCCGGACGCCAAGCTGGAAGAGCCGCTGGTGGTGCGCCCCACCTCCGAAACCATCATCGGCGATGCCTTTGCGCGCTGGGTGCGCTCGCACCGTGACCTGCCGCTCCTGATCAACCAGTGGGCCAATGTGGTGCGCTGGGAAATGCGGCCGCGCCTGTTCCTGCGTACCACCGAATTTCTCTGGCAGGAAGGCCATACCGCCCATGCCAGCGAGGCCGAGGCGGTGGAAGAAACCCTCAAGATGCTGGAAGTCTATCGCAGCTTTGCCGAGGATTATCTTGCCATGCCGGTGATCGCCGGCGAGAAGCCCGAGAATGAACGCTTCCCCGGCGCGGTGAACACCTATTCCATCGAAGCCATGATGCAGGACGGCAAGGCGCTGCAAGCCGGCACCTCGCATTTCCTGGGCACCCATTTTGCCGAAGCCCAGAGCATCAAGTTCCAGGACGATGCCGGCACCGTCACCCTGTGCAACACCACCAGCTGGGGCGTTTCCACCCGCCTGATCGGCGGCGTGATCATGACCCATGGCGATGACGACGGCCTGCGCCTGCCGCCCGCCATCGCGCCCAAACAGATCGTCATCGTGCCCATGCTGCGCGACAAGCCGGAAGATGCCGACGTTTTGAAATATTGCGAAGAGCTGGTGGCGATGCTGCGCAAGCTCAGCGTGTTCTGCCAGCCGATACGCGCCTTCCTGGACATCAAGAAGATCAAGTCGGCGGAAAAGCGCTGGAACTGGGTGCGCCGCGGCGCACCCATCATCATCGAGATCGGTCCGCGCGACGCCGCCGGCGGCCAGATCACCTATATGCGCCGCGACCAGTTGCGCGATGGCGACAAGGTCAAGTCCATCGCCCTGCCTGCCCGCGAATTCCTGGAAGAAAAAGCCGTGCAGCTGCTGGCGGAGATTCAGCACGGCCTTTATGCCGAAGCGAAGGCGCGGCTGGACGGCAATATCAAAAGCGGTGTCACCGACTGGAAGGGCGTGGAGGATTACTATGCCGGCAGCGACGAGGAGTTCAAAGGCTGGCTGAAGATCTCATGGTCCAAGCCGACCGGCGCCGAACTGGACGCGGTCGACAACAAGCTCAAGGGTTTGAAACTCACCATCCGCAATGCGCCTTTACAGCAGCCGGACACGTTTGAAGCCTGCCTCTTCACCGGCAAGCCGGGTGTGGAAGAGATATTGATCGGGCGCGCGTACTAGAAGCGGCTGACCGCCTCAAACACAACCACCAAAGCGGCGGCGATGGTCAGCATGGGTCCGATCAGCGATCGCTTGCGCGGATGGAAAATCCGCTTCCTGGGCATGCGTTCTTCGTAAAAGCACCAGCTGTCCTGCAGCATCCGGAACGCCCCTCAGCGTTTGATAGCGCACCAAGCTAAGGCCGGGCAGGTTACTGCCGCTTTAAGAGCCGTCCTAAAATGCGCCACATCGGCATTACGGCAGCGCCGATTGCCGGTTGTCGCCCGGCATGCGCTGCACCCAGGGCGCGCGGGCCGGCATGGCCGCAATAAGCCCGCGAATATCCACGTCTTGCGGCCCCGCCATCGCCCCGGTATCGGCATCGATGACCCGCCGGGCCTGCTCTTCCAGGGCATAGTAACGGCGCTTGCCGGCTTGGTCCGGGCACCCCATGCCGTCGCCACCCCAGCGCAGCTCGACGCAGTTGTAGGGGTCGAAACTCATGGCAAACAGCCGGTGGGAGATATCGTCGAAACTCAGCGGCACCGGCCGCTTGTCGCTGGACAGGATGGTGATGGCGCAGGCCTGGCTTTCCCGGTCATAGGCCGCCAGCAGGTCGCGCTTCAGGTCCAGCCCGTCATAGACCACCCGTGAATCGCGGTTCAGCCATTGGCCGATCATCTTGCCCAGCTCCTGGCGAAAGGCGACGAAGGCAGCGCGCAGCCGCGCGTCCCGGGCAGGCGTGGCATAGGCTTCCCACTCTCCGTCCTCGCTGGAATAGATGTTGGCCGGAATGGCGCTCGGATGCAGCTTGGCCGAGATGCCATTGGCCACCGCCTGGTTCACGGCTTGCGCCCGATCGTTGAGGTCGTTGCACAAGGTGCCCATGGTGGCCTGCAGCTCATAGACCGGATTGAAGTCGGTCTTGCCGCCCGACACCGCCACCCGCGCATATTCGTAATAGCCCAGCCGCGCGCCATTGTAGCGCCAGCTGCCATCCCGCTCGGTGCCGAAATACTGGACCAGGGAGAAATCCGCGATCTGGCTGTTGCGCGCCAGGACGTAAAGCCCGCCCACCAGCGCACCATCCTGCCAGTGCGCGCCCTGCAATTGCAGCGGCCGCCAGTTCTTCAGCCCGCCGCCCAGGCTGGCCGGACTCTGGCCGAATTGCGGGCCATAGACGCTGCGGCTGATGGTGAAGTCGGGATGGGCGTCCATGTAGTAGATGCGCCCCGCGCCATCGACGCGAGTGACAATGCCGACATGAGCATTGGTGTCATAGATCACCGTGCCGGGGCGGATGCTGCCGGGCTGCAGCGCCGGCGAATAGAAATCCGCCGGAATGCCGCCGTCCTGCGCCGCATCGGTGCGGAAGGTGCCGGAATAGACATTGTCCAAGAGGGTGCGGATCGCGGCGGCGCCGTTGATGCCACCGCCATGGTCGATCATCCCGGCGCGGCTGACGATGCGGTTGGACTGGTGGCCGAAGCGCGAGCCCGACACGCCGTCGACATAGGAAAATGGCAGCCCGTTCTTCCAGGCATAATAAGCGCGCAGCAGGTAGGGCAGCTTGGCGCAGTCCACATCGATGTCCAGAAAGCGGCCATCGCTTCCGCGATAGGGATTGGCCGGATCACGCAAGCAGCTTTGCGAGGAGGAACAGCCGGAGTCTCCCAAAGCGGTGATGAAGGCGCCATAGCCCGCCTCGTCCGACGGGTCCCAGTGATCCTTGGTGATGCGCCATCGTTGATCGAAGTGGGGCGCCGCCTGCGCAGACACGCAACCGGCGATCAGGATCAGGGCGGCAAGAAGGGCGCGCATCCGCGCTTTTTAGCAGGCGGCACCGTCCGAATGGCGGCGGACCGGCGTGCTGGTTAACGGCAGGGCGGAGGATTCAGCAGCGGCGCCAGCTTGCGGCCGTCCAGGCTGACATAGGAACTGTCGCCCGTACCCGGACGCAGCCGGCCCCAGGAGCCCGCCTTGGCCAGGGGGACGGCGATGGAATCGGGAACCGGCACGGCTGCGGCCGCCACATCGGCGGGGGCCACCCGGCGGCCCCTTGTGTCAATCCCGGCGGCATAGTCGGGGCTGGCAGCGCAAGCCGAGGTCGGGCCGCCATCCAGCAGCGGATCGGGCTTATGCGGCTTGGCGACAGTGCCGGCCAGCGCAGGAACAGCCATTAAAACCAGCAGGCCCAAGGCTTGGGCAACCGGCCTCACGACATTTAATTGCGTATGTTGCATTGCAATACATCCATTAATTTCGTGACTCCGCCTGCGAAGCACTATATCAAACCACCCAATAAAAGAACGTGACCGCGCTAGAACGGCCAAGTTCGGGGAGAAATACCGCGATAAGCGGAATAAGGCCGGAGCTCACGCTCCGGCCTTTTCGTTTGGGATCACAATTCCAGCCAGTGGAATCCAATGGCGGCGTAAAAGCCGATCCAGACCACCGCCGCGACGACGCTGGCGATCAGGGCTTTTTTCTTCAGCATGGGATTGAGCGGCGCGCCGCTGTCCGGATCGCGCTCGGCGCCCAGTCCCACCGGCAACAGGCAGAACAGGCAGAGAAACCACAGCACCGCATAGGCGCTGAACAGCACGACATAGTGCAGGCCGGCGGCCATGGTCATGGCGCGGTGCCGTCCCCCTCACCCTCGCCACGCGCGAAATACGCGCGCGGCTCCCGCCTCTCCCCCTTGGGGGGAGAGGGCAAGGGCGCACAGCGCCCGCGGGTGAGGGGGCTGCGCGGCTTTCTCATATTTCGCTAACCTTGAGGAGCGGTCCGCAAAGCGGACGAAATGGTCCAGTGGACCATTTCGAGCGACGAACGCCCTGAGCGTAAGCGAAGGGCAGCGAGCGCACCCTCATATCTCGCTCACCAAAACCCGCGTAATAGGCTTCTTGCCCCACGCATCATGCGCTGCCCGGCGCGCGGCGCGGCGAACATTCTCGGCCAAATCGTCGGGATCGCTGCGCTTGTTTTTGTCCAGCGTGTCCTCGACCGCCTTCAGCACCGCGGCTTCCACCGGCTCGGGCATGCCTTCGCCCCGCACCACGGGCGGGGCGGCGATGCGGCCCTTTTGATCCACCACCAGCGCCACCACCAGCAATCCGGCGAAGGCCATGGCGCGGCGATCCTTGGACAGGCCCTCGCCTTCGGCCACCAGGATCCGCCCATCCATGTGAACGCGGCCAGCCGGCACTTCATCGATCAGTTCGGGCCGCCCCGGCGCCAGGCGGAACATCTGGCCATTCTCCGGTACCATGGCCTGGGGCACCTGCAGCGAGCGCGCCAGCTTGGCGTGGCTCACCTGATGGCGCATCTCGCCATGCACCGGCAGCGCCAGCCTGGGCCTTATCCAGCGATACATCTGGGCCAGCTCGTCGCGGCAGGGATGGCCGGAGACATGCACGAAATGATCCTCGGCCGTCAGCAGGGCGATGCCGCGTCCCGCCAGCTGGTTCTGGATTTCGGCGATGGCCAGCTCGTTGCCCGGAATGACGCGGCTGGAAAAGATCACCGCATCGCCTTCGGAAAGTTCGACATGGGGATGGCTGCCATTGGCGATGCGCGCCAGCGCGGCGCGCGGCTCGCCCTGGCTGCCGGTGCACAGGTACAGCACCTTGTGCGCCGGCATGTCGGCCACCTCCGTCTCGTCCAGCACCTGGGGGAAGTCCTTCAGGTAGCCGGTCTCGCGCGCCGCCGACACCATCTTCTGCATCGAGCGGCCGACCAGCGCGACGCGGCGGCCGTGCGCCTTGGCCGCGCGCGCCACCGTGTCCAGCCGCGCCACATTGGAGGCAAAGCCGGTCACCGCCACGCGGCCTTTCAGGGTGCCGATCAGCTCGGTCAGGCTTTCGCGCACGTTTGCCTCCGAACCGGAGCTACCTGCGACAAGCGCATTGGTGGAATCGCACACCAGCGCCAGCACGCCCTCGTCGCCCAGCCTGGTGAGCGCCTCGGTGTCGGTGGCCTCGCCCAGCATGGGATTGGGATCGATCTTCCAGTCGCCGGTATGGGCCACCACCCCCAGCGGCGTGCGGATCGCCAGCAGGTTGGGCTCCAGGATCGAGTGGGTGATGGAGATAAAATCCAGCTCGAACGGTCCCAGCTTGAGCTTGCCCCCCACCGGCACTTCGTGAACGTAAACCTTGGAGGCCAGCCCCGCCTCTTCCAGCTTGCCGGTGATCAGCCGGGCGGTGAAGGGCGTGGCATAGATCGGGCAGCGCAAAGACGGCCACAAGGGCGCGATGGCGCCGATATGATCCTCATGCGCATGGGTGGCGATGATCGCCAGCACATTGTCCTTGCGCTCGGCCAGGTAGCGGATGTCGGGCATCAACAGGTCCACGCCGGGGGTGTTGCCTTCGCGGCCGAACAGCACGCCGCAATCGACGATGATCCATTGCCGGTCATTCTCCGGCCCGAAACCATAGGCGTTGAAGTTCATGCCGATCTCGCCCGACCCGCCCAAAGGCAGGAAGACCAGTTCGTCTTGCGGAGCCATGCGATCCATTACGCCTTTTTCGCCGCGTTGCGGCCATGAATCAGCATCAGCCCGCGCATGGTGAGGTCCGGATCGATATGGTCGATCGCCGGAATGTCGGGACGGAACAGATGCGCCAGCCCCCCGGTCGCCACCACCGTCATGGGCCTGGCGTACTCGGCCTTGATGCCGTTGATGAGGCCGGTAATGAGACCGACATAGCCCCAATAGACGCCGGACTGCATGCTGCTGGCGGTGTCGCGGCCGATCACCTTCTGGGCGCGCATGATGGCGACGCGCGGCAAGAGGGCCGCGGCCTGGTGCAGCGCCTCGATGGAGAGATTGGCGCCCGGTGCGATCACACTGCCGTCAAAGGCGCCGGCCTCGGAGACGATGTCGAAATTGGTGGCGGTGCCGAAATCCACCACGATCACCGCGCCCTTGTAGCCGGCATGGGCCGCCACCGTGTTGCACAGCCGGTCGGCGCCCACGGTTTCAGGATGGTCGACAGTGGGCCTGGGGCCCAGGTCGAGCGACGGATCGCCCACCCGCAGCGGCTCGGTCTTGAGATATTTGCGGCACATGTCGCGCAGGTCGAACAGCACCGCCGGCACCACCGTGGCGATGATGGCGGCGTCAAGGTCGGCGAAGGACAGGCCTTCCAGCTGCAGCAGCTGGCTCAGCCACACGGCATATTCATCGGCGGTGCGGCTGACTTGGGTCACCGCCCGCCATTGAGCGCGCATCTTCTCGCCCTCGTACAGGGCAAAGGCGATGTTGGTATTGCCGGCGTCGATGGCGAGCAGCATCAGAAG
>JACCXK010000036.1 GCA_013697055.1 Alphaproteobacteria bacterium
GCCCGAAAATATCGGCCTGGTATTCGGTGGTGCGGGAAATCGAATTGGTCACCGGGGTCGCCAGGAACATGTAGATGCTGGCCAGTGCGACCAGCAGCGGCAGTCCCGCCACGTCGCTCAGCTTGCGCACCTGCCATTGGCCGCCGAAGACATCACAGGCCATCAGGAAGGCACGGTTGACGAAGGCAAAGCCCACCAGGATCACCACCGCAGCCAGCAGCAGCAGGCGGGTCATGTGATCCATCACATAATGGCCCATCTCATGGCCCAGCACCGCCAGCACTTCGTCGGAGCTGCCCTGCTTGAGCAGATTGTCGTTGAGCGAAATGCGCGCCGTGCCGAACAGGCCGGAGACGTTGGCGGAGACGCGGGTGGACTGGCGCGAGGCATCCACCAGCCAGACATTGTCCACCGGCACGTCATTGGCGCGGGCCTGCGACAGGATCTGGGCTTTCAACGGGCTGTCCGGCAAAGGCGAATAATGATTGTAGAGCGGGGCGATGAAGATCGGCCAGATCACCACTGTCAGGACTTCAAAGGCGATGACCAGGCCCGCGCCCCACACCCACCAGCTCTCGCGCGCCCGCCGGATGGCGGCATACAGCACCGGCAGCAAGAGCAGCATGGTGACGAAGCTCAAGCCAAAGCCGATCCCGAAATCGCCCAGCCATTGCCAGAAATTCTGGTTGGACAGGCCATAGGCATGTTCGCGGAAAAAACCTTCATAGAGGGTGAGGGGAAAGGTCGCCGCCGCCGTCAGCGGCACATAGACGGCGACATAGAGCATGACCTGGAAGTTGCGGCTGTGGGTGCGTCCCTCCACCCAGTCGCTGATGCGGCTGGAAATCTGCAGCGACAACAGCATGCCTGCTATGGCCAGGCCGTAGATCAGGTCCACCAGTTGCAGCCAATAGCCGCCTTCGAAATAGGCATCAGACTTGGCGCGCGCCGCGCCGCTGATCCGCGCCAGGTATTTGTCGGTTGCCTTGACGGCATCGAAGGCCGGCGTGCCCATATAGGCCAGGGTGCCCACCTGGACATGCGCGGTGGGCGCGGCGCGCGGCCCAAGCTGCACGGGCGCCGCATCCACCACCGGCTGCGCCAGGACCGGCGCGGCAAAGGTGACGAACAGCAACAAGGCTGCGATCCGGTGCCAGAACATGTGCGTTTTCCCTGGCCGCACCCTAACAGGATTTGCCGAGCTCAAAAGCTCTTATTGCTGCTAGACTGGGCCCCTCAATGTTGTGCCGCATTTTCACCATCATTTTTCTCAGCGGCTGGCCGGTGGTGGCGCAAGCCGCGATCGGCAGCGCCGCATCCGTTCCGGACCGGGCGCATTATCGCCGCTGTCTCGCCGACGCGAACGCCAATCCCACCATCGCGTTGAGCGATGCGGAGGTTTGGGTGAAGTCCGGCGGCGGCGTGCCGGCGGAACATTGCGCGGCGTTGGCGCTGGTCACGCTCAAGCGTTACGCGGAAGCAGGAACGCGGTTGGACCGTATCGCCGGCGGACGCAGCGTGCTGGATGCGGGATTTCGCGTCGCGCTGTACGACCAGGCGGGCAATGCCTGGCTGCTGGCCGGCGAGGGCGCTAAGGCGGTGCAGAGTCTGACCGGCGCGCTGGCGCTGTCGGCGGGCGACGCCGATCTGTTCACCGACCTGGCCCGCGCCCAGGCCATGGTGCGCAACTGGCATGAAGTGGTGCTGGACCTGAATGCGGCGCTGCAGCTCAGCCCACGCCGTGTCGACCTCCTGGTGTTGCGAGCCAGCGCCCGGCGCGCGCTCAAGCAATATGCCGAAGCACGCAGCGACATCGAGGCGGCGCTGAAGCTGAAACCAGCCGATGGCGACGCGCTGGTGGAGAGCGGGTTGTTGCGCAAGCAGCTGGGCGACCTTGGCGGTGCGCGGCGCGATTTCCAGGCGGCGTTGAAAACGGCCTCCGGTGTTGCCGCCGTGGAGGCGCGCGAGAATCTCGACGCGCTGAAGCCTTAGAAATCCAGTTCGGCGTAATGCGACACCGGCGGCTGGCCGGGAACGCGGTCCGCCAGAATGGAACGAAAAGCGGGGCGCGACTTCATCCGCACATACCATTCGGCGGCGGTTGGAAAATCCGTCCAGGGCACTTCACCGAAATAATCCAGGGTTGAGAGATGCGCCGCCACCGCCAGATCGCCCAGGGTGGTTTCGCGGCAGGCGAGGTTGCCGTTGCTCTCCGCCGCCGCGCCGATCGCCTTCAGCGCCTGTTTGAGTTCTTCGCGGCCGCTGCGGATCACATTCATGTCCGGGGCGCGGCTGAAGCCGGCGCCGGTAAAGCGCGGTGCGGCTTTTTCATAGACGATGCGCTGGGTGACTTGTTCGTGGAACGGCCCCATCGCCCAGTCCAGCCAGCGCAGGCAGGCCAGCCGTGCCGCGTCATCGGCCGGCGCCAGCGGGCGATCGGGATAATGATGTTCCAAATGATCCAGGATGGCCCAAACGCCCTCGGCGCGGGTGCCGTCCATGTCCACGAACACCGGCATGGATTGTTTGGGGTTGTCCGACATCACCGGATCACAGGCCACCCGCTTTTCGGCCACCATCAGGCGAGCCAGGCGGCAACTGGGCGACAGCATCAGGTGAATCAGGCGGCGCATTAGTCCTCAAGTAGCGAAGCGATAGGACATAAGAAAGTCCTCAAGTAGCAAAGCGGTAGGACATTGGAAATGCCCTCAAGTAGCGAAGCGGTAGGACTTAATAAAGGCAGCTTTTACTTAACGCAAAAGTTCAGCCCGTCGCGCATCACCATCGCCCCGCGTCCCTGCAGCATGCCGGTGCGCCGGCGCACATAGCGGCCCGGATGCGCCGCCTTCCACTTGTGGGGATTGGGCAGGATGGCGGCCAGCCGGGCGGCCTGCTCGCCGGTCAGCGAGCCGGCATCGGTTCCAAAATAGGCGCTGGCGGCGGCCTCGGCCCCGAAAATCCCGTCGCCCCAGTCCACCAGGTTCAGATAGGCGTGCAGGATGCGCTTCTTGGGCCACAGACCTTCAAGCATCACGGTGAGATAGGCCTCCAGACCCTTGCGGATCCAGCTTCGCATGGGAACCAGGAACAGGGTGCGGGCGGTCTGCTGGGAGATGGTGCTGGCGCCGCGCATCGGCTTGTTGGGATGACGTTTATGGTCCTCCATCGCTTTGTTGATGTTGACCCAGTCAAAGCCGTTATGGGTGCAGAAATTCTGGTCCTCGGCCCCGATCACCGCCCGTTCCAGCCGGGGCGAGATGTCGTCGGACCAGTCATAGGACGCGCCCTTGCCCTGGACCAGGCTCACCAGCATTTCCGGGGTGCCGGGAATGGGCAGGAAGCGGAATACCAGCAGCAGGACGATGGGGGCAAGGATCAGCAGGATGAAGAGGGACAGCGTCAGCTTCCACAGCCAGCCTCGCCCGCGCCACAGCCTGATCCCCCTCATGCGATTCCCCGGCCCGCCATGGGCCAGCATAACAAACTTTATAAGGTGCGTGAGGCGGTCCCTGATGCTACCTCTTCGCCGCCGCCACCCGGGATTCGCCCATGCACGATATGCTGTTGTCCGTGATCCTGGGCGTGGTGGAAGGCATCACCGAATTCCTGCCGATTTCCTCGACCGCGCACCTGTTGGTGACCGAGCGGCTGCTGGGCCTGGGCGAAGACTGGGAGGCCTTCACCGTGGTGATCCAGCTCGGCGCTATCCTGGCGGTGGTGGCGATCTATTTTCAGGTGTTCTGGAAAGCGCTGATCGGCCTGCCGTCGTCTGCGGATGCGCGGCGCTTTGCGCTGGGGCTGATCCTGGCACTCCTGCCGTCGGTGGTGGCGGGTCTGGCGCTGAAAAAGCTGCTGGACCGGGTGCTGCTCGATCCTGCCCATGCCATGCCCTTCATCGCCGGCTGCTGGATCGTGGGCGGCATCATCATTCTGGTGTTCGAGCGCATCGCGCCGAAAGCCCGCTTTCTGGAAGGTGACAAGCTGCCTCTGTCCAAGGCGTTCGAGATCGGCTGTTGCCAGGTGCTGTCCATCATCCCGGGCGTGTCGCGCTCCGGCGCCACCATCCTGGGAGCTGAGATGCTGGGCGTGGACCGCAGGGCCGCGACCCTGTTCACCTTCTACCTGGCGGTGCCCACCATGATGGGCGCCACCATCCTGGAGCTGCACCACAAGGCCGGCGCCCTCGCCCAAGGCCAGGTGTTGAACATCGCCATCGGCTTTGTGGTGTCGTTCGTGGTGGCGTTCTTCGTGATCCGCCAGTTCCTGACGATCGTGACGCGTTACGGCCTCCGGCCTTTCGGCTGGTACCGTATTGCCGCAGGTATCGCGCTTATTGGCTATCTAGCGGTTCACTGAACTGATTATTGAACTGATTATAGAACTGGCGCGGGGGCGTATTCGCCCTTGGCGCGATAGCGCCACAGATAGGACGGGATCACCGCTTCGACCGAGGTGGGCGTGATGCCGAGGTCCGCCAGCCCCGCCGCGGTCGGCGCGACGACATTGTCGTGTTTCAGCAATTTTACCTGGTCCATGGTGAGGATCGGATTGGGCAGCATCTGCAGGAAGGCCGCCTGCAGCGCCGCGAGGCCGAAGGGCAGGGGGATCAGCGCGCGCTTGCGGCCGGTCTCGCGCAGGATGATCTGGAGCAATTCCTTGAAGGAATAGGTGGCAGGCCCGCCCAGCTCATAGGTGCGCCCATCCTGCTTCGACAGCGCCACAAGAATGGCCTGCGCCACATCTCCCACGAACACCGGCTGGAAGCGGGTATGGCCGCCGCCTACCAGCGGCAGGGCAGGCGAGAAGCGCGCCATGCCGGCGAACTTGTTGAAAAAGCCGTCTTCGGGCCCGAAGATGATGGAAGGACGCAGGATCACCGCATTGGGGAATGCCTCGCGCACCGCTTGTTCGCCTTTGGCCTTGGTCACGGCATATTTGGATTGCGCGTTCGCATCGGCGCCGATGGCCGAGACATGCACCAGCGCCCGCACCCCGGCGGCCGCCGCGGCCTGGGCGATATGGGCGGCGCCTTCGGCCTGGACGTCCTCGAAGGTCTGGCCCTTCTGGAACAGGATGCCGGTGAGATTGATCACGGCGGTCGCGCCCATCACCGCATGGGCGACGGACTCCGCGTCCGACACATCGCATTTGACGAAATCGATCTGGCCCACGGTGCCCAGGGGCCGCAGGAAAAAGCCGCGGGCGGGATGACGCGTCGCCACCTTGATGCGCCAGCCGGCCCGGGCCAGCGCCCGCACCGTATGGCGGCCCAGAAAGCCGGAGCCGCCGAAGACCGTGACCAGATTGGTGTTCATGACGCGATATTCCAAAGAAAGGAGACCGGATTCTTGAGGCCATATTAAGCCGCGGCAGGGGGCCGCGACAGGGGCTTTTTGGCCGCAAAAGTGCGGAAAAAGCCAATGTTGACTTGGGGTCTCCACCCCCCTAAACATCGCGCCCTTGCCCGGCGGTTTCGACTGTCCGGTCCGCCCAGATGGCGGAATTGGTAGACGCACTAGTTTCAGGTACTAGCGCTGCAAGGCGTGGAGGTTCGAGTCCTCTTCTGGGCACCAATTCAAAAGCCCGCCTGCTCTAGCAGGCGGGCTTTTTAATACAGGCCCTTTTCTAGGCACCATGGCTGCACTAGAAACGCCCTGTTATACTACCTTGAATGGGGGTTCGAGTCCCGCGCTCCGCCTTACGTCTGTTGCGTTTGGAACACTCTCAATAAATCAAACTAGTATTTTGAATATCAAGCATTTTCATCAAAAATGTTAAATCTATATTTGAAATCAATAGGTTAGATATTTCTCCCTGTTTGATTAATTAATCAAAATTTTTGATTAATTCTGATTAATTCCGATTTTCTGCTCATGGGCTCCGGAACTATCATTACGAGTGAAATCACGCCGACATGAAACCCGGAAATTCCGGCGTAGGTCGGCACGAATTATCTCCGCGGCTATCCAGATGTTCGCTGATGCCGTGGCTCAATGCTCTATGTGCCAATGTATTCGATAAGACGCGCTTCACAGGCTGATCCATTGCCTTGCGCGCGGTTTTTCAGCCCTAGGTGGATATGCAGAATGAATGGAAATGGCAAGGCAGGCGCTTCGAGTCAAACTGGATCCCTGGTTCAGAATTTCTTTATATTTTTTCCCGGCAATGGGCCGCAGCGAGATTTTTCCGGAAGCCCAGATGCTAGTCGGGTGCTGCACACATTAAGAACCGCCCTAGACAGTCAATCTTCAGTAGTTTCCACCGACACTCGCCAAGATAGCTTTGCTGAGGTAGCGCGAGAATGGTTTCAAAATAACGTCTCGCAATGGAGGCCAAGCTATTCGTTGAGGCTCAAGCATAGGTTGGAAACCGGCCTGATAGAATCGCTTGGAGCAAAATCCCTCCCTAGCATCTCGCCCCCGCAGTTGCTCGAAGTGGTGCGCAAAATTGAAACGCGTGATCACTCGAAACAGCAAAAAGGGTACTTCGGATTGCGAGCGCCGTTTTTCGCTATGGAATCGCGACCGGACGGTGTAGCAGCGACCCGACAGCTGACCTGCGAGGTGCGTTAAAGCCCGCGAAGGGCGTAAAGCATCATGCCACACTCGCTGCCAAGGACCTCCCGAGGTTTTTAGGGAGGCTTGAGTCATATCAAGGCGATCTGACTAAACTTGCGATGGAGCTCGCTCTCCTCACGTTCGTGAGAACGGCCGAACTACGATTCGCTGTATGGTGGGAGTTTGATGATCTCCAGGGACCAAATCCGATCTGGCGAATTCCTGAGGACCGCATGAAAATGCGTAAGACGCATCTCGTCCCGCTATCACGCCAAGCTGTCAGCGTGCTTCGGAGACTTCGCCAGCTAAACGCGATCTCCCCGTTCCTATTTCCCGCAAACACCAAGCGTGGAGTAATTTCAGAGAACACTTTACTCTTTGCGCTGTACCGAATGGGCTACAAAGGGCGTGCCACTGTGCATGGATTTCGTTCGCTGGCGTCAACATTGTTGAACGAGGCGCAATTCAATCGAGATTGGATAGAGATGCAGTTGGCGCATGCGGACAATTCGGTGCGAGGCGTCTACAACGCTGCCCAGTGGCTTCCCGGAAGGCGGAAAATGCTGCAGTGGTGGGCCGATTATATTGAAAATTGCCGCGGCTAGATAAGACGGCTGTCAAAACTTCCTATCCGAGGCAGGCGCGGATGGCGAGGCGGTACGGCATAAAGAGATTTGTTATCAGGGTTGCTTTGCCCATCAGGGTGCGGGAGACGGTGCAGAAAAAACCACGCCCCCTATCCGCGCACCCCCTATGCCCCCGCCAAGCTATATGCCTACTGAATCACGGTGAACTGCCGGCCCATTTGGCTCCTTGGAAAGATGCGTCGGGCCGCGAACTAAAATCCCGGCCCAAGATTTGACTGAGCTTTGCTGGCACCCGCCCACATCGCCTCAGTCTTTTCCGGCCAGTGAATCTGCCGCGCGCTGCGCAGCGGCTTGCAGCCGGGCATGAAGCGGGTTAGGCATCTTCCCCGTTGCGGCGATTGACAGTAGGCCGCGCGTTCAGGCTAGACAGGAATTGTGGAAAACCTAAACTATGCAATAGGTTATCCGGACATTAACGGCCGGCAGACACCCTCTAAAAAGCCTGGCCATCAGAACGCGGGCTTTCACTGCCGGTTGGCGGGCCAGCCGCGGCAGATTTGGCGGCAACGCCGCTTGAAACTTGATCAGGAATTTCATGCCGAACGGTACCGTTAAATTTTTTAATGCCGCAAAAGGTTTTGGTTTCATCACGCCGGACGATGGCGCCAAAGATATTTTCGTGCCCGCCACTTCGATAACGGCGGCCGCGATCAATCTGAAACCCGGCCAGCGCGTTTCGTTCACGGCCTTGCCGGACGCCAAAGGCCCCAAGGCGGTCGATCTGAAAATCATCGCGCCGGCGCCCGCGGCAAAGCCGCCAAGGCAGGATGCCGCGCCGTCGGCAAAAGCCGCGAACAAGCTGACCCTCTATCTCGACCCCGGTTCCGACGCGGCAGAGGAAGTGCTTGCCGAGCTTCGCCGCGCCGGCCATGAGCCGGTGGTCGTGGATTACATGGCAAGTCCGCCTAGCAAGGAGGAACTCAAAAACCTCTCCTTGATGTTGCGGGAAAGCGATCAAAGCGCGGTCAGGAAATATGAACCGCTGTTTCGCGAACTTCGCCTGGACGACCGCTTCATCAGCGATGGCGAATATTGGGAAGCGATCTTCGAACATCCGGCGTTGATCAATGGGCCCATCGTGGCAATGGCCGCCAAAGCCGGCGTATGCCGCTCGAAGGCGGATGTTAAGGCGTTTTTGTCGGTGCATGCCTCCGAGGGCGCCAGCCCGTCCGCCAAGCGCAAGGGATTGTCGCCAGGCCTGCTCCGTCTGATGAGCGGCGGCGCCGCCGCGCCGACAGCCCCCAGCAAAGCGCCGGTCGAAATGCCGCAACCGAATGCCGAAGGGCCGCCGGCAAAGAAGATTACGATCACGGTGAGGCCGAAACCCGCAAATGCCCCAGCCACGCCAAAACGCGCGGCCAAGGCCAAGCCGGCGCCCAAACCCACCGCGCGCAAGTCCGTCAAAAAGGCGGCGGGAAAAAGCAAGAAGCGTTAGCGCGAAGCGGCATTCACGCCGCCATGACAATGATTGCCGCAATCAGTCCCAGCGCCGGCAGAAACGCCGGGATCACGCACCAGACGGGCGGGATGTCCTGTCTGCGCCCGAGAAGATCCAGGTGCGGCTAGCGGAACGCGCACTGAGAGGGCCCGAGGAAGCCTCCCTGGCTGCCCATATCCAGCAATCGCTGGGACATCCCTTCAGGCTCGCCTTCGTCTATTTCGACGACGCGATAACGTGGGGGCCGGGCGGCAAGTTCGAGGGATTCATCTGCCGCTTAGCGCCCTGACGCTTCCTGCGCGATATCAGGTCACTGCCAAAGGGTCGAGTTGCCGAAGCCGGGAAGCGACGTCGCATCCACCGGCGGGGGCGGAGGCGGCGGCGTATTGTTCAACATGCCCGGGATAATGGGCCCGCCACCTTCTCCCGCTCCACCGCCATCCAGGCTGGCAACCACTTCGCTGGTGGCTTGGTCGGAGGTGTTGGGCTCTTCGGCGGGCTCGCCGTCCGCCGTGGTGTTGTTGTCGGCCAAGGGGCTCCCGCCCGGCGGCGGCGGCGGCGGGGGCGGCGGCACCGGCGGCTGCGGACCGGTGGGAGCGTCGGGCACATCCCCCAGCTGGGTGTTCAAAGGTGAACTGCGCGGCTGGTTCGCGGCTGTGAAGCTGGTCAGCACGATTGCGGCATCGTCGGACAATGCGCCTGTCTGGGGTGGGGTAACGGGTGGTGTCACAGGCGGCTTGACCGGCGGGGTCGTGGGCGGCGTGACCGGCGTGACCGGCGGGGTCGTGGGCGGCGTGACCGGCGGTGTCACGGGTGGTGTCACAGGCGGCGTCGGCGGCGGCGTCACCGGTTGTTGCGGCGGCGTGGGCGGCGGTGACGGCGGGCCGGCCCCCACCTTCAGGGCGCCATTGACGAAGGCCAAGCCATAACCGTTGCTGACCGAAAAACTGCCGGCGCGGATGGTGATGGCATAGACATTGTCCACCGCGGATGCCGCGGCGCCATCGCTCCCCAGCTGCGGCGAGCCGCTGAAGATCGCGTCGGTATCGCCCAGATAGGCGCCGGCGACGCCCGTCTGAAGCCCTGTCTCGGTGTAATCGTTCTGCAGGTCGGCGGTGATGTCCGCGCCCGATGCCTTGGTCAGGTCGCCCGCGGTCAGGGTGATGGTCGGGGACATGGCGAATACGTAGCGATTGCCCGCCGCAGAGAGGGAGGTCCCATAGCTTGTGCCCCAGATCGCCGTGTTGCCGCTGTCGAGGCCGCCGAAGGTGTCGCCCGCCGGATCGGCGGAATAGACCAGGAAGCGGCCACCGCCGCTCATCGCCAGTACGTTGGCTCCGGCATTGTTGATGAAGTGGCCGCCCGCCGCTAACACGATCGCATCTCCCGCTGCACCGGATGTCAGCGTTGCGCCCGCA
The DNA here is from genome assembly GCA_013697055.1 of Alphaproteobacteria bacterium. Classification (GTDB taxonomy): domain Bacteria; phylum Pseudomonadota; class Alphaproteobacteria; order Micropepsales; family Micropepsaceae; genus Rhizomicrobium. Next base: position 10,061 of record JACCXK010000036.1, read on the forward strand.
ACGATTTCCAAATCGCCGGCTGATATAACCCTCAAGCTTCCACCGGCGGATGATGTCCCAGCATGGGTGGTGACTGAATTGGTGAAAGACACGTTATTTGTGCCAACGAGCGAAAGCGTGCCCGTCACCTGATTGGCCGTATTGTCGAGCGTGATATCTGCTCTGGGGCTGGCCGGGTCTACCACCAACCCGCCCGCCAGAATTCTACCACTATCGCCGCTGGCCTGGGTTATGGCAGAACCTGCGATAAGCCGCACGCTCCCGCCGCCGGCATCTATACCGGCGGCGCCCGGCGCGCCGGTAATATTTGCGATCTGGAAGCCAGCGTTGGAGGTGATGTCGATAGCGCCGCCGCCGGTGCTCGCGTTCAGTGTGCTCACCTCGACGTCGGCGAGGGTGATTGTCGCACCGGAAACCCTAAAATTGTTGGCTGTGATGGTGGTGGTGCCAGTCACCGCAACACTGTCAGCGATCAGGGCTACATTGCCTGTCCCTGCGTTGATGCCGGTCGTGCCGTCGCCGATAGTCAGCGTTGTATTGAGGGCCTTGGCAGCGATCATGATATCCTGATCGCTTGTGGTCGCAACTAGCGTATTGGCTGTCACAAGCATCGGCGCCGACACCGTGCCGATGGCGCCTGTGTCGCTAGATAGTCTGACTGTGCTTGCGATGATCGGATTCGTGCTCGACGTTATAGCCCCGGCCGCATGAAGTATTACGGTCCCCGCTGAGTCTATGCTGTCGGTGACGGAGTTGCCCTGAACAAAGATGCCTGGAAAAGTTTCTCCGCTGGGGTCGGCCACTTCGATATCAATATTGCCCGCCGGCAATTGGTTGCCATCGATGTCATGATCAGCGCTGCCACGGTTGATCGTCGTCGCTACAGAATTGTTGAACGCAACGTCACTTGAGGTGGTGAAGGCCACTGTGCTGGCGGCGTTGTTGAGATTGGTCAGGGTGATGGCGCCAGCAGCATGCACATCCAAGCTTCCAGCAACGATCGTGCCGGTAGAATCGGCATTTTGCGTGATTGTGCCGTTGCCGAATATAAGCACCGATTGGGCCTGAATGCCTGGACCGGCCAAATCCGTGCCCACATTGAGATTACCAGGATTGATAACGACGCCGCCGTTCGGTGCGGAGGCGTGGATATTAAGGACGCCATCTCCATCCGTGCCGTCACCGAAGGCAAAATAGCCATTAGCGTTGCCGGCGCCAACGGTGCCGTAATCGCTGACCAAGCTAAGGTTGGTGGCGATAATTGTCCCGTTTCCAATATTGTTGATGAGATCGCCTGCCGCGTGCAGTACCGTGTTGCCGGACACCACGCTTTGCTGGGTATGAACGCGTCCATCCATGGTCAGGGTGGCATGGCCATTGTTGACGACGTTTTGGTTTGCATCGGTGACTTCCACATCTAGGTTGCCGCCGATAACGGAGGTTTGGGGTGAATCCTCACCTGGAATGCCGATGGTGGTGCTGATCGTGTTGGTGAAATTCGTGTTGCCGGGGCTATTAAACAAGCCATAACCCGACACTTGGTTGCCTGGGTCCGCGGTACAGGGATCGCAGTCTGTCCCGACCCCATGGCCACCATCTGAAAGTTGCAGCAGGCCATTGTCGCTGGTCGCAATCAAGCCAGCCCCCGTGGTGATATGCACATCGGTGGATGCATTGACTTGCTGGCGGATGTCGCCCGCTGCATGCAGGGTGATCAGGCCCGCCGCGGTGACCGGATTGTAGATGTCGATCGCGTTATAAACGGTGACAGTGTTGTCGGAGATATCCTTCAGCGAATAGCTACCTGTCGTAGTGACGGATAGGGCGCCCCCCGCGATAGCCGCTTGAAGGCGTACCTGCTGGGCGAAATTGAGGTTTGCATCCGTGCCGCTGACAAAAGCGAGCTGGCCGATATTCGTCACCGCGGTCTCGCTACCATTGCCGGTAGAGGCGATCGTGTGCTCAAGGATGTTGGCGTCTGGCAGCGAGATCGCGCCGGCACTGGCGTTCACCGCTGCGCCACCCGCCCCGCCCGTCGTGGAATGAGAATACAGAATGCCTGCTGACTGAGTGACATTGCGGGCGGCATTGAGTGTTGCCAGGCCGATATCGATATTGCCGGTCAGTGTCAGGTCCCCGGCCAGAGCCTGCAGCGTCATCGAACCCAGATCGGTGCTGCTGATATTGGGCGTGTCCGTGATGGTCCCGATCGTAAGCGATTGCGAGTTCACCACCTGGACATAGTCAGTTCCGCTAAAAGGCGATCCGCCCATAGCGGCGATGTTGACGATGCCGGTTATCGCATTTTGCGCATTGTCAATTACTACGGGATTGCCGCTAGATATGCCGTTCGGCAGCGTGATGGTGAGATTGTTCAACAAAACGGGCGCGCTCTGGGTGATGCCGGCGGCCCTGATCGACAGGCTTCCGGTACCTAAATCGACCGCATTGGCATTCGCGCTGTTGCCAAGCGCAAAGCTGGTTGCGGTGCCATCGGCAACCGAAAGAAAAGCGTTGGCGCCTAGCGTCTTAATGTAAGTGGGGCTGCTCGCCAGCACGAGCAACGGCGCATTGGTGCCGGCGGTTCCGACGAGGCTGCCATCCACGCCGTTGGAATTGAGGGTGAGATCGATGCGCGCCGCCTGAAGGGTTCCGCTTATAGACCCGCTCGAGATGAATGCTGGAAACGCCTGACGATAGGTCGCATTCACGTTCGGGTCGAGGCTGGCAGCGATCATGACGATATTGCCGCCGGCATAGCTGATGCTCTGATTCAGCACGATGGACCGGCCGGCCTCCAAGGTCAGCGTCCGCCCTGCGGTGCCCACGCCGTTGACGGTAACGGCGGCATTGACCGTGATGTCGTTGCTGGCCTGCAGTGACAGATCCGCGGTCTGCAGCGCGGTATCAATGGTGCTGGCCATGATGGTCGAGGTGCCGCTGAAATTGTTGCTGGCGAAGGTCTCGCCGCCCATCGCTGAGACGCCTTCCGGCTCAATGTCGATGTCTGCCGGATCGAGCAACCAACTGCCGGTGACACCATGGGGCGCCAAGGCGTCCACCGTCGCGCCAGCCAGGATGTGCAGATTTTCGCCGGAGGTTTCCACTTGGCCGCCATTGCCGCCAACGACGCCGCCGCGCGCGCTGATCGAGCCGGCAAAATCGGTGGTGCCATCGGACCACACCGCCACCTTGCCGCCATTGCCGCGCGAGATGGCGTCCGCCTTGATGCTGGCCTTGCCGACGGTGACGGTCTGGGCGTGCGGCTCGCTTCCCTTGCCCTGGAAGTTGCCGCCGATCAGCACCGTGCCGCCGCCCGCATCGCCCGAGGCATCAATAATCGCGCTGTCGGGGACGGCCACGTCTTTACCCAGCACCTTGACGGTGCCGCCGGTCTCGCCCGCGCCCTTGCCGGACGCGTCGAGGGTGCCGGAGTTGGCAACGCCACCGCCCTCGGCTTCCAGGATGATCTCGCCATTTTCCTGGCGCACCGAGGTGGCTTCGATCATGCCGGTATTGTTGATCACCGCTTCCTGCACCCCGGCCGCGGCGCGCGCGGTGAGCAGGATCTGTCCGCCCGGGGCAGTGATCTTGCCGGTGTTGGTGACTTTGCCGCCGCTGGAATTGGCGCCCACCGCATAGGAGAGCAAGCGGTCGCCGTTGAAATCCACCGTGAAGGTATCGGTGCCGCCCAACACGACATGGCCGGCATTGGCCTGGATCAGGCCGTGGTTGACCACATTGGGCGCCGACAGCACCACCGAGCCGCCGCTGGAGGCCTGGATCGAGCCCTTGTTGATGATGGAGTTGCGGCCGCCAGTGAAGTTGTAGCGGCCTTCCAGGAAATCCTGGTTGGCGATGTCGGACGTGGTGGCGAGCAAGCCGCCGACATTGATGCGGGCATTGTTGCCGAACAGCACGCCATTGGGATTGAGCAGCCAGACTTGGCCGTTGGCGCGCACTGCGCCTTCGATATTGGAGATGTTCGCGCCGGTGACGCGATTGAGGGTGATGGAGGCCGCGTTGGGCTGATTGAATTGAACGGAGGCGCCGGCGCCGACAGAAAAATCCTGCCAGTTGATGATGGCCTTGTTGGTGGACTGGTTGATCAGGGTAGTGGCGCCCGAGGACGACACTTGCGCCTGTCCCGCGATCACCGATGCGCCCACCGGCTGGGCCACGGCCCGGACCACGCCCATCACCAGAAAGGGGACGATGCTGACAGTACCCAGCGCCTGGCCGCGAATACGCCGCCA
>JACCXK010000071.1 GCA_013697055.1 Alphaproteobacteria bacterium
GCCTCGGCGGTGCGCTGGAACGTCGCCAAGGATATTGTCGTGGCCTGGATTGTGACAATGCCGGCCGCCGGATTGATCGGGGCGGTATTCTATCTCTTGGCCGCCGCTTTCAATATGGGCTGAGGCCTGATCCCGGCGTTAACCGATCTGCCGGAACCATTTGGGCCGTAGACGGATTAAACCCTACAATAGGCGCGACGAATCAGCGGGGTTGCCTTGAAGGGCGAAGCTCTCTTTCGCGTGCATGGCAAGCAGGTGGCGGCTTTGTGCTGGCGCGCGCGCCCCGTGTTGGAAGTGCTGCTGATCACCTCCCTCAATTCCAAGCGCTGGATTCTGCCCAAGGGCTGGCCGGAAGAGGGCCTGACCCTGGCCGAGAACGCCGCCCGCGAGGCTTTTGAGGAAGCCGGCGTCCACGGCAAGATCACCGACAAGCCGGTCGGCACCTATCACTATCTGAAGGAAAAGAAGGACGGCAGCGGCTTGCCCTGCAGCGTGGATGTGTTCGCACTGGCTGTCACAAAACAGCTACACGACTGGCCGGAGAAGAACCTGCGCACCCTGGCCTGGGTGCCGCTGGACCAGGCGATCAAACGGGTGGGCGAACTCGGCGCGCGCCAGGTGCTCAAGGACTTTCGCAAATCCCATATGCCGCAAAAGCGCAGCCTTGCGGTCCAGCGCCAGGCCTGAAGCGCAATCTAGTCGTTCACCAGATCCAGCGGATAGAACGGCCGCGTCACCTTGGTGAAAGGGATGCGCCGCATGTTCACGCAAGTGGGACCCGGCGTGTCGGCCAGCAGGATGCGCGCCGCGATGGGTGCATAAGAGCAGCGGAAATGCGCCGGTGAGCGCACGAACACCAAGCCTGCGCTTTCCGGGTTCAGCCCCACCGACTTGTGGATGCCGAGGTCCCATTCGAAATGGGCGATGGAACGCAGGTTGAGGCGAATGGAGCCGATGGCCAGCACCACGGTCAGTCCCATCTCGCCCGTCATGCCGTTATAGCCGGGCCCTTCCAGCAGATAAGTGCCGTCGCTGATCACCTTGACCTTGCCGGTCACCGTCAAGGGATCGCCCAGGCCGGACCGCTTGTGCCCGACCTTCAAGGTGATGGTTTTTCCCACACCGGCCTTTGCCGCTTCCGCCGCCGCTTCGGCATCGGCGATGGTACAGATGGAGATGCGATCCGCGCGGTCGGCGCCCGCATGGAGCAGCGCCGCCAGCACGGCGGTGGAATCGCCCGCGCCGCCGCCGGACGGCGCATCGCCGGCGTCGCTGACCACGGTCAGGCCGGATGATGTCAGGCCGATCTGGATGGCGTCTTCCAGCGCCGTGACCTCGGGCTCGAATTCCTTGCGCCGGTCCCAGGCCATCTTGGCCAGCTTGTCGGCCGCCGCCTGAGCGGCATCCTTGCTTTGGGCGCAGACCAGGGCGGCAAACCCCAGATCGGGGGCGTCGATCCAGGGCTGCACCGGGAACAGCGAGACATGCAGCACCTCGCCGCGGTCTTCCATGGCGCGGCCCTCCGCCACGATGTCGGACATCGGCGCCACGCCGGTGCGTGCGGTGTCGGGGCTGAACACCATGTGACGCTTGGAGAGCGCCATCACCGGCTTCACCTTGCCGTCGATCCAGTCGATCAGCAGCTTGGCGGCGCGATAGCCGGTCTCATACATGTCGATATGGGGAAATTCGCGATAGGCGATATAGGCGACATCGGGCTGGATCATGGCCGCGGTGATATGGCCGTGAAGATCGAGCGACACGGTGATGGGGGTGCCGGGTACCACTTCGCGCACCCGCCGCACGATTTCGGATTCCGCATCGGGTTCGTCTTCGACGATCATGGCGCCATGCAAGGCCAGGAACACACCATCCACAGGGCCCGCAGTCTTCAGCCGTTGCACGATCTCGTCCATGAAATGATCGAAGGCCTTGCGCTCCACCGTGCCCGACGCCATGGCCATGGTGGCCAGCAGCGGCACCGGCGTGGCGCCGGCTTCTTTTATGGCGTCCAGCGCGCCGGGGATTTCCAGCCGCCCATTTCCAAAAGCGGTGAGCATGGCCTCGCCACGATGCAGATATTGTTCCTCGAAGGTCTGCACCGTAGTGGTGAAGGGCACGAAACTGTTGGTTTCCTGCTTGAACTCGGCGATGGCGATGCGCATGGCGCTCTCCTATATGTTTTGCCGCATTTCGTTGCGGCCTGGGATAGCCACCAGCAGGGCCTTGGTATACTCGCTGGAGGGCGCCGCGAAGATGTCCCGCGTCGGGCCGCTCTCCACCACCTTGCCGTGACGCATCACCATGACCCGGTGGCAAACCTGCGCCGCCACCCGCATGTCATGGGTGATGAACAGCATGGCGAGATTCATCTGCCGGCGCACATCGTCCAGCAATTGCAGCACCTGGGCCTGCACCGTCACGTCCAGCGCCGACACCGGCTCATCGGCAATCAGCACATCGGGCTTCAACATCAGGGCGCGGGCAAGGCCAATGCGCTGGCGCTGGCCGCCGGAAAATTCATGCGGCAGCCGGTTCATGGTTTCGGGATTGAGCCCGACCAGCCGCAAGATGTCGGCCGCCCGGGCGCGCGCCGCTTTGGGCTCCTCGCCATAGATGCGCGGGCCGGCGGTGATGATGTCGCCGACGGTCTGGCGCGGATTGAGCGAGGAAAAGGGATCCTGGAACACCATCTGGATGCGCCGGCGCAGCGGCCGCAGTTCGCCCGGCGTCATATGGGCGATATCGGCGCCATCCAGCAGCACCGTGCCGGCATCGGGGTCCAGCAAGCGGATGACGCAGCGCGCCAGGGTGGACTTCCCGCTGCCGGATTCGCCGACAATGCCCAAGGTCTCGCCCCGGCTGAGGGTGAGCGAGACATTGTCCACCGCCGTGTTGACCTGCCCACGCGAAAACAACCCGCCGCGGCGGAAGCGCTTTGTCAGGCCGACAACCTCGACCAGTGGCCGCGCCTCGGGCGGCGGCGGCAACTGGCTTTCGCCGCGCGGCACCGCCGCGATCAGGGCGCGGGTATAGGAATGGGAAGGGTTGCCCAAGACCTCGCCCACCGCGCCGCTTTCCAGCACCCGGCCATGGCGCATCACCGCCACCTTGTCCGCCATGTCGGCCACCACGCCGAAATCATGGGTGATGAACAACACACTCATTTCCCGCTCGGCCTGGATTTTCTTGATGAGCTTGAGGATCTGCGCCTGGGTGGTGACGTCCAGCGCCGTGGTCGGCTCGTCGGCGATCAGAAGCTGCGGCGACAGAGACAACGCCATGGCAATCATCACCCGCTGGCGCTGGCCGCCCGACAATTGGTGCGGATAGGCTTTCAACAACTCATCGAAATTCTTCAGACCCATCTGGCCTAGCAAATCCGCGGCCTGTTTCAGAGCCGCGGCTTCTGAAATGACGCGATGGGCGCGGATTTGCTCGGTAACCTGCTTGCCGATCGCCACCACCGGGTTCAGCGCCGCCATCGGGTCCTGGAAGATCATGGCGATGTCGCGGCCGCGCCGCTTGCGCATGGCGGACGGCGACAGCTTCAAAAGGTCCACGCCATCGAACAGGATCTGGCCCGCTGTTGCTGCAACGCGCCCAGGTAAAAGTCCCATGATGGCGTGCGCCGTCAGCGACTTGCCCGAGCCGGATTCGCCCACAATGCAGACGATCTCATTGCGACCAACCTCCAGGCTGACATCCTCCACCGCCAGGGGCCGGTCGGCGTCGACCGGCAGCGCCACCGTCAAATTCTGAATCGAGACCAGCGGCATCAGTGCCTCCGCCGGGGATTGAGGGCGTCGTTCAGCCCGTCGCCCACGAAATTCAGCGCCAGCACCGTGATCATGATGGAGACGCCGGGCAAGGTTGTTGTCCACCACGCCACCCACATGGCCGAGCGCGCCCCGCCGATCATGCTGCCCCAGCTCAAAAGATTGGGATCGCCCAGCCCCAGGAAACTCAGCGCCGATTCCGCCAGGATGGCGTTGCCCACCATCATGGAGCTGATCACCACAATCGGCGGCAGGGCGTTGGGAAGGATTTGCGTGAAGATGATGGCGGTATCGCGCATCCCCAGGGTGCGCGCGGCCTCGACGAATTCGCGGCTGCGCAGGCTGAGGAATTCGCCGCGGACCACCCGCGCCACTTGCGGCCAGGTGATCATGGCGATACCGATCACCGCCGATTCCAGACTGGGCTGCAGGAAGGCGACCAGCACCATCAGCAGCACAAAGGCGGGAATGATCTGAAAGAATTCGGTCACCCGCATCAACAGATCGTCCACCAGCCCGCCGTAATAGCCGGCCAGCGCACCGAACAGGATGCCGACAACGGTGGCGACCAGGGTGGCGGAAATCCCCACCAGCAGCGACACCCGCGCGCCAAAAGCCAGGCCAATCATCATGTTGCGGCCCAGAACGTCGCTGCCGGCCGGCAGGCCGGGCGCGCCGGGCGGAAGCAGCGGCATGCCGACAATGGCGAAAGGCCCGCGTGCGAACAGCAGAGGCGCCGCGAGCGCAATCACCACAATCGCCACGAAGACCGCAAAGCCAATCAGCGCGGTGGGACGGGAGAAGAAGCGGCGGGCAAAATTCATCGGCCCAGCTCCACGCGCGGATCGGCGATGGAATAGGCGATGTCGGTGACCAGGTTGAACAGGCTGACCAGTATGGCGGTGACGATGAAAATCCCCAGCAGCAAGGGATTGTCGCGGCTGGTCACCGCCTCATAAGCCAATGTCCCCACCCCCGGCCAGCTGAAGACATTCTCCACCAGCACATTGCCGCCCACCAGGATGGAGGCTTGCAAGCCGGCAAAGGTAATCAGCGGGATCAGGGCATTGCGCAGGATGTGGCGCCGCGCCACCTGGCGTTCGCTGATGCCCTTGGCGCGCGCGGTCTTGACGAAATCCTGGTCGGCCACCTCGATCATGGCGGTGCGGGTCAGGCGCGCATAACTGGCCATGAAGTACAACGCCAGTGTCGTGCCCGGCAGCAGGATATGCACCGACACGTCGGCGATCCGCGCCAGGCCGGTGTAATCGGCGCCCATGGTCTCAATGCCGAAGGGCGGCAACCAGCCCAGCCACACCGCGAACAGCAGCATCATCATCATGCCCAGCCAGAATTGCGGCACCGAATAGAACAGCATGGACAGAACGGTGTTGGCGCTGTCGAGCAGCGAGCCGGGCCGCCGCGCCGCAATGCTGCCCAGCCAGATACCGCCCGCCGCCGCCATCAGCAGCGCAAAGGCATCCAGCAGCAAGGTGTTGGGCAACCGCTCCATGATGATGCCCAGCACCGGCTGGCGGCGGACATAGGATATGCCCAGATCGCCATGCGCCACCGCATCCATATATTTCCAAAGCTGCACCGGCAGCGGCTGGTCCAACCCGTATTCGGCGCGCAGGCTTTTCATATAGGCTTCGTCGGCATAGCCGGCTTGGCCCGCCATCACGGTCGCGGCATCGCCCGGCGCCAGGCGGATCAGGAAAAAGCTCAGCAGCACCACCGCAATGGCGACCAGCACCGTCTTGACCAGACGCATGGCGATGTAATGCAGCTTCATGCCCCGTCTCTCATGCCAAAGTCATCTTTCATGCCAAAGTCACCGGGCCCATGCCGTCGCTGGGACCGTTGGGGCCCCTGATGACGTTCTTCAGCCGCTTATTGTGGAAATACAAAGGCAGGCGGTCGAACAGCCACAGCATCGCGACATCGCGGGACAGGATATGCTGCAGCTTGCTGTAGCAGGCCTGCGCTTCTTCATGGCTGACCGCCGCGGCAGCCTGGGCGAACAGCTTGTCCACCTCCGGGTTGATATAGCCCTGGAGGTTGGTCAGCGGCACGCCCTTGCGGATGTTGGACGACAGATAGAAACGTGAGGTGCCGATCGCCGGATCGCCATATTCACCATAGGCATTGGTGTCGGTGTCGAATTCCCAGTTGCCGCTGCGCCGGCTCTGGGTGGGCCAGTCGGTGGCTTCGAGGCTTGCATCCAGTCCCACTTCCGCCAGGCACTGCTTGATGTAATGGCCGATCCGCGTCCAGGCGCCGCCGCCGTCCGGCGTCAGCATGATGCCGAAGCGGTGGCGCACGCCATCCGGGCCCGGCTTGCATCCCATCTCGTCCAGCAGGGCGCGGGCGCGGGCGGGATCGTAAGGATATTTGACCAGCGCTTTTTCGTCATAATAAAGCGCGGTGGAGGGGATCGGGCCGTGCGCCACCTTGCCTTCGCCGTAATTGATTGCCTTGACCAGGAATTCGCGGTCCACCGCATGCAGGAAAGCGGCGCGGGCGCGGCGGTCATTGAACGGCCAGCGCCGCATATTGGCTTCCATGATGGCGATTTCGGCGGTGCCGTTATAGGCGTCGCTGCGAGTCACGATATTGGGATTGGATCTCAGCCGCGATGCCACCACGGTATCAATGTCGTCGGCCATGGCGATGTCCACCGCGCCCGTCTCCATCGCCACCAACCGCTGCTCCGGCGTGGCGCAGAGGCGGAAATAGATGCCGTCCATGCCCGGTTGATCCTTGCGCCAGTAATAGTCGTTGCGCGCCAGGTGAATATATTCGCCGCGCTTCCATTCGGCGAACTTGAACGGACCGGTACCGATGGGTTTGAAGTTGTAGGGATTGGTGCGGAAATTGGTGCCTTCGTAGATATGCGCGGGCATCATCGGCGCGTTGGACGCCATGAAGGAGATCAGGAAGGCGTTGACCGGCCTCTTCAGCTTGAAGACGATCGTATAGTCGTCCGGCATGGCGATATTGGCGATCTCGCCGAAGGCGGCGCGGCTGCGCGGATTGATCTGGGGCAGCATGGTGCCGCAACTGAACGCCACATCCTTGGCGGTAAACTTGACCCCGTCATGCCAAGTGACGTCATCGCGCAGATGAAAGGTATAGGTCAGCCCGTCGGGCGACATCTCAAAGCTGCGTGCCAGGTTGGGATGCGGCTTGAACTGCCAGTCGAACAGCAGCAGCGCCTCGTTAATATTGCCGCAGATTTCCTGCATGATGCGGACATTGAGCAGGGGATAGTTCAGGTGCGCCGGCTCGGCCGGCATCATCGCGTTGATGATGCGGCTGTTGTTTTGCGCGGACCAGGCTTGTGCCGGAAAGGCAATGAGGCCCGCCGCGCCCAGCACGGCCCGGCGATCCACCGTCATCAGCCGCCCGCCGACATCTTGTCCAGCGGGAACACCGGCCGCCGCAGATTCTTGTAAGGCAGCCTTGTGATGTCGGAGGTGCAGGGACCGGAGGTGTTGACGGTATACTCACCCGCCGCGATCTTGCCCCAGGCGACGCGGTGACCCACCGCCGCCTTGATGCCGATCATGCTGAGCTCTTCGGGATTGATGCCCTGGCTGCGCCACTGCCCCAGGTCGAAGGGGGGCAGCTTTTTGCTGGTCAGCAGGATGGTGAGGCCGCGATGGCGCACCACCGCGCAAGGCCCCATGCGGATGATCTTGCCTAATGAACCGACCAGATGGGAGTTCTTGTCTTCCAGCTCGAAAACCCCGTCGCTGCGCGAGATCAGCTCGACCTCCAGGGTCACGGGCCCGGGATCCAGCGGACTGCCCTTGCCGCCGATGGGCAAGGTGATCTTGCCGCCGATGGGAAGGCTTTGCAGCGCAGCCACACTTTCGGGATCGTTGATGGCGACACCCGCCTTTTCGATATCGTATTTCAGCAACGCCCGCATCACATCGGTGCCATCGCCCGATGAGCCGCCGCCGATATTGTCGGACGGTTCCACCAGCAGCACCGGCCCCTTGCCGCCGAACTTGTAGTTGCTGTCCTTGAACTCGCGCACCACGGTGTCGAGGTCATGCTGTTTGGGGATGCCGTCTTCGCGCAGGTCCCAGGCGATCTGGCCGAGCTCGCGCAAACCTTCCTGCGCCGCCGCCTCGTCGCCCTCGGTGATGATGCTGAAGGCCACGCCCGCATACGGCACATCGGAAAAGGCATAGCCGCCGACAATATTCACCGCCAGCACACCGGGAATTTCCTTCTCCATCCGCCGCGCGGCATCTTCCAGCGCCCGCATAGGCCCGTCGCGGGTGCCGGTGCCGGTGGGCGGCCACACGATCGGCGTCACCATCACCATATGCGCGGGGACCACCCCGCTTTTCAGGCAACGCGCCAACAGTTCGGTGGACAGCACCGCGCTGTCGAACTGGTCGGTGTGCGGGCATTCCCGGTAGAAGATCATGCAATCCGATAGTGCGCCCATGCGCGGCGTCAGGGTACCGTGCAGGTCGCCGACGCAATACATCGGCAGATTTTCCGCGCCCGGCGTGGCGCGAATGCGCGCCATCAACTCGCCTTCAGGATCGTCGCATGCGCTGGTGACCATGGCGC
>JACCXK010000074.1 GCA_013697055.1 Alphaproteobacteria bacterium
GGCAATGGCCGCCGCCAGAGCTATGCCTCGCCGGTGATGCCGCGCATGACCAACACCTACATGCTGGGCGGCGACAAAGACCCGGCGGAAATCCTGGGCAGCGTGAAGAAGGGCATCTATGCCAGCAACTTCGGCGGTGGCCAGGTGGACATCACCAACGGCAAGTTCGTCTTCAGCTGCACCGAGGCTTACATCATCGAGGACGGCAAGCTGGGCGCGGCGATCAAGGGCGCGACCTTGATCGGCTCGGGCCCGGAATCCCTGACGCGCGTGTCCATGATCGGCAATGACATGAAGCTGGATACCGGCATCGGCACCTGCGGCAAGAACGGCCAGAGCGTGCCGGTGGGCGTGGGCCAGCCGACCTTGCGGCTGGACGGGTTGACGGTCGGCGGGACAGCGCAGGCTGCGTGATGCCTCGTTACTGGTTTCGGCAAAAGACTTTCGGTTACGGCGCCACGCCCAACACCTGGCAGGGCTGGTTGCTGACCATTGCCAGCCTGGCGCTGCTGTTCGCTGTGGTGCTGCTTGGACCGGCGATCCGCGACAACGCTTTGCGCGTGCTCTGGATGGTGCTGGGCATCGCCATCACGCTGGGCGTCTACACTTTCATCGCCTGGCGCAAGACCGAAGGCGGCTGGCAGTGGCGCAGCGGCAGCGATGACTGACCTGATCTTCAAAATCGTGCCGCGCGCCGAATGGGAAGCCGAAAGCGGCGACTATCATGGCTCGGCGCATGACAAGGCTGATGGCTTTCTGCATTTCTCCACCGCCGCGCAATTGCCCGAGACGTTGCGGCTTTATTACGCGGGGGAGAATGACCTGATGCTTGTGGCGGCGGATGCCGCTGGGCTGGGTACGGCGCTGAAATGGGAGCACTCCCCATCGCGCAATCAGGATTTTCCGCACCTTTATAGCGTGCTCGTCTGCGATGCCATCAAATGGGCGCAGCCGATCAGCAGGGATTCAACCGGAAACTTCATGCTGCCGGATTTAGCCTAACTGTCATTCCCGGCGAGCCGCGCGCCAGTGGCGTGTGGCGAGGGAAGGGAACCCATGTGCCTTCCACCGGGACGGTTTCTCCGGCCTGGGTCCCCTTCCCTCGCATTCGCTGTCGCTCATGCTCGCCGGGGATGACATTTAGTGCGTTTGATACGTCCGCGTGAAGTTGTTGCGCGTGTTGGTCACCGTAATCCTGCCGTCGCGCGTGATATCGGCCTCGATGGCATAGCCCGCGTCGGGCGGCGCCTCGTACGGCTTGGCCGCCACGGCATCGATCGCGCTTTGCGGCGGATTGAGATTGGCGATCAGATTCTTGTCGCCGCTCAATTCCGGATGCGCATAGGACTCGTGCAATCGCCAGAAGCCTTTCAGGCTTTTCTGCGCCGACACCACGGCGATGACTTCGGGGTCACCGCCCTTCTTGCCGCCATTGGGCATGATCGCCACATCCGGCCGCATCGCCGACAGTTGCGCCGGGTTGCTGGAAACATTGGCCGAACCGTGCTGGGTCACCAGCAGCAAATTGACCTTGCCGATCTTGTCCACCGGACAGGCGAGGTCGTGTTCGATATCCCAGGACAAGTCGCCGAACTGCGCGATGGTCACCTTGCCGAAGCGCAGCAGCGAGGCCACGGAACTGGCGTTCTCGCCCTGCCCCAGCCCCTTGCCCGGCACGTTGCAATGCGGATTAGCCTGACCTCCTCCATGCAACGGCGCAGCGATCACTTTCGTATCGCTGGCGACAATGGTGTCGGTCAGCGAGCCGATGCGGATGACGGTGCCCGGTTTGGCGATGATGCGCTTGTGGCCCTTGATGGCCTCCAGGTAGCGCGGATATTGCCCCGCCGCGGTGTTGATCACCCGTTCCGGCGGCGTGCCGGGGCGCAAGGGGTCGGTGTTATCGCCATGATCGATGAAGGTGCCGACCGGGATGCGCGCCACCAGCGCGCCAACCCCGCCGGAATGATCGTCGTGATAATGGGTGACGATGACGTAATCCAGTTTCGTCACGCCCAGCTTTTTTGCCGCCGCCACGATGCGGTCGGCGGCCTCGCTTGAGCCGTCGGGCGACGGCATCTCGCCAAAGCCCTTGGGCCAGCCGGTGTCGATCAGCAGCGACTGGCCTTCCGGCGTGACGAAAAGGGTGGCGGCACCGCCTTCCACATCGATCGAGACGACTTTCAACATGCCTTGCGCCAATGCCGGCGAAGCAATGAGCAGCCCCGCCAGCGCGACTCCGATGATCTGCTTCACTTGACCTGATACGTCTTCGAATACCCGTTCCGGTCGTTGGTCATGGTGACCTTGCCGTCCTTTGTCACTTCGGCATGGATGGCATGGCCCTGGTCCGGCGGCGAGGTGAACATCTGCTTGGCATGCGCCGCGATGGCGGCCGGCGGCGGATTGAGATTGGCGATCATGTTCTTGTCGCTGGTCCATTCGGGATGGGCGAAGCTTTCATGGGTCTGCCAGAAGCCCATCAGCCCTGGGGACGCCTTGATCAGCTTGATCGGATCGGCGTCGCCGCCCTTCTTGCCGCCCATGCCCATCAGGGCGATGTCGGGATGCATGTCGGCGATGGAGGCCGGGTTGCTGCTGATGTTCGAACCGTGTTGGGTGACGATCAGCAAGTTCACATGCCCCAGCTTGCCCACCGGGCACGACAGTTCGCGCTCCTTGTCCCAGGACAGATCGCCAAACAGAGCGATGGAAACCTTGCCGAACGCTAGCAGGGAGGCGACCGAACGCCGATTTTCTTCGCCGCCGACATCCTTGGTGCTTTTGCTTTCCGCCGTATCGCAGGCCGCAATCTTCTGACCCGCGCCGGCCAGCGGTTTGGCCATGGTCACGCCGTTGCTGGAGACGATGGTGTCGGTCATGGAGCCGATCTGGATCACCTGCCCCGGTTTGGCGACGATGTGCTTGTGGCCTTTGATGACTTCCAGATATTTCGGATAGAGCTGGTCCGGCGCGCCGCCCGCCAGGTCCGGCGGCACTTTTTCGCCCGGCGCCAGATGCTCGGCATTGGGGCCGTGATCGATGAAGGTATCCACCGGAATGCGCTTCACCAGCTCCGTCATCCCGCCAACATGGTCCATGTGGTAATGGGTGGTGATCACATAATCGATCTTCGACAGGCCCAGCTTCTTGGCCGCCGCGGCGATGCGGTCGGCGCTGTTCTGGGCGCCATCGGGCGATGGCAGGAGCCCTGCGCCGCCCGGCCAGCCACTGTCTATCAGCAGCGACTTGCCTTCGGGCGTGACGAACAGGGTACCGCCGCCGCCTTCCACGTCGATGGACACGATCTTGAGAGTACCTTCGGCGGCCAGCGAGGGCACGGTCAGGGCGGAGGCCAGCAGTGCGGCGGCCAATGTTTTGCGGATCATGTTATTTCGCCCCGTAAGTTTTGTTGAAACCATTGCGTTCATTGATGACCGTGATCTCGCCGCTCTTCTGGATGCGCAGCCGCAGGCCGAAGAACTTGTCCTTGGTCTGGTCGGTGCTCTCATTGGCGATCATCTCAACCGGCCCGTTGATGTCGGCGCTGACCGTGGTGGTGTGAAGCTGCCAGATGCCCTGGTTGCGGGGGCTGGCCTTGATGGTTTCCATCCGCACATTATCGGCGCCCTTGCGCGCCGAATTGCCCATGATAGTCACGATGGGCGCCAGGGCATTGACCGCCGCCGGACTGCCCGACAGGCCGGTGCCATGATGGGTGGCCAGATACACATCCACCTTGCCGATCTTGTCGATGGGACAGAACAGGTCCTTCTCCCGGTCCCAGGTCAGGTCGCCAAAGGCGGCGATCTTCGCCTTGCCCCAGGTAATCACCGAAGCGGTGGAGCGCGCATTCTCCTCGCCGCCATTGTTGGCCATGGCTTCCATGCCGGCGCAGGCGGGATTGGCCTCGCCGGCGCCGGGCAGCGGCTTGGGGATCGGCACGGCATCCGCCATCACGATGGTGACGGTCATGCCGCCGATGTGAAACTGCTGACCGGGCTTCGCTACGATGTGCGGCCGCTTGCCGATCAGTTCGATGTAATGGCGATAGCCGAAAGCGGTGGAACCGGGCGGTGGATTTTTGACGTCGATCTCGGCCGCGCCCGGCTGGGTGGAGGCCTTGGTCTCGCGGTTGTCGCCATGGTCGATTACCGTGCCGATGGGAATACGCGCCAACAAGCCTTCAAAGCCGCCGATATGGTCACCGTGATAATGGGTGATCAGCAGGTAATCGATTTTCTTCAGACCCAGCGCATGGGCCGCCGCCACGATGCGCTCGGAACTGGGATGATCGCCGGTGGCACGGCTGACCTCGGGATTGCCGGTGTCGATCAGCAGCGACTTGCCGTCGGGGGTGACGAACAAAGTGCCGCCGCCGCCTTCGACATCGATGGACACCATCTGCAGGGCGTCATCCTTGGCCATGGCGGGACCCGCCAGCAACGCGGCAAAGCCAACCGATGTCAAAAACTTGCGCAGCATCAACCCCTCCTGATTATTTTGGCGCAGACTAGAGCTTTTGCGCGAGTGCCGCTAGGCTCGCGCCCATGATCCCGATCACCGGAAAAGCACACGACCTGGGCGATGGATTTTTCGTCACCCGCCTGTTGCCGCAGATTGCGCGCCGCAGCATCGGGCCCTTCGTGTTCTTCGATTATTTCGGGCCGGTGGACTTCGCGCCCGGCAAGGGCATCGATGTGCGGCCGCATCCTCATATTGGCCTGGCCACCGTCACCTACCTGTTCGACGGCTCACAGATGCACCGCGACACTTTGGGCACGGTGCAGGAGATCAAGCCCGGCGACGTCAACTGGATGACCGCGGGGCGCGGCATCGCCCATAGCGAACGCACCGGCGATGCGGTGCGCAGCAGCGGCCATCGCATGCACGGCATCCAGAGCTGGGTGGGCCTGCCGACGGTGGACGAGGAAGCGCCGCCCGCCTTCCAGCACTTCAGTGTAGCGGATTTGCCCGAGCGCGATGAAGGCGGTGTCACCCTGCGCTTGATCGCGGGCAGCGCCTTTGGACTGACCTCGCCGGTCAAGACTTTTTCGCCCATCTTCTATGCCGATGCCCGTTTCACACCCGGCGGCGCACTGCACTACGCCGCCGAACATGAAGAGCGCGGCTTCCTGGTGATCGAAGGCGAAATCCATACCAGCGAGACCGAGATGCACGGTCCCGGCGCCATGCTGGCGCTGGAGCCGGGCGAAGAGGTCACGCTATATGCCGAGGCCCCGGCGCGCGTGATGCTGCTGGGCGGCGCGCCGCTGGAAGGGCAGCGTCACATCTGGTGGAATTTCGTTTCCTCATCGAAAGACCGCATCGAGCGCGCCAAGGAGGAATGGAAGAACGGAAAATTCGGCACCATTCCCGGCGACGACAAGGAATTCATCCCTCTCCCTGAACCCAAATAGGTCATGTCATGAAATTCAATCGCCTGGGCCAGACCGGCCTCTATGTCTCCGAAATCTGCATGGGCACCTGGGGCTTTTCGGGGCGCAACTATTTCGGCGGCGCCATCGGCACCCTGGACCAGAAAACCGCCGCCGGCTTCATCGGCCGGGCGCTGGAAGCACGCGTCAATTTCATCGACACCGCCAATGTCTATTCCTTCGGCGATTCCGAGACCATGACCGGCCAGGCGTTGAAGGATCTCGGCGTCAAGCGCAGCGATGTGGTGCTGGCGACCAAGGTGTTCGGCCGCATGGGCCCGGGACCGAACGACATGGGCGCTTCCAGAGGCCACATCATGGACAGCGTCGCCTTGAGCCTGGAGCGGCTGCAGACCGATCACATCGATCTTTACCAGATCCATCACTCCGACCCCATCACCACCCTGGACGAAACGATGCGCGCGCTGGACGATCTGGTGCGTCAGGGGATCGTGCGTTACGTCGGCGTTTCCAACTGGGAAGCCTGGAAGATCATGAAGGCCAACGGCATTGCCGAACATCGCGGCCAGAGCCGCATCGTCACCAACCAGGTCTATTATTCCATCGCCGGCCGCGACATCGAAAACGAGATGGTCCCGATGATGCAGGACCAGCAGATCGGCTGCCTGGTGTGGAGCCCGCTGTCCGGCGGCTACATGGCCGGCAAATACACCGCGGGCGACGGCGTCGTGCCCGACGCGGGCCGCCGCGCCAAGTTCGACTTCCCGCCGGTTGATAAAGAGAAAGCCGACAAGACCGTGCTGGTGATGCGCGAAATCGGCAAGAAGCACGGCGTGTCGGTGGCGACGGTGGGCCTGACCTGGGTGCGGCAGAAGCCGTTCATCACCTCCACCATCATCGGCGCCACCACGATGGAGCAGCTGAACGACAATCTGAAGTCGGTAGAGTTCATCCTGTCGGCTGACGAAATGGCGCGGCTGGACGAAGTCAGCGCCGACAAGGCGCAATATCCCTACTGGATGATCAGCCGCAACAATACCACACGTGTACCGACCGGCGCGCCGATCGTGGTACCGGGCTCGGTGCCACCGAAAAATTGACCCTATTGTCATGGCCCGCCGCAGAGCGGGCCACCTACGCGGGCTCGTGATAATTCTGAAAGATGAACGCGGACGTCACCTGGGTGGG
>JACCXK010000078.1 GCA_013697055.1 Alphaproteobacteria bacterium
GAACCCATCTTCGTCATCGGGCGCCGACGCAGCCGATCCGGGCGAACGCGCCGCGGCGAAAATCCGCACGAGCCTCAAAATAAGCGGAATGGAGAAAAGCAGGCCGCCGGCGCAGATGATGACCAGCATGTTCGGGCTCATGCCGGGCGTGGCCTCTTCCGGCCCAAAGGTGCCGGACGAGAAATAATAATAGAGGCCGCCACAATACAGGACGGGCATGAGCGCCCGCATTACGCCGAATCCGGACTTCAACGGTTCCATGCCGCCCCCGCCACTGACATCCGGGCCCATCATGGCGCGATACTGGCAAACAAAATCTAAAGGCGCGGAGTTTTCGGGGCCGGGCCGCCGCGCAGGATGGCCCGAAATTTGCGGTCATTCTTCAGCACAAATTCCCGCCGCATCGCGCCTTTGCGGGTGCGGTGCTTTTCGGCATAGACCAGCGCCCAGACGCGGCCCCGCGTGGTTTTGGCGCCGGCCGCCTTGTTTTTGCCTTGGCCATTATGCTCGGCCAGCCGCCGGTCCAGGTCCAGGGTCCAGCCGACATACGTCATAGTCCGGCCCTGCGGGTTTTGAGTCGCCAGAACGTAAACAAAAGATGGCATATGGTTTTTTGATGCGATTGCGCGGGAGTGGCAAGGCAAAATCTTTACCCCTGCATTGGCATCATTGCTTGCGGTATGGGCCCAATCGGCCTATATTCTTGCTTAGGCAAGTATTGTTATTGCAAATACTGCCCCTTTGAGACGAGCGGCCCTGCCGATGAAGTCCTATTACAAGCCCGCCAACTACTCGATGAAGAATTCCGTCGGGTATCTGATGCGCATCTGCACCAACCGGCTGTTGCCGCGAATGGAAGAGCTGTTCCGCGACCAGGAACTGACCTTCTCGCAATGGACCACTCTGGTGGCGCTGCATGACGGGCGCATCAACACCGCCGGCGATCTGGCGCATAACATCTGCCACGACGCCGGCTCGCTCACCCGCTTGATCGACCAGATGGTCCAGCGGGGGCTGGTAGCGCGCGGCCGCTGCGAGGATGACCGGCGGGTGGTGAAACTGGCGCTGACCGCGCGAGGCCGTGACATGGTCGAAGCGCTGGCGCCCAGGATGATGCATTTCTGGAATGGCCTCTTGTCGGGCTTCACCCATCAGGAGATCGATACCCTGATCGGGCTTTTGACCCGGCTGGTCACCGTGGCGGAAGACTCGCCCCGCAAGAACAGGCTGCTGATCTCCGACATTCCCATTGCCAAACCGGTCAAGGCCCAGAAGACAATGAAGAAAGCGTCATGAGAAAACTCCTTTCCTTGTTGCCGGCGCTGCTGCTCACCGCTTGCGTCGACACCCCGCCCACCACGCCGCAAGTGGCCGAAGTCAAACAGGCCGAGCTGGGCCTGACCGGCGCGGAGGCGCCGCATTTCCCGCAGGAATGGTGGAAAGCCTTCAATGATCCGCAGATCGACCGGCTGGCGGCGCTGACCATCGCCAACAATCCCACTTTGGCCGGGGCACTGGCGCGGATGCGCGCCGCCCAGGCCGAGTTGGCGGTCAACCAGGCGCAGGATTTGCCGCAAGTCACCCTGGACGGCAGCGAGCAGCGCACTCTGTTCAGCGATCGCTACATCATCCCGCCGCCCTATGGCGGCAGCTATCGCTGGTTCGGCTCGCTGACCGCGAACCTGAACTGGAACCTTGATTTCTGGGGCAAGCAGGCGGCGCTGATCGCGCAGGCGCGGGGTAACGCGGACGCCGCGGCGCTGGACGCGCAAGCCGCGCGCCTGGCGCTGTCGGGCGCCATCGCCCAGGCCTATGTCAACCTCTTGCTGGACTATCAGAATGGCGACATTGCCGACGCCACAGTGGCCGAGCGCGAAGGCATTTTGCGGATCAGCCAGGGCCGCTTTGGGGCGGGCCTGGAAAATGGCAGCGCGGTGGAACAGGCCAAGTCGCTGCTGTCCATCGCCAAGGCCGACCAGGAACGCTATGCCGCGGCGCGTGAGATGGACATTCATGCCATCGCGGCGCTGACGGGGCAGGGCGCCGCCGCTTACACCACCATCACCCGGCCCAGGCCCAATCTGGATGTGGCGCTGCCGCTGCCCGACCGGCTGCCGGCCGACCTGTTGGCGCGCCGCCCCGACATCTTGGCGGCCAAGGCGCGCGTGGAGGCGGCGGTGCAGGGGCGCGAGGCGGCCCATGCCGATTTTTATCCCGACATCAACCTGGCGGCGCTGGCGGGTTTCCAGGCCATCGGGCTGTCCAACCTGCTTTCGGCCAACGCCTTCACCATGGGCATCGGGCCGGCCATCCACTTGCCGATCTTCGATGCCGGACAGCTGAAGGCGCAATATGCGCGTTCCACCGCCGATCTTGACTTGGCGGTGGCCGATTACAATGGCGCGGTGTTGAATGCCATCAAGCAGACGGCCGATGCCATGACCCAGGTGCGGAGCCTGGCGGTGCAGCGGGCGCGCCAGCAGGAAGCGGTGACCAGCGCCCAGCGCGCCTTTGAGATTGCCCAGGAACGCTATCGCAGTGGGCTGGCCACTCAGCTTCCCATGCTGACGGCGGAAGCGACGTTGTTACAGGCGCGCTCTAGCTTCGCCGGCGTGGCGGCGTTGGGCGCGCAGCAGCGCATCACGTTGCTGCTCACCGTGGGCGGCGGCTTCGAGCCGGCCCATGACACCAAGATTGCCAAGCAGGACACTTCCCATGACTGATGCCGCCCAAGCTTCTCCCAACCGCAATCGCCGCTTCTGGTTCATCATTCTGGGCGTCGTGGTGCTGGTGGCCGCGGTGATTTACGGCGTCTATTGGCTGCTCTACAGCCGCTATTTCGAAAGCACCGACGATGCCTATGTCGGCGGCAATGTGGTGGCGATCACCTCCAAGGAAAACGCCACGGTGCTGGCGCTGCATGCCGACAACACCCAGACGGTGAAGCAAGGCCAATTGCTGATCGAGATGGACCCTGCCATCGCCACGGTGAACCTGCAGTCGGCCCAGGCCAACCTGGCGCGGGTGGTGCGGATGGTGAAGTCGCAATTCTCCAGATCGGATTCCGGCGAGGCGCAGCTCAACCAGGCGCGGGTGGCACTGAAGCAGGCACAGGATGATTACCAGCGCCGCCAGAAGGCCTTTGCCACCCAGTCGGTGTCGGGCGAGGAACTGGCCCATGCCCGCGATGCCGTGGCCGCGGCGCAGGCGATGGTGAATTCGGCGCAGGGCGGGCTGGAACAGTCCAATGCCAGCATCGAAGGCACCGACATCGCCCACAATCCCGAAGTGCTGACGGCCGAGGCGCAGTTGCGTGCCGCCGCCATTGCCTATGGCCATATGCGCCTGATCGCACCCTTGGACGGGGTGATCGCCCAACGCACGGTGCAGGCCGGCCAGCAGGTCGCCGCCGGCACGCCGCTGATGGCGGTGGTGCCGTTGTCGAACGTCTGGATCGACGCCAACTTCAAGGAAGTGCAGCTCGCCCGCATGCGGGTGGGCCAGCCGGTGAAAATCAAGGCTGACATTTATGGCGGCGGCGTCACCTTTCACGGCCATATCGAGGGCCTGGGCGCAGGCTCGGGTTCCGCCTTCGCGCTGCTGCCGCCGCAGAATGCCAGCGGCAACTGGATCAAGATCGTGCAGCGTGTGCCGGTGCGCATTGTGCTGGACCCGCAAGAGATCAAGGACCATCCCTTGCGCGTGGGGCTGAGCGTGTCGGTGGACGCGGATGTGCGTGACCAGTCCGGGCCGATGGTCACTTCGAAGATCAGTGGCGGCACCACCCGCGCCAACACCGGCGAGGATTCGGGGCCGGTAGCTGACGCCATGATCGCCCGCATCCTGAAGGCCAATGGCGGCATCGCGCGGTGAGCGCTGCGGGACATGACCTGAAGCCGATGACCGGCGCAGCGCTGGGCGTGGCCGCCCTGGCGCTGGCCATGGGCACCTTCATGCAGGTGCTGGATTCCACCATCGCCAATGTCTCGCTGCCGACCATTTCCGGCAATCTGGGGGTTTCCACCAACCAGGGCACCTGGGTGATCACCGCCTTTGCCGTGGCCAATGGCATCGGCGTGCCGCTGACCGGCTGGCTGATGGGCCGCTATGGCGTGGTGCGCACCTTTGTGGGGTCGGTGCTGCTGTTCACCATCGCGTCCTTCCTCTGTGGCATCGCCTGGAGCCTGCCGTCGCTGATCTTCTTCCGTGTGCTGCAGGGCGGTGTGTCCGGCCCGATGATCCCCGGTAGCCAGGCGCTGCTGATCTCCATCTTTCCGTCCGACAAGCGCGGCGCGGCTATGGGCATCTGGTCCATTACGACTCTGGTGGCGCCGATCTGCGGACCGATCCTGGGCGGCTATATCTCGGACAATTATCATTGGGGCTGGATTTTCCTGATCAATGTGCCGGTGGGATTGGCCGTCACCTTCCTGTGCTGGCAGGGCCTGAAGGGACGTGAGACACCGACCCGCAAGCTGCCGGTCGACAACGTGGGCCTCGCCCTGCTGGTGGTGTGGGTGGGTGCGTTGCAGGTGATGTTGGACCAGGGCAAGGACCTGGACTGGTTCGCTTCCACACAGATCGTGATCCTGGCGATTGTCACCGCCATCGGCTTTGCCGCCTTCCTGATCTGGGAACTGACCGCCAAGAATCCCATCGTCGATCTGTCGTTGTTCAAAAGCCGTAACTTCGCGCTGGGCACCCTGGCCTTCTGTCTGGGCTATGCGGTGTTCTTCGCCTGCAACCTGCTGATGCCGTTGTGGCTGCAAACCCAAGTCGGTTACACGGCCACCTGGGCGGGGCTGGTGGCGGCGCCGACCGGCGTGATCGCGGTGCTCCTGACGCCGCTGTCGGCCAAGCTGATAAGCAAGATTGATGCCCGCATCATCGCCACGGTGGCCTATATTGCCTTCGGCGTGTCGTACCTGATGCGGGCGCGCTTCACCGCCGATGCCAGCTTTGTGGATTTCATGTTGCCGCTCCTGGTGCAGGGCATCGCCATGGCGACCTTCTTCCTGGCCATGATCACCATCCTGCTGGACGGTATCCCGAGCCACAAGATTCCGCTGGCGTCGGGATTGAGCAACTTCGCACGCATCACCGGCGGCGGGTTTGCCGCCTCCATCGTCACCACCTTGTGGGACCGGCGCGAGGCGCTGCACCAGAGCCGGATGGCCGACCAGACCACCATCTTCACGCCCGGTCTCAGCAAGGCGCTGGCGGGCCTGCACAGCGCTGGTTTTCCGGACCTTGCGGCCAAGGCGGCGGTGACCCGCACCATGACCAGCCAGGCCTATCTGTTGGCGGCGAACGACATCTTCTGGGCCTCGGGCTGGATCTGCATCCTGCTGATCGGGATGGTGTGGCTGTGCAAGCGCGCTGTGTCGGGCGGTGGAGCACCAGTGGCGGCCGACTAGGGCGCGCCTATTTCAGATTGGTCGAGAGATTTGTGAAGACTGTGGAGAGCTTGGTCCCCACCGATTTGACGCCGGTGATGATCACAAGGGCGATCAGGGCCGCGATCAGGCCGTATTCGATGGCCGTGGCGGCGCGGGTGTCGCGAAGAAAACGGATCAGGTGCAGTCGCATGGCGGCGACGTTAGGCGGAGCTGATTAAGAACCGCTTAAGTCCCGTTTGACAGAAAAGTTCCCTCGCGCAGAGTGGGGCATGACCTTTGAATCCCTGATTCGGCGCATGCCCGAGATCGCCTTCACCATGCTGTTCGGCGCCGGCTTGGTGCTGGGCGGCGGCGCGGCCGTGGACGGGGTGCCCAAATTCATCGACGCCGCGGTGCCGGGCATTGGGGCGCAAGCCGCCGCGCCGGACGGATTGGCCCATGGCGTGGCGCGCTTTGCCGTGCCGCAGGGCTTTATGGAGAGCCGCTACACGCCCCAGGTGCTGTATCCGGTGACGCCCTCGCCCCTGCCGGAATGGCTAGCCCGCGCGATCATGGAGATGCGCAGCGGCCCGCCGCCCGCCTTGCGCGACGTTCCTTCCACGGGCGTTCGCAATAGGCGGCCGGTCATCGCCATCTGCATCGACGATCTGGGCGAGGATTTGGCCGGCACCGATCGCGCCATGGCGCTGCCGCAAGCCGTGGCGCTGTCCTTCCTGCCCTTTGCCGAGACCACGCCCTTCCTGGCGGAAGCAGCGGCCAAAAAAGGTCACCTGGTGCTGGCGCATGTGCCGATGCAGGCGCTGGGGCGCGCAGATCCCGGGCCGATGACCTTGCGCACCGGCATGGCGCCGGAGGAAATCGCCCGACGCCTGGGCTGGAACCTGTCGCGGGTGCCGGGACTGGTGGGCATTAACAATCATGAAGGCAGCCGCTTCACCGCCGATGCCGCGGGCCTGACGCCGGTGATGGCCACCTTAAAAGCGCGGCATCTGTTCTTCTTCGATTCCCGCACCGGGCCGGACAGCAAGGTGCCGGTGGTGGCGAAGGTTCATGGCGTGATGACGGCGGGACGCGACATCTTCCTGGACGACGATCCGCGCGAAGCCGCCGTCAGCGCCCAGTTGGAAATGCTGGGGCGCGAAGCCAGGCGCAGCGGCGTCGCCATCGCCATCGGCCATCCCCATGACGTGACCTTGCGGTTGCTCAAGGCGTGGCTGGCGCAGGATCACGGCGTGACGTTGGTGCCGCTGGACGAGGCGATGCGATTGAAAGCCCCGGTGGTATTCGCGGCCCGCTAGACCCGGTGCTTGTAGACGACGTAATTGAGCTCCGTGCCGGGAAGGGCGTCGAAATGATGCGGCGTGTTGGTGGGGATCAGCACAAAGTCGCCCGGCCGCACATGGATGGTCTTGGCGCCCACCTGCTTGTGTCCCCACACCTCACCCGGCGCGATTTTCTCAGGGTCCGCGATGGTGCCGCCGATGGTGAGAATGCCTTCGCCCGACAGGATGGTGGTCTGGTCGATCCAGTGGGTGTGGTGTTCGACATAATTGCCGTGGTCCAGCCGCTTGACGAACTCCACGAAGAAATATTCGTGGTCGGAGCCGAAGACCGAGGAATAGGCCTTGCCCGGCCAGGGCTTCATCAGGCCCTTGGTGATCTGGTCGTGGGAAAGATATTTGAAACTCTCATCGGGCGTGCTGCGCAAGGTGGTTTGCGCCAGCACGGGCAGGACCGTCAACGAAAGTGCAAGAGCAGCTAGCTGGGTGCGCATGGTGTTTCCTCTTTTTGTTGTGAAGATGGAAAACGTGCGGTGGGCAGGGCCTCCACCCTAGGCCAAATGTGTCCCGGCGCCGAGTCGGTGGGCGGGGGCTTCACTGTTCCGGCAGAACCAGCCGGAAGGTGGCGCCGCCGTCCGCGGCGGCCTCAACCTCGACCCGTCCGCCATGTTTCAGCGCGATTTGGCGCACCAGTCCCAGGCCGATGCCGGAGCCGTCGCGCTTGGTGGTGAAGAACGGCACGAAGATGTCATCGCGATGTTCGGCGGGCACGCCCTTGCCGTTGTCGCTGATGGAGATGACCACCGCATCCTCCTCGCGGGTGCAGGCCAGGGTTATGGCCGGATTGTCCGTCCCGGCGACGGCGTCCGCCGCATTGCGCAGGAGATTGATGACGGCCTGGCTGAGAAGATCGGGGTCTGCGGCCAAAGAGATATCGTCCACCTGTTCGCGATAGGCGATGCCGTTCAGCCGGTCCTGCATCAGCCCGCGAATTTCGCGCGTGAAGACGGCCAAGGAAACACTTTGCCTGCGCGGCTCCGGCATTTCCGCCATCTGGCGATAGCGGGCGACGAAGCCGGCCAGTCCCTGGCTGCGGCGGGCGATGGTGTCGGCCGCCGCGATCGATTCCGGGCTGGCGCCGTCCTGCCGGATCATGCCCGACAGGCTTTCCGACAGGGAGGCGATGGGCGTCAGGCTGTTCATGATTTCATGCGTCAGGACGCGCGACATGTCTTCCCAGGCTTTCAACTGCACGGCATCCAGTTCGCCCACCACCGCCTGGAGCGATATCAGCCGCGAGGCTTCGCCGCCGCCCGCGAAGCGGCCCGCCGAAACCAGTTCGAGCCGGCCATCGGCCAACCGCACCAGGCCGGGTGTGCCCGGCGCGATGTTCAGGATCGCCGTCGCCGCCTCCGGCCCTATGGCGGCGATGTCGGACAGGCGCGGGGCGTTGCCGCCGGTCAGCAACTGCGCCGCGCGGTTGGTGCTTTCGATCCGTCCGTCTTCGGTGACGACCAGGAGGGCGGCGCTGACCGTGTCCAGCAGCGCCTGCAGGTGGTCCTGGGCCTGGGCGGCGCGCTTTTGTTCCGATTGCAGCCTGGCGATGGTGCGGTTGGCGGCGATGCTGTCCGCGGCGCCGCGGGCCTGCAGCCGCCGCCGGGCCGCGCCGAAGCTGAATGCCAGCATCAGGGCGGCGAGGACCAGGATGGTGGCGTAATACTGCGTGGCGGCCAGCAGGTACGCCGTCGCCAGAGCCAGTCCCAGCGCCAAAAGGGCACGCCAGCCCACAGCGAAGACCGCCGGATGCGCCGTGTCAGAGGCCATATTTGCTCATCCGGCGATAGAGAGCAGGGCGGCTGAGGCCCAGGGCGGCCGCAGCCTGGACGATGTTGCCTTCATGACGCTTCAGGGCCTTTTCGATGACGCCGCGTTCGATGTCGTCCAGTTCCAGGGATTCGCCTTCGCGCTCCTGGCGGGTCCTCGCTGCTGCTGTCTCGACCGCGGCGACCAGTGCGTCGTTGCGCCAGGGCTTGAGCAGGAAATCGGCGCCGCCGCGTTTGAGTGATTCCACTGCCAGCGAGACGGCGCCGAAGGCCGTCATCAGCACCACCGACAAGGTCGGATCGCTGGCCTGGATGCGGGCCAATCCCTCCAGCCCGTCGCGGCCGCTGCGCGCACCCAGCGCGAAGTTCATGTCCAGCATCACGACATCGAAAGTGCGCTCCGAAAGCTGCCCGGCCATCTCGTCCAGCGAGGCGGCTTCCGCCGCATCGGCGCGACACCCCAGCGCCAGGCGGGCCGCGCCGCGCACATCGGCGTCATCATCGGCGATCAGAAGCGCGATCTTGTCCATGGTGTCAGCCTAGC
>JACCXK010000085.1 GCA_013697055.1 Alphaproteobacteria bacterium
GGTATGCACCGTGTAGGCAGGACGATGCGCTGAGCGGGCGATGAACTCCGTCGCCGTCATCCCCAGGAAGGCCAGGGCGAGATAGGCCTGGGCGGGAAAGGAATCCCACACGAACCAGAACAAGGCCGCCACGCCCCAGGTGGCGCCGGAAATGGCGGACACGAAGGTGTAGCGCCGCGCCCAGAATCGCGGATCGCTGCCGGGTGCGCGGTTCTTGTAGGCGGTGGTGAGCTGTTCGGCGGCGATCACCACGGCGAGCTGCAACAGCAGTGGTATCAGCGGCAGGATCGAGGCGCCACGCCCGGCGATCAGGGTCGCGGGCACGCAAAGAATGGCGAAGGGCAGGGACAGATAATGACGCCCCAGCGCATACAGGACATCGATGCGGCCGGCGAATACCGGGCTTGCGGCCTTTTCCTGTGGCGAGATTTCAACAGACATTGCGCAAATCCTTGCCGCAGCTTAGCTTTCGCGCCTTTCGAAACGCTTAAACCGTTCCTAACCAAGGGTAAATTTGGCCGTGAAGGTGACGACGCAAGCAGCCCTTGCCGCGAAGGCATGGCCCTTTGAGGAGGCCAGGAAGCTGGTGGCCCGTCTCGAGGCGCGCAAAGCGGCCGGCAAGCCGGTGGACGGGGTGTTGTTCGAAACGGGTTACGGCCCCTCCG
The DNA here is from genome assembly GCA_013697055.1 of Alphaproteobacteria bacterium. Taxonomy (GTDB): domain Bacteria; phylum Pseudomonadota; class Alphaproteobacteria; order Micropepsales; family Micropepsaceae; genus Rhizomicrobium. Next base: position 666 of record JACCXK010000085.1, read on the forward strand.
GCCTGCCGCATATCGGCACCTTCGGCGAGGTCGCCCGCACCAGCTGGGTGCGCCATGCCTTTGAGACCATCAGCGACGTGCCCACCCACCTGATCGCCTTTTCCGATGACATGGACGGCTTGCGCAAGGTGCCGGAAAACCTGCCCCAGCCCGAAATGCTGGCGGCCAATCTGGGCAAGCCGCTGACCGCGATCCCCGATCCCTTCGGCACCCATGAAAGCTTCGGCCATCACATGAATGCGCGGCTGCGCGCGTTTCTGGACAAGTTCGGCTTTCGCTACGAATTCTATTCCTCCACCGCCACCTACAAGTCGGGGCGCTTCGATGCGGCGCTGCTGAAGATCCTGGCCAGTTACGACAAGGTCATGGCAGTGATGCTGCCGACCCTGGGCGAAGAGCGGCAACAGACCTATTCGCCGTTCCTGCCGGTATCCCCACGCAGCGGCAAAGTGCTGCTGGCCAAGGTGGTGGCGCACGATGCCGCCAAAGGCACGATCACTTACATCGAGGAAGACGGCAGCGAAGAGACCGTGCCGGTCACCGGCGGGCACTGCAAGTTGCAATGGAAGCCCGACATGGGCATGCGCTGGGCCGCGCTGGGCGTGGACTATGAGATGTACGGCAAGGATCATCTTTCCCAGGCGCCGCTCTACACGGCGATCTGCAAGATCGCCGGCGGTATGCCGCCCGAGCAGTATATGTACGAGATGTTCCTGGACGACCAGGGCCAGAAGATTTCCAAGTCCAAGGGCAACGGCATTTCGCTGGACGACTGGCTGACCTATGGCTCGCCGGAGAGCCTGGCGCTGTTCATGTTCCAGAAACCGCGCACCGCCAAGAAGCTCTACTTCGATGTCATCCCCAAGGCGGTGGACGAGTATATCGCCTTCCTCGACGCCTATCACGCGGCGGAGACCACCGACGAACAGCGGCTGGAAAATCCGGTATGGCACATCCATGGCGGCCAGGTGCCGGACGAGCGCTATCCCGTCAGCTTCGCACTGCTGCTTAACCTGGTGTCGGCCTCCAATGCGCACAATCGCGACGTGCTGTGGGGCTTCATCCGCGCCTATTCGCCGGAGCCCGTGTCGCCGGAACAGAATCCGGGGCTGGACAGGCTGGTCGGTTTTGCCTTGCGCTACTACCAGGACTTCGTGAAGCCGGCGAAAGTGTTCCGCGCCGCCGACGACAAGGAACGCGCCGCACTGGAAGACTTGGCCGGCAGGCTGGAGGCGCTGGGCGACGAGCGCGACGGCAAGATCGTGCAGGATCTGGTGTATGAGGTCGGCAAGGTGCATGGCTTCGAACCCCTGCGTACCTGGTTCGCCGCGCTGTACGAAGTGCTGTTGGGACAAAGCCAGGGCCCGCGCTTCGGCTCCTTCGCCGCCTTGTTCGGCACCGCCCAGACCGCGGCGATGATCCGCAGCGGCCTGGCCGGCGAGTTCTTGAAATGAGGGCAGCGCTGTTCGCGCTGATGCTTCTGTTTCCGTCGCTGGCGCATGAATTGTTGGCGGCATCCGCCGCCGGGGCCGCCACGACGGAGGAAATCTTCGCCGTCTATGCCCATGGCGATTACGAACAGGCCGCCAGGTTGGGCGAGGCGGCCCACACCGCCGCCGGCTATGCCATTGCGGCCCGCGCTGTTTTGGCTGACGCCGTGCTGCGCGACACACCCTGCATGTCTTGCCTGCTGCGCGCGGAGAAACTGTCGCGCCAGGCCATCGTCCTCGATCCCCATTATGCCTATGGCCAGATCTGGCTGGCGGTGTCGCTGGGCTACCAATCGCGCATCCTGGGGCCCATCCGGTCGCGGCTGAAGGATACGCCCAACCAGTCCAAGGTCGCGCTGAACCTGGCCTTCACGGCGGATTCCACCAATGCCTATGCCATTTCGGCGCTGGGCGGCTGGCATATCGAGGTGGTGCGCGCCGGCGGCGCCTTCCTCGCCAACCACGTCTATGGCGCCACCGAAGCGCAGGGCATCTCGATGTTTGACTTGGCGGTGAAGACCGATCCCGCCAATGTGGCGGTGCATTACCAGATCGCGCTGTCGCTGGCGGGATTTGAAGCGGAGAAATACCATGCCCGGATCATCGCGGAACTACGCGCCGCCGCATCGAACACCGCCAACACCGCTTACGAGAAAAAAATCCAGACGCGCGCGACGGAACTTCTTGGCCTGTTGAACCAGGGCGCGCATGATGCGTTTGATTTGCGCGTCCGGAAATATCAGGGCTTTCCCGACTAGCCGCCTTGGAAAATGGGAGTAGCGTTTGCGAAAACTCGCGCCCCTCATCCTGCTGGCCTGCCTGTTGACGGCGGGCTGCTGGCAGACGGTCAGCCGCCCCTACCGCGCCGTGATGTCGCTGCAACCTTTCGCGGCTGGAGCGGTGACTGTCAACGGTTCCGACGGCAAGCTCATCCATTACGCGCTGAAGAAGATCGCGCGCGGCCGCTATCGCATGACCCAGCCCGACCGGGGCAGCGATTTCGGCCAGGGCTTCGAGCTGGGCTTCTTCCCGCTGCCCGGGGCCCCGTCGCATGTGCTGATCTATGAAGCCGCCGCGCTGGATCACACCGTCGCCGGCGCCGACCTGCGCTATTACGGCGTGCTGGTGGTGACGGGCCAGAAAAGCGCCGAGGAAATCCGTCCCGATTGCGAGAAGGACGCGCGCGCGGCGCGCGCTTCCGGCACGCGCCAGGGCAAGGACGGCGCCTGCACCTTTGCGGATCGCGAGCGTCTCGAGAAATCACTGCTGCCGCTGTGGAAGAGCGGCAAGAAGCCGGAATATCACTACGCGCTGTAATAGCTACTGGCTCGCCCAGATGATGCGATGGACGAAGGCGACTTCGTTCAGCGCAAAGCTTCGGTCCTCAAAGGCGGGATTGAAGCTTTTCAGCTCGATGCGCTGGGCGGTCATGCGGGCGAGGCTCTTGGCCAGCACTTCGCCGGCCCGGCTCTTGACCACCACCCGGTCGCCGCGCCGCACACTGGCGCCGGGCGAGACCAGGATGCGCATCCCGTCGCGATAGACCGGCATCATGGACTCGCCGGTGATCTCCAGCGCATAGCAATGGGGATCGGGATTGTCGGGAAAGGCGATGTCTTCCCAGCCCGAGCCCGCCGGAAAACCGGCATCGTCGAAGAAGCCTGCATTACCCGCCTGGGCCATGCCGATCAGCGGCACCATCCGCGCAGCGCCCGCGCCGCCTTCGCCGACCAAAGCGGTGAATTCGTCGAGGCTGGCGCCGGTGGCGCCCAGCACCTTGGCCAGGCTCTCGGTCGAGGGCCAGCGCAGCTTTCCATTGGCGGCGCCGCGCTTGCTCTTGTTGAAGGTGGTGGGGTCGAGCCCGGCCAGCCTGGCCAGCCCCGAAGGGGACAGGCCATGGCGGGCGGCAAGCGCGTCGATGGCGCGCCAGATTTGCGGGTGGGTCAGCATGTTAGGAAACAGGCCGGGCTTTGTGTTTATATTCCTACAGTAGAAGTGGGGCGGCTGGCCGTCTAGAACAAAGTCCAGAGGGGATGCGTGTCGCTATTGGATCTTGGCGCCGGCTTGTTGCGGCAATTGCCTGCGGAAACCGCCCATCGCGCGACCTTGAAGCTGGCGGCGGCGGTGGGGCCGCTGATTCCGGCAGCCGCACCCGATGATGCGCGGCTCGCCGTGACGGCCTTCGGGCTGGATTTTCCCAATCCGGTCGGCCTGGCCGCAGGCTTCGACAAGAATGCGGAAATCCCGGGTGCGATGGCGCGCTTCGGTTTCGGCTTTGTCGAATGCGGCACCGTCACGCCCCGGCCGCAAGCGGGCAATCCGCGCCCGCGCCTGTTCCGGCTCGCCGAGGACCGCGCGGTGATCAACCGCATGGGGTTCAACAATGACGGGATCGTCGCGGCGCGTGCGCGGCTGGCGCAGCGTAAGCG
>JACCXK010000120.1 GCA_013697055.1 Alphaproteobacteria bacterium
AGCTGTTCCTGTCCTGGGCGGGGACGCACGGGTTTCAGGTGTAAGCGCAAAAGCTGTTAGGCTTGCGCAAAATAACAAGGGAGAGAGTCATGGATCGCCGCAACATGCTGGGGCTCAGCCTGGCCGCCGCAACGCTGTCGAAGCAGGCACTGGCCGACACGCTGATGCCGGGCGATGGCAGTGTGCCCACCGACCCCAGGGAAATCATTTCCCTGTGGCCGGGCACCCCGCCCGGTGGTGAAGGCGTGCGGTTGCCCAACCGCATTCAGAACCGCGATCCCGGTGCCGCGCCTGTTGACCGCTATATCGACCAGGTCGGCAATCCCAGCATGATCGTGTTCCGTCCCGACCGGCCCGACGGTTCGGCCTTCATCGTGGCGCCGGGCGGTGGCTATTCGCGCGAAATGATGGATTTCGAAGGCACCGATGTGGCGCGCCGCTTCAATGCCGCCGGTGTCACCGTGTTCGTGCTGCGCTACCGCCTGCCGGGCGAGGGCTGGGCGAACCGCAGCGACGTGCCGCTGCAGGATGCGCAGCGCGCCATGCGGTTGGTGCGCGCCAATGCCGGCAAATACGGTCTCGATCCGGCGCGCATCGGTTTCATGGGTTTTTCGGCCGGCGGCCACGTCGCCTGCTCCATCGCCACGCGTTTCGCGGCCAGGGTGTACGCGCCGATGGACGCCGCGGACTCCGTGGATGCCAGGCCGAGTTTCTCGGTGCCGATGTATCCGGTTGTCACCATGGGCGATGGCCGCCATGCGGGTTCGCGCGACAAGCTGTTGGGCGAAAATCCGTCGGCCGAACTGATCGACGCCTATTCCTGCGAGAAACATATTCCCGCCGAAGCGCCGCCGACCTGGATGTGCCTGGCGGCCGACGACAATGTCGTGCCGCCGATCCCGAATGCGGTGGCCTATTTCACCGCCCTGCGCGCCGCCAACATCACGGCCGAGATCCATGTCTTCGAGGCCGGCGGCCACGGCTATGGCATCAGCAAAACCGCGGGCAAGCCGGATGCCGCCTGGCCCGATCTCTTGCTGCACTGGGGCGCCAGTCACGGCATTTTCAAGAACGTGGTTTGATTACGCGCGATCTCTGATCGCGCTCAGGCCGCCTCGCGCTGTCGCACGAAATCCAGCGCCTCGCGCAGCACGCTGATGCCGGCATCATGGCGCGGCGCGTTTTCGCTCAAGTGACGGCGGAACAGCCGTGCACCGGGGCGGCCATTGTAAAGCCCCAGCATCGGCTTGATCAGTGTGTGCAGCCGCGCGCCTTGCGCCAACTGGCGCGCGACATGTTCGGTATAGGTCTCGATCGCCGCGTCCAGGTCGGTGGCGGCGCCGCCGAAAAATCGCGCATCGACCTCAGCCAACAGAATGGGATTCTGGTAAGCGGCGCGGCCCAGCATCACGCCATCGACATGCGCCAGATGGCCTTCGCATTGTTCCAATGTCTCGATGCCGCCATTGATCAGTACGGTCAGGTTGGGGCGCTCGCGCTTGACGCGGTAGACCAGCTCGTAATCCAGCGGCGGCACATCGCGGTTTTCCTTGGGGCTCAAACCTTCCAGCCAGGCTTTGCGGGCATGCACCGCGAACACGGTCACGCCGGCGTCCGCGCAACTGTCGATCAGTGCGCGCAGGGAGATTTCCGGGTCCTGGTCGTCCACCCCGATGCGGCATTTGACGGTGATCGGCAGCGTCACGACGGCGCGCATTGCCGCCACGCACTCGGCGACTAGACTGGGCTCCCGCATGAGACAGGCGCCGAAGCGTCCCGATTGCACCCGGTCCGACGGACAGCCGACATTCAAATTCACTTCGTCATAGCCGAAGTCGGCGGCGATCACGCACGCCTGCGCCAGCTTGGCCGGATCGGAACCGCCAAGCTGCAGCGCCAGAGGGTGCTCGAAGGCGTCAAAACCCAGCAGTCGCGCCCGGTCGCCATGCAGCACCGCATCCGCTGTCACCATCTCGGTATAGAGCAGCGCATTCCTGGTCAGGCAGCGGTGCAGCACCCGGCAGGGACTGTCGGTCCAGTCCATCATCGGGGCGACGCTGAATTTGCGGCTTAAGCTGTTCATGGAATTGAATTAATTCGAGTTGCCCCAGATTCTCAATGAAAATCTCGATGCTTGGGATAACACGTTGCGGCGGCTATCCAATTTTGCGCTGCGCGCAGGACTGTTGCATCATCCGGACAAAATAAACGGGCTCGGGGAGACAAATATGGCCTTTGTAACACGACGCACCATGCTGTCTTCGACGGCCGTGGCGCTGGTGATGGCGGGCCTGCCGGCGCGGGCGCAAAACACATCAAATATGGCCCCGGCGGACACCGAGTGGCGCAACTATGCCGCCGACCTGGCCAATACCCGCTATGCGCCATTGGACCAGATCAATGCGACCAACTTCGACAAGCTGGAAGTGGCCTGGCGGTTTCCGTCGTCCATCCTGGGATCGCGCCCGGAATATACCTGGGAAGCCACGCCCCTGGTCATCAAGTGCCGGCTCTACACCACCGGCGGCGCGCGCCGCGACGTGGTCTGCATCGATGCCGCCAATGGCGAACTCTTGTGGATGTTCCGCAAGGATGAAGGCGCCCGCGCCCGCAACGCCCCCCGGCAATATTCCGGCCGGGGTCTCGCCTATTGGACCGACGGCAGCGAAGAACGCATCCTCTATGTCACACAAGGATACCAGCTTGTGGCGCTGGATGCGAAGACCGGCCAGCCGGTCGCGGGCTTCGGTGACGCCGGCGTGGTGGATCTGAAGCTCAACGACGACCAGGTGATCGATCCGCTGGGCGGCGAGATCGGGCTGCATGCCACGCCGACCGTGGCGCGCAATGTGGTGATCGTGGGCGCCGCCCATGCTAGCGGCAGCGTGCCGGGCAACAAGCCGCGCACCAAGGGATACGTCCGCGGCTTTGACGTGAAGACCGGCAAGCGGCTGTGGATCTTCCACACCATCCCGCTGAAGGGCGAGTTCGGTTACGACAGCTGGATCCGGCCCGGAGAAGCAGAGAAGGCCACCAACACCGGCTGCTGGGCGCAGATGTCGGTGGATGAAGAACTGGGGCTGGCCTATCTCGGCATCGAGATTCCTAGCGCCGACGAATCCGGCGTCCGCCGCCAGGGCAACAGCCTGTTCAGCAACTGCCTGGTCGCGGTCGAGCTGGAAACCGGCAAGCGGCGCTGGCACTACCAGCTGGTCCATCATGACATCTGGGATCGGGACGTGCCTTGCGCCGCGATCCTGTGCGACGTGCCCCACAACGGCAAAATGGTGAAGGCGCTGGCCCAGCCCAGCAAGCAATGCTTCCTCTATGTGCTGAACCGCGAGACCGGCCAGCCGATCTGGCCTTTCATCGAGAAGAAAGTGCCCAAGGGCGACGTGCCGGGCGAATGGTATTCGCCGACCCAGCCGATCCCCGTGAAGCCGCCGCCCTACGACGTGCAGAGTGTCGATCCCTCCACCATCATCGACTTCACGCCGGAGCTGCATGCCAAGGCGTTGAGGCTGCTGGCGCACTACAGGAGCGGGCCGGTTTACACCCCGCCTTCGCTATCCAAAACCGATGGCACCTGGGGCACTTTGACCTCGCTTGCCACCCAGGGCGGCACCAACTGGGCCGGCGGCTGCTACGATCCGGAAACCCACACGGTTTACACTTTCTCGGAAACCACGGTGGCGGCGGATGGGCTGCTGCCGGGCAATCCGCGCTTCACCGATTCCGATTATGTGCGCGGCACGGTCGGCGCCGTGCCCACACGGGCGGCGGTGATCCAAGGCGGAGATGAGTATCTGGCGCCGCCCACCGCCGTCGCCAATGCAGCCCAGCCGGCCAGCGCCGGCGGCGCGGACGAATTCCGTCCCGGTGTCTTGACCGTGGACGGCTTGCCGCTGATGAAGCCGCCTTATGGCCGCATCACCGCCACCGATCTGGAGAAAGGCGATATCGCCTGGCAAATCGCCCATGGCGATACGCCGGACAACATCAAGAACCATCCGGCATTGAAGGGCCTCAAGATTCCGCGCACCGGCCGGCCCGGCCTGATCGGCCCGACGGTCACCAAGTCGCTGGTGATCTGCGGCGAGTCCGGTTTCGCCACCACGCCGAACGGCAAGAAGGGTGCCCTGCTGCGCGCCTATGACAAGAAGACCGGCGAGGATCGCGGCGCGGTCTATATG
>JACCXK010000153.1 GCA_013697055.1 Alphaproteobacteria bacterium
GGGCGCATGGGGAATACCCCCTGCGCCCCAATTCTTTGAGCCCTGAGAGGAAACCCCATGAAGAAACTGTTCCTGCTGGCCGGCGCCGCCGCCCTGCTCGCCACTCCCGCCTTCGCCGACCTGGCCGGCGAACTGTCCACCGCCCAGACCCATGCCGGCATGGCCGCCACCCAGGCCGACATCGCCATGGCGCACAAGCATCTGCAACATGCCGTGAATTGCCTCGTCGGCCCCGGCGGCGCGGGCTTTGACGAAGCGGCCGGCAACCCGTGCGGCAAGGCCGGCGCGGGCGCCATCAACGACAGCACCGATGCGGCGCAGAAGGCCAAGCTGACCAAGATCGCAGCCGATGCCAAGATGGGCGTGGGCAACTCCGACCTGGCAGCCTCGCAGGCCGCCGCCAAGATGACTGCTGACGCCGTCGCTGGCGCGAAGTAACCCCCCTCCGGCTTTCGCAGCGCAGGCGCGTTCGCACGCTGTCGCTACGAACCGGCCACCTCCCCCTATGCAAGCGTGCTAACGGACGCGCGGGGAGGAACGGGACTTAGACGTTCGATAATGAAAAAGGGCCGCTCCGATGGGGCGGCCCTTTTGTTTTAGTGTTCGTGAGGCTTCTCGGCCCTGTTGCCGATCCAGTCCATCGCGGCAAAGAGCAAGCCCGACACCACAAAAGTCAGGTGCAGGAACAGCATCCAGCGCAGCTTGGCCTCGTCCAGCGGTGCGCCGTCCTCGGTCAGGGTCATGAAGGCGCGCAGCAGCGAAATGGCGGAGATCGCCACGATGGAGCCGATCAGCTTCATCTTCAGGCCGGAGAAATCGAGTGTGCCCATCCAGCCGGGACGGTCTTCGGCATTCTCGGTGTTGATCTTGGAAACGAAATTCTCGTAGCCGGAGAAAATCACGATCACAACCAGGTTGCCGGCCAGGGACAGGTCGATCATCCCCAGCACCGCCAGGATCACCTTTTCGGGATCCACGTCGTTGAGGTTCATCGCCGCCGGGAAGGCATGGACCAGTTCGGCCACAAAGGCCGCCAGCAGCATCACCAGCGACGCCACCATGCCTAGGTAGAAGGGCGCCAGGATCCAGCGCGACTTGAACAGGGCCTGTTCCAGCACCGTCTCGATCAGATTGCGTTGATGCATGTCGCGTCCCCCTGCGGATACGAGTTCCATAGCGAGAAATCGGGCCGAAAACGAGGCAAACCCCTGCAAAAACCTCGCGGCGGCCCTATATTACCGCCATGGCCCACAACAACGGCATGGTCCCCCGCACGAAGAAGCCGCGCGCCCCGAAAGGGATGAGCGACAATGCCGCCAAATTCCAGGCGGCGGTGGACAAGATGCCCTTGGCGATGGGCACCGTCGCGCCGGAGGAGGCAATCGACCCGGCCTATGCCACCGTGCCGATCAGCGAGTTCGTGCCCCACCGTCCGGCCCGCCCCCCGAAGTCCGAAGGCGGCAAGCTGTTCAAGCTGGTCAGCGATTACCAGCCGGCGGGCGACCAGCGCACCGCCATCCCGGAACTGGTGGCTGGGGTCAACGCCCAGGAACGCGACCAGGTGCTGCTGGGCGTCACCGGTTCGGGCAAGACCTTCACCATGGCCAAGATCATCGAGGCCACCCAGCGCCCGGCCCTGATCCTGGCGCCCAACAAGACCCTCGCCGCTCAGCTCTATGCCGAGTTCAAAACCTTTTTCCCGGAAAACGCGGTCGAGTATTTCGTCAGCTATTACGACTACTACCAGCCGGAGGCCTATATCCCGCGCAGCGACACCTATATCGAGAAGGACAGCTCGATCAACGAAGAGATCGACCGCATGCGCCATTCGGCGACGCGGGCGATCCTGGAGCGCGACGATGTCATCATCGTCGCCTCGGTGTCGTGCATCTATGGCATCGGCTCGGTGGAGACTTATTCCGGCACCGCGGTCGGCATCGCGCGCGGCGACAAGATCGACCGCAACGCCGCCATCCAGAACCTGGTGGCGCTGCAATACCGGCGCAATGACGACAATTTCACCCGCGGCGCCTTCCGGGTGCGCGGCGACACGATCGACATCTTCCCGGCACACCAGGAAGACCGCGCCTGGCGTGTCGAACTGTTCGGCGACACGGTGGATACCATCACCGAATTCGATCCGCTCACGGGACACAAGGCCGGCGTGCTGGATGCGATCAAGGTCTATGCCAATAGCCATTATGTGACGCCGCGCCCGACCTTGCAGCAGGCGATGAACGGCATCAAAGCGGAGCTGATCACCACCTTGGCCGACTTCCGCGCCAAGGGAAAATTGCTGGAAGCCCAGCGGCTGGAACAGCGCTGCACCTTCGACCTGGAGATGATCGAGGCCACCGGCAGCTGCGCCGGCATCGAGAATTATTCGCGCTGGCTGACGGGCAGGAAACCCGGCGAGCCGCCGCCCACCCTGTTTGAATACCTGCCCGACAACGCCCTGGTGTTCGCGGATGAAAGCCATGTGACGGTGCCGCAGATCGGCGCCATGTACAAAGGCGACTATCGCCGCAAGTTCACACTTGCCGAATACGGCTTCCGCCTGCCGTCCTGTATCGACAACCGTCCGCTGAAGTTCGAGGAATGGGACGCGATGCGGCCCCAGTCGCTCTATGTCAGCGCCACGCCGGGCAATTGGGAGATGGAACGCACCGGCGGCGTCTTCACCGAACAGGTCATTCGCCCCACGGGCTTGATCGATCCGCCGGTGGAGATCCGTCCGGTGGAAAGCCAGGTCGATGACCTGATCGCCGAATGCCACCTGATCGCCAAGGCGGGCTATCGCGCCCTGGTCACCACCCTGACCAAGAAGATGGCCGAGGACCTGACGGAATACATGCACGAACAGGGCATCCGGGTGCGCTACATGCATTCGGACGTCGAAACCCTGGAGCGCATCGAGATCATCCGCGATCTGCGCCTGGGCGCCTTCGACGTGCTGATCGGCATCAACCTGCTGCGCGAGGG